>NZ_WWIQ01000003.1:122484-162393 GCF_009862985.1 Streptomyces sp. SID5464 | reverse complement strand
CCCTGCCCAAGGACGACATCGACCGCATGGTCCGCGAGGCCGAGCAGCACGCCGAGGAGGACCGTCGGCGGCGCGAGGCCGCGGAGACCCGCAACCAGGGCGAGCAGCTCGTGTACTCGACCGAGAGGCTCGTCACGGACAACCGGGACAAGATCCCGGCGGACGCGAGGAGCGAGACGGAGACGGCGCTGGCAGACCTGAAGGAGAAGCTGAAGGGAGACGACACCGCGGAGATCCGGCAGGCGATCGAGCGTACGGCGCAGGCCGCGCAGCGGATCGGCACGGCGTTGTACGAGAGGTCGCGAACCGAGGAGCCCGCGGGTGCCGCCGGGGCGACCGCGGACCGTGGTGCGGCCGGCGGCTCGTCCGAGGATGATGTGGTGGAGGCCGAGATCGTCGACGATGACAAGCCGGAGGCTGGCTGACGATGACCGGGAGCGGGCCGCAGTACACCGAGCTGGCGGAGCTGCGGCGCCTGGTGGAGGAGCGGACCGCCGACCTTCAGCGGGTGAAGGCCGAGTACGACAACTACCGCAAACGGGTCCGGCGGGACCGCCTGGCCGTACGGGAGATCGCGGTGGCCAACGTGCTCCGGGCGCTGCTGCCCGTGCTGGACGCGGTGGACCGGGCGTGTGCGCACGAGCCGCTCACGCCGGGACTGGAGGACGTCGCCGGCAGTCTGAAGGAGCAGCTCGGCTCGCTGGGCGTGACGTCGTTCGGCGAGGTGGGCGATCCGTTCGACCCCGCCTGCCACGACGCGGTGGCGCACCACGTCTCGCCCGACCGGGACCACCTGGTCTGCTCGGCGGTCCTCCGGCCGGGCTATCGCCTGGGCGGCCACCTGCTGCGCCCGGCCCACGTGGAGGTCGCGGGGCCGGCTCCACCGGCGAGGAGCGCGCACGGGGGCGACCGGGGCGTGCGCCCTGCCACCGCCGGCGGCGCGCAGCCCTTCCCCATCGCGCGAAGCTGACAGGGCCTGGTGCCCGCTCGGCGCACACGTCGATCACCTGGGTACCGGGAAAGAGGCGGGCATCACACAGACGCCTGCGACGCTCCGGCAAGCGGAGGTGACGAACGATGCAGTACCACGAGTACCTCGACCGCGTAAGCGAGCTCGGCGAATACCGCAGCCAGGACGAGGCCGCGGAGGTCACCGAGGCCGTGCTGAGCGTGCTGGCCAAGAGGATCAGCCCCGGTGAGGTCGATGACCTCGTCTCCCAGCTGCCCGGACCGCTCGGACAGGCACTCGCGGATGCCAAGCCGCAGCAGGCCGAGAGCTTCGGGATCGAGGAGTTCTACCGCAGGGTCGCCGAGCGCATCGGCGCCCGGCCGCGCACCGCCGAGTGGGACGCCAGCGCCGTCCTGACGGCCCTGGCCGAGGCGGTCAGCGGCGGCGAGCTGAACCAGATCCTCAGCCGGCTTCCCTCCGGCTACGCCCTCCTGTTCGGCAAGGCCGATCTCGCCGGCTGACACGCCAGCCGGTCGGCGTGGGCCCTAGCGTGGCGTACGTCGGCCGGCCGGCTACGCCCTCCCAACGGAAGCAGCCTCCGGTCAATCGGCACCGCGGGCGGGGTGGATCCAGGCCGGCACTGTGACTCCGTGGCACAGGGCAGCGAGAGGGGTGTCCGCATGACGGGGCACGAGCAGCAGCTGTCCGAGGCACAGCGCGAGCACTGGCAGCTCACCTACGGCGCGCATCCCGGGATGTACGGCGAGGAGCCGTCCGAGGCCGCTGTCCACGCCGCCGCGGTGTTCCGGACCGCCGGCGCCCGCGAGGTGCTGGAGCTGGGCGCCGGGCACGGCCGTGACGCGCTGTTCTTCGCCCGCGAGGGCTTCTCCGTACTGGCTACCGACTTCAGTGCGGCCGGACTGGAGCAACTGCGCCGGGCCGCCGACGCTCAAGGCGTGTCCGGGCGGGTCATGACGGCCTCGCACGACGCCCGTGAGCCGCTGCCGCTCGCGGACGCGTCGATGGACGCCGTGTTCGCGCACATGCTGCTGTGCATGGCGCTGTCCACCAAGGAGATCCGTGCCCTGGTCGCCGAGGTGCGCCGGGTGCTGCGCCCGGGTGGTGCGTTCGTCTACACCGTGCGGCATACCGGGGACGCGCACTACCGGGACGGCATCGGGCACGGCGACGACATCTGGGAGCACGGCGGGTTCGCCGTCCACTTCTTCTCTCGCGAACTGGTCGACGACCTTGCCCATGGCTGGGACCTTCGAGAGGTCCACGCATTCGAGGAGGGTGGCTTGCCACGGCGGTTGTGGCGGGTCACGCTCACCCGGCTCGACGCGGCGGTCACCCCCCTCACCGCCCTGGGCCACACGGACGAGGCCGAGTCGCCGGCCTCCTTGGCGGCCCGGCTACGCGACGAGGAGTGATACGGCTCCTGCCGGGGGCGGGGGCGGGGCGGGCTGCCGCCTCGGCACCGGGGAACCGCCCGCCCCACGCCCATGTCGTTCGACCCCGGTAATGCCATCAGGCCCGGTTGAGTCGGGCAGCGATTCCGTGGCCGATCAGCAAATAGATGACCGCCGGGAGGCCGTAATTGAGGACAACGCGCAGCCCTTCGGTGTCCATCGTGAAAATGTCCTGTGCCCATCCGGACAGCCAGTCCGCCACCCCGTGGACGAACTCGACGAAGGAATTCGCCTGGTTCGCGTCGAGCAGGTAGAGCACGATCCACAGGCCCAGCAATCCCGCCGCGATGTCGGCGATCGTGCAGATGGCAAGGGCTACCCGCCGCGACGTGGCCTGGTCGCGCGCGGGGCGGCCATGCCCCGGGGACGGGTCGTAGGCCTGGTATCCGGAAACCGGGTCGGTGTTGTTCACAAGAAATCCCAATCTCGCGCGTGAGAGGTTTACAACGGTCGCCCCCGGCATTTGAATTCAGCCTCGGACTGGCCCGTTTCTGCCTACTTCTGCGCCGCGCGAGCAGCCCCGCGTTACACCTCGAACCGCGGTGGACCCCGTTCGTAATCGGCTTGTGGCTGTCGGCATGTGTTCGTGCTCCCGTGGAACGGCCGGCGGCGCTATCTGCGGTTCGTGCCCGACACGTACAGAGGGCGGGCCGATCGCCTACGACTTCGGCGAGGCCGCCCTCTCCTGGTACGCCGCCGATGTCGCCTACGCCGTGCGCGACCTGACCGACCACACCGGCCGGCCCGCGTCCGTGCACCGGGCGCGGTTCGACGCCTTCTTCGACGGCTACCGCGACGGGCGCCTGCCGCTGTTCGCCGGCCTGCACGCCGCGGCCGCTCTCGTGCGCATCACCCGTGCGCTGGGCGAACCCGCTCCGCAGGCGCTAGGAGATGTTCGACGGCTGCTGGTGCGACGGTTGAACCAGTCCTCGAACGAAGTCGGCGACCAGCGTCGCCACCGCTTCCGGAGTCTCCAGGTTCATGGGGTGGGTGGCGTCGATCGTGTCGACGGTGATCGTCGGACAGCTGCGGGAGAGCGCGGCCAGCTCGTCGGAGACCTCTTGCGCGAAGCGAGTGCTGAAATCGGCGAACCACTCCATTCCGGGCGCCGGCGCCGGCCGTCGACCGGCCTGGACCAGCAGCAGCGGGCAGTCGAGCCCGTCCAGCCATGTGGTGACACCGAGCTCGCCGAGCTTTTCGAGTTCGTGCTGGATCTCCAGCGCCGCCGACCGTTCCGGCAGCGTCTGCCACCTGCCGTCGGGCAAGGGACGCGCGGCGGCGCGGGCAGCGGCCTCCGCACGGTCGGCGGGAATCCCGAGCCGGGCGGAGAAGACGACCTTCTCCTCGATGTACCCGGGTGGCGCGACGAACCCGGCGGACGCCAGCAGCACCTCACTCACCCGGTGGGCGCCGGGGTACTCGCGTCCCCACCAGAAGCCGTCGAGGTTCACGGCGGCACGGGCCCGGGCACGGTTCGGGTTCGCCCGGGCGTACTCGACCGCGACGATGCCGCCGAGCGAATGGCCCACCACGACGGCCTCCGGCACGCCATGCGCGTCGAGTGTGTCCGCGAGGTGCCGCACCACGGCGGGCAGGGTCCAGGGGGAGATACCGGGAGAGCGGCCATGGCCGGGGAGGTCGACGGCGAGGACACGGTGCCCGGCGGTGAGGAGGGTGGCGGCGGCGTCCCAGTCGGCGAGCGACCGTGAGAAACCGTGCAGCAGAACCAGTTGAGGGCCATCGCCCCCGTAGTCATGGACATGTAGGAGTGTCATTGGGCTTCACTGTAGGGGCCACGGTCTTCTCGAGCAGCGGATTAAAGATCTCCGGCGGTGTCAGAGGTCGAACTCGAGGTGCTCCACGTCGGTGAACTCGACTTCGAGGCCATGGGCGCGGCGGCCGTTGTCGCGGAAGTACACCTCGCCCAGTGCCTCTGCCGCGATGTCGCGCAGTTGCTGTTCCGTGCCGCCGGCCTCCTTCGTCTCGAAGAGGCGGGCAGCGTACTGCGGGGGCAGAGCGACGGTGAGGTGGCGCAGCCGGGCGTCGTCGGTGGTTCCGGGGGCGGCCGTGTAGCCGAACCGGGCTCGGGTGTCGATGACGATGCCGCCGGTGGTGGCCGCGGCCTGTTTGGCCTTGGCCCGGATCTGGGGCTGCCACCTCGTCCTGACCTCGCGCTCCATGCGCTGCGCGAGGTCGGGCCGGGGCGTTCTGATCTGGTCCTTCACATACCGTTCGACGGTGCGCTGGGTGATGCCGAGCAACTCGGCCACCGGCCTGGTGCCCTTGAGCTGTCTGACCAGGTAGCGCATCTGCGCGCCCGCGCTCTTGGGGATCGGGCGCGTGAACGCCTTGCGCAGCGCGGCGTCGAGACCGTCCCCGACCGTGTCCATGGGCTCGCTCCCCTACTCTCCGTCGTCCTTGGCAGTGACCTCACCGGTCTTGATGTAGCGGGCGAGGTTGAGGACCTGGCCGTACTTCTCCCGCACCGCTTCGGCCCACAGGGTGGTCTGCGTGCCCTCGTGCTTGACCATCCCCGGTGACACCCCGAGCCGGAAGCTGCCGGGCACCGTCTTGCCGTCGGCGTCGTACGGCAGGACGTGGAGCGGACTGGGCCCCTCCGCGGCGTAGACGGCGCAGTCCGACAGGACCGCCACGGGATACCGGCCGGTCCCCGCGGCCAGGTTGAGCATCTTGCGGTGCATGTTGATCCGGGCCCGCGAGATGACGGCGGCGCGGATGTCGGGCCGCCAGGTCGGGCGGGACAGGGCCGGCCAGGGCTGCCCGGGCTTCCAGCCGCCGCCACGCGCCCGTTCACGCAGCTTGCCGATGCCGCCCTTCACCGTGGACTTGACCGCGTCCAGGACCATCGCCATCTCGGGATCGCGCTGCCGGTAGCCCTCCATGGCCTCCAGGAACTCCGGTGGGCGCAGCTTCTCGCCCACGCCGAGGTCCGCCATGGTGTCGACGTACGCGTTACGCAGCCGCTTGTACCAGCCGTCCAGGAACCTGCCCTTGTCCTCCCTGACCCAGGCCTCGGTCGGGGCGACGTCGTAACCGAGCTCCACCGCGTACGCCACCGTCGGAGTCGCGTACCAGGCCGGGCCCTCCGGGCGCTCGCCGGTCGGCGTGAACGGACTGGGCAGCAACGCGCTGTCGAGCCGGCGCCACTGCTTGCCGACCAGGACGCGGGAGAGGTCTACGTGGGAGAGATCGACCAGCCATGCGCCGGGCAGCGTCGGGTCGAAGACGGGGTTCGTGACGTGCACGGGCGGCGTCGCCAGGCCGACGACGGCACCATTGGCGGCAGCGCCGAAGGCGAGGTTGACGTCGATGCCGACCAGGTACCGCTGCATGCACTCGGCGTCGGTGAGCTCACGTGCCCAGTCGTACGCCTCCTCGAAGAGCATCTCGTCCGGGCCCCGCTGGTGGAAGCGGGGCAGGCCGGCGAGCAGTGGATGCCCGTCCGGGGCCTCGCACGGTGCGCAGTCCATCGGGTGCTCGCCCAGCGAGCCGGGCCGGTGTTCCTTGTGCCGTTTCCCCGTCTCGTCCGCCTCGCTCGCTCGGGTCGGCGGGTTGAGGGCGGTCATCAGCTCCAGGCCGGTGACGGCGGTCGAGCCGCGCGGTGTCATCACGCGGGCGGCGTAGGTGCCGAGCACGCGGGCGAGTTCCGCCGGTCCGAGCTGCGCGGCGTGGCCCCAGGTGCGGGCGTCGAGCGCGCCCCAGGACGGGATGCACAGTTGCACGCACTGGCGCTGACGGCCCCGGGCAGGGCGGTAGATCCGCGCCCACGGCCCGAACCCGCGCTTGGTCAGCTGCCAGTCGGCCCGCTCGAGTTGCTTGATGACCTTGTGGCCGTCCGGGAGGCGCCCGGTGAGCCGCTCGGCGTCCGACAGTGCCACCGGGAGCCCGTACCGCTCGCACGCGCTCTCGGTGAGCACGAGCAGGGGGTCGGCATCCTTGCCGGAGCCGTGCAGCCTTCCTGCCCCGAGCTGAGCCTCCTTCAGCGTCCACTCCACCAGAGCCGGGAGCGACTTGGCGGGCACGTCGAGGACCAGGCCGCCGATGCCGTAGCCCATCACCTGGGCGCCGTCGTCGGCGTCGATGACGAGCAACGGACCGTTCGCGAACCGCGGGTCGGCATCGGAGGCCGGGAGATTCGCCGGGGCCGCCTTCGTGGTGCCGGGGCGGCGCGACGTCGACGACGGCCTGGTCGTCGATGCCGCCGGGCGCGGCACAGCGGCGGGGGCGTCGGGGCGGGGCGCGGCGTTCCCGGGAGGGGCCTCGGGGGTCGGGCCTGCGGATCCTGTGCGCGCCCGGGGCGGTTGGGCCGCCGACGGCGCCGGCGCGGCAGGGGCGGCAGGCGTCTCGGGAGCGGATGTGTCCTGCGCGGGCGCCGCGGCGTTGGCGGCAGGGTAGAGCTGGGCGAGCTGCTTCAGCATGCGGGCGTATGCGTCGCGCTCCGGCGGGCGCGGCTCGGTCTTGCCGACCTCCCAGCCGCTGACCGTCGCACGCCGCACTTGCAGCGCGGCGGCCACCTCGTCCAGCGTCAGGCCGTGGGCCTGGCGCAGCCGCTTGCGTTCCGCCGGGGGCGGCAGCGGGGAGCGGGACGCGACCAGCGCATCAACCGCGTCGAACAGCTCCGACATGAGGGCACCTCCTGATCCGCAACCCTAGCGCGGAGCGTCGGTTTCGCGTACCAAGCGCGTACGTACGGCGTTCCTGCGATGTGGTACGCACGGCGTTCCTGCGATGCGGCATGTCGGGCAAGGGTTTCGTCGTGACTGAGGCGTGTCGCGTCACCTCGGGGGCGCCTCGCGGGTGGAGTGGCGCAGGCAGGACAGGGCTACCACGAACGGCCAGACCGACTGGAGGGTCGTGACGGCGCGTTCGGCGACGCCGGCGACGCCGTGCAGATGCGTCTCGAGCAGGAACCATGCCGCGCCCACCGCCATCACCGCGGTGGCTCCGAGGGACGGCACGGGCCGCAGGGCCCATGGGACACCGCCGCCGGTCCGGATGGCCAGGACGGGCCATGCCGCCAGGACGGCGAAGCCGACGGCGGCGATCGAGCCGTGGCTCAGGGAGCCGCCGCTGCTCGGCGCCGGGACCAGGGCCACCGCCAGGGCGGACACTCCCCCGGCCGCCAGGGCCAGCCGGCCGGGGGTCGCGGCCGGGCGCAGTCCCCAGGCGGTGAGCAGGTGGCAGGCGCCCAGGGCGATGAACGCGCCGGTCATCACCCAGTAGCCCGAGCCTCCGGGGGCCGCCAGGACGCTGATGGTCTGAGCGGCCGGGTCGTACCCGGGCCCTTGCAGTGCCGCCGCCGCCATCCAGCCGATGATCAACACCACGGGGGCGGACGCCGACGACAGAAGAACCCATTTCGGAACAGATTGCACCAGGACACCGTAAAACGGATCACCGACTCCCCTCGTCCCACTACCGCTGCTCCGGGCGGGTCCGTCCGGGGGTTTAGCGGCACGATGGATCCGTGCGCCGACGGCGCCCGTGGCGGTCCGGCGCTCTGGCTGCGGAAAGGTGATCGGTCATGGAGCTCACCCTGGTGGTGCTGATCATCATCGTGGGACTGACCTTCGACTTCACCAACGGCTTCCACGACGCCGCGAACGCGATCGCCACCTCGATCTCCACCAGGGCCCTGACGCCGCGTGTGGCGCTGGCCATGGCCGCGGTGATGAACTTCTGCGGCGCCTTCCTCGGGACCGAGGTCGCCCAGACCGTCGGCAGCGGCATCATCGGTGCGCCCGAGGACGAATCTGGTCTGCTGCTGGTCATGTGCGCGCTCCTCGGAGCCATTGGCTGGAACGTGTTCACCTGGTGGCGGGGGCTGCCGACCTCGTCCTCACACGCTCTGATCGGCGGTCTGGTCGGTGCCGCGCTCGCCGCCTCCGCCACCGTGCACTGGTCCGGGATCGTGGACAAGGTCGTCCTGCCGATGCTGCTCTCCCCGCTGGTCGGTGTGGCTCTCGGCTATGCGCTGCACGTGGCCATCCTGTGGGTGTTCCGTCGTTCGACGCCCCGGCGGACCATGCGCCGCTTCCGTATGGCACAGACCGTCTCCGCCGCCGCGATGGGCCTGGGGCACGGGTTGCAGGACGCCCAGAAGACCATGGGGGTCATCGTGCTCGCCCTGGTCACGGCGGGCTGGCAGGACGACTTCTCGGTTCCGGTGTGGGTGATCGCCGCCGTGGCGGCCGCCATGGCGGCCGGTACCTACAGCGGCGGGCGTCGCATCATCACCACCCTCGGCCGGCGCATCGTGCATCTCGATCCGCCGCGCGGGTTCGCCGCCGAGACCGCCGCCGCGGCCGTCCTCTACACCACCGCGTTCCTGGTGAAGGCGCCGATCTCCACCACGCAGACGATCACCGCGGCCATTCTGGGCGCCGGTGCCACCCGGCGCGCCTCGGCCGTACGCTGGCAAGTGGCCCGCTCCATCGTCACCGCCTGGGTGCTCACGTTCTTCGGCGCCGGGATTCCCGCCGCCGCGATCTACCTCGTCCTGCACGCCGTCACCGGTCTCTGATCCCAGCCCGGAGGCCCACATGACCGACTTTCCCCCGCACGGCCTTCCGGTGCCGGGGCGTTTCGCGCACCTGCACCCCGACGACGGCGCCTGTCTGATGGAGAGCGCCGCGTTGCTGGCCGGCGGCGGGTTCACCGACAGCCCGGCCGGTACGCATCCGGCGCTCGCGGCTCTGGTCCGCGTGGTCAACGACAGCGTCGGTGACGCCACCCGGCACGCCCTGTGGCCGCTGGCCGCAGAGCTCGCCGACGCCCGTCCGGTGGATCGGGCGTACGCGCCGCTGCTCGTCGGCACGGTCGTGGGTGCGGCGCGCGTGCTGCGATGGCCGTCCCGGCGTCTGGCGCGGCACGGCCGTGCGTGCCGTCGGCGGGGCGAGAGGCTCGCTCACGTCCGTGCGGGCGGGCTGCCGGGACGTGTCGCCGATCTGTTGTGGTGGCGTGGCCCGGGGCGACGGTACCTGGAACACGCACTGCGGGTGCTGTGCGCCGCGCCTGACGCGGATGAGCGTCTTGCCGGGCTGCTGCGGAAGGCCGTGGCCGAAGCCCGGGACGCAGCCGGAGGCGGTGCAGCCCGGGGCGGCGCAGCCGGTGAGGGACGGGTGCCGGCCGGGGAGGGCCGCTGCAACCGGTAGGCGCGCGGGCCCGTCCTACAGGGCACCATGATCCCTGCACGTTCCACCGGCCCCGGGACCGCGCCGGTCCGGCAGCTGCTCGACTTCGCCTGAAGCAGACCCGGGCGTGCGCGTTCGCCATCGCGCTGCTGTCCGGCGTGGCCGTGTCCACCCTGCTGCCCGACCTGCCCGTGGCGCGCTATGACCTGCTGGTCGTCTACGGCGTGCTGCTCACGCTGCTGTTCTGGCTGCGTGGCTGGGAGAACGGCCGGGACATCGCCGTCATCGCGGTCTGTCACGTCATCGGCCTGGCCTTCGAGCTGGTGAAGGTGTCGCTCGGTTCGTGGAGCTATCCGGAGCCGGGCGTGCTGAAGTTCGCCGGGGTCCCGCTGTACGGCGGGTTTCTGTACGCGGCCGTGGGCAGCTACGTGTGCCGGGCGTGGCATCTGTTCGATCTCGGGCTCGTGCGCTACCGGCCGCGGGCGACGGCGGTGGTGGCCGCGGCCGTTTACGTCAACTTCTTCAGCCATCACTGGCTGCCCGATGCCCGCTGGGTGCTGGCTGGGCTGCTGCTGGCCGTCACCGCGGGGACGTCGGTGTGTTTCACGGTGCGGGGTGTGCGCCGGCGGATGCCGCTGGCGCTCTCGTTCGTCCTGATCGGCTTCTTCCTGTGGGTGGCGGAGAACCTCGCCACCCTCGTCGGTGCCTGGCGCTATCCGTACCAGGAGCACGGCTGGGAGCCGGTGGGGGTGGAGAAGTTCGGCGCCTGGGCGTTGCTGATCAGCGTCACCTTCGTGCTGGCGGCGGTCGGGCGGGCGCGGGGAGCACGAGTCGTCGACGGGGCCTCAGCCACGTATCCTCCTATGGACACAAATTAGATGATTTGCTTCGAGGGTCGTCACCGACCGTGGCCATCCTCGCCGGAGTGATCAATGTCCCGCACCGGCACGACGGACGACGGCGACGAGCTGCTGACCCGGCTCGGGGCGCTGACGGCTCAGGCGCGTGCGCAGGCCGAGATGCAGCGGTCGCGGGTCGAGCTGGCCATCGCACTGCAGCGCGGCATGCTCCCGCGCGATCTGCCCGTCGCCCGCCGGCTGCATCTCGCCGTGCGGTACGCGCCCGCGTACCAGGGGCTCAACGTGGGCGGCGACTGGTACGACGCCTTCACACTGGGAGACGGCCGTATCGGTCTGTCCATCGGTGACGTCCAGGGCCACAACATCGAAGCCGCCGCCTTCATGGGGCAGGTGCGGGCCGGGCTGCGGGCCCTGGCCTCCGTCACCAGCGAGCCGGGCGAGGTCCTGGCCCGGACCAACGAGCTGCTGCTGTCCCTGGGCTCCGATCTGTTCGCCACCTGCACCTTCATACGGCTCGACCCGTGTGCCGGCGTACTGGAGAGCGCTCGGGCCGGGCACCTGCCCTGCGTCTGGGCAACGGCCGACGGGAAGTCCGGCGTCACCGTGGACGAGGGCGGACCGCCGCTGGGGATCCAGGCGGGGGTGTCGTATCCGGTGACCCGGTACGAGCTGACCACGGGTGGCATGTTCGTGCTGGTCACGGACGGTGTCGTGGAGGGGCCCTGCCTGCGGCTCGAGGAGGGCCTCGACCAGGTGAAGCGGCTCGCGGGCATCGCGGCGGCGGCGGGCATGGACGTGGACGCGCTCGCGGCCGCCCTGATCAAGGGCGCGGAGCAGGTGGGGCACGACGACGACGCCGCCGTGCTGGTGGTCGGCTTCGACGGGCCGGAGGCTCAGCCATAGGTCCGCAGCGGCGGGCTCAGCAATGGGGCCGCAGGGGCTGGCTCAGCCATAGGGCCGCAGGGCCCCTGCTCTCACCTCGCCGCCGCGGCGGCCTCGGTGTCTCATGACTGCTGTGGTGGGTAGCCGGGATCCGCGTATGTCGGCCGTCGTCGCTCTGCAGACGCCGGCCGTTGCCGCCTGCTACTACGTCTCGGGGCACCTGGGCCTGCTGCGGGAACTGGTCGTCGAGGGCTCGGTCGTCACCCCGATCTGGCCCCCCACCGGCGTCTCGGTCGCCTGCTTGCTGATCTTCGGGTTGCGCTGCTGGCCGGGGATCGCCCTGGGCGCCTTCCTCGTGATCCTTTCCCTCACCTCCCTGAGCCCCTGGGCCTTCGCTGTCCTGGCGGGCAACACGGCGGCCCCCGTCGCGGGGTACCTGCTGCTGCGCCGGGCGGGTTTCCGTACCGATCTGGCCCGTCTGCGGGACGGTCTCGCCCTGGTGTTCCTGGGCGCGTTCACCGCCATGCTGATCAGCTCGACCACCGGCGCGGGCATCCTGCTCGCCACGGGCAGGCTCGAATGGCCGGCCTTCTGGGCGGTGTGGCTGGCCTGGTGGGTGGGCGACGCGATGGGCGTGCTGATCGTCACCCCGGTACTTCTCCTGCTGTCCCGCCTCCGCCCGCCGATGCGCCTGTCGCGCTGGAAGGAGGCCTCGGGCCTGGCGCTTGTCATCTGCTGTGTCGTACCGCTGGCCGCACACAGCTCCGTCAGTCTGCTCTTCCTCGTCTATCCCCTGCTGATCTGGGCGGCGCTGCGCTTCCAGCTGGCCGGCAGCATGCTCTGCGCCCTGTTCGCCTCGGTCATGGCCACGGTGGCCGCGACCGACCGGTCCGGGCCGTTCGAACGGCTGACCAGGGTGGAGGTGATGATCAAGCTCCAGGCGTTCAACGGGGCGATGGCGCTGACGGCCCTGATCCTGTCGGCCGTGATCACCGAGCAGATCCACACCCGGCGTTCGGTGGAGCGCGCGTGCCAGGAACTGGTCGAGGTCCTGGAGCACCTCACCGCGGGCGAGTCGGCGGACGGCCGGGCCCCTCTGGAGGACAGGGGGATCGGGCGGAGGCAGGACGAGTGACCGTACGCCTGCGGGGGTCCGCCGGGCGGTGGTGACCGAGGCATAGGGTTGACGCCATGACCGAGGTGGAGGTGCTGCAGCTGCTGGTGTCGCCCGCGCACCGGCTGGCGGGACGGCCGTCGGACGGCCCCTCACCCGGCCCGTCCGACGAGCGCGTCCCCCGAGTGGAGGTGCGTCGTGGCCTGGGGCTGGTCGGCGACCGCTACTACGCCAGGCCGGCCCACCGGAACGCTGCGGTGACCCTCATGGCCGCGGAGAACCTCCCGGCGGACGCCGACCTCCGCCACACCCGCCGCAACGTCCTGCTCAGAGGCGTCGACATCGACTCCTGTGTCGGATCGACGATCGCCCTCGACTGCGGCACCGGACCGGTGGTGTTCGCCGTGCACCGGCCGGCCCGGCCGTGCGCCTGGATGGACGTGACCATCGGCCCCGGCGCCCAGCGCGCCCTGCGCGGGCGGGGCGGTGTGCGGTGCACGCCGCTGAGCGACGGGGTGATCACGCTGGGCCCGGCGACGTTCCGCGTCCTGGCCGGGCCCGGCGACGCCGGGCCGTGAGGCCTGCGGCCGTGACCGGCGCGGTCAGCCGGCCGCCGAGGCCGTGCGGATGGCGGCGATGTCGAGTTGCAGACGCACCTTCTCGCTCACCATCGCGCCTCCCTCGGCCAGTCTGCTGTTGTAGGTCAGGCCCCAGTCGGAGCGGTTGATTGTGGTGGTGCCGTCGAATCCGACCCTTTCGTATCCGAAGGGGTCGGTGACGTGTCCGATGTAGGTCATCTCCAGGACGACCGGCCGCGATATGCCCTTGATGGTGAGCTCGCCCGACATGCGAAAGAGGTCGGCGCCCGCCTGTTCCACCGCGGTACTCGTGAAGCGCATACGCGGATAGGTGGCGACGTCCAGGAAGTCCCGGCCGACCAGGTGGGCGTCGCGCTGTTCCACCCCGGTGTCGACGCTGGCGGTGAACAGGGTGAGGTCGGCCCGCGAGCGGGCGGGGTTGCGCGCGTCGAAGTAGAGGAGGCTTTCGTACTCCAGGAAACAACCGCGCACGGTGGTCACCATGGCATGCCGGACGGAGAAGCCGATCCTGCTGTGAGCGGGATCGACGACCCATTCGCCGGTGAGATTCGCCAGGTCGGGGTCGGGCAGGACCGCAGTGGGGGAAGCCGGTGCGCCGGCGGGACGCTGTGGGGGGACTGGCGGCGTCTGCCGGCGGGACGGCACGACGCGGTTGAACAGGTTCATGATTCATCTAGGTACTTGAGTTTGGTTATTGCCGCAAGTCCCCTTCGTGTTTACGGCAGTTGCGAACGAGCGCCTGACCTTTTTGCCGCCGCTTTGCACAGAATCCACACATGCCTGTCGCGTGGTACCGACGAAATGGCCATCCGAAGGTCCAGGAATTTTCATTTCGGGCATTTCGGCGATTCGGCCGGTGTCACCTCGATCGCGAGGTCGTTGTCGACGGTGTAGTAGGGGCGCGAGATGGATCCGCCCGCCGTGAGTGCCGGGTAGACGAAGACGTGTTTGCGGTCCGCCACGTCGTCGAGAAGCCGGCCGATCCTTATCGGTGGCGCGCCGGTGGTGGGCCGGACGAAGGCGTCCCAGATCCGGCCCGGGGCTTCGGAGCCACCCGTCAGGTCCTCCTGGTCGGCGGTGAAGGAGAACCCTCTGCCGTCGTCGTCGATCCGGGGGCGCAGGTCCCGTACGGTGCCGGTCCCCCGCAGGCGCAGCCGTACGGTGGCGTCCGCACGGAGTTCGGCGCCGTGCAGGCGGGCCTCGACCGTCAGGGCCTGCTGGGTGACGTCGATGGCGCGGGCCTCCGCGTGGGCGGTGCGCCGCCAGGCCCTGAGTGCGAGGAAGCCGTCCTTCGTGACGTAGGGGATTCTGACGGCGACCGGTGAGGGCCGGTCGCGGAGGTGGCCGTCCACGAGGGCGCGCAGGTCTTTGAGGCCGGGGCGCAGCCGCTGTCGTTCGGCTTCCGGTGCCGGGAGCAGGTACAGGTCCCAGCGGCCTTCGTCGAGGGCCGGGTGCGGTTCCAGCACGGCGTGCAGGTCGCCGTCGGCCCGGCCGGGCTTCAGGTCGAGCAGGTGGAGCGTCGTCTCGGGGCGGCCCTTCTTGGGGCGCAGCCTCAGGAGCAACTGGGGGTGGGCAGCCGGGGCCGGCGGGAGGCGGAAGGTGATGCGGCCGTCCGTGTCGATCGCGCAGTGGGTGCGCAGGTGGGTGTCGAGGTGCGTGGTCATCGGCGTCCCTTGCGTATCGCGCGGAGTGCGCCGACGGCCGCGGCGTGGGCCGCGTCGCGGGCGGCGTGGCTCCGGCCGATCAGTGCGCTGTTGCTCCGGTGGTGGTCCTGCGGAGGTGAGGTCCGTCGGCTCGTGGTCCGGGCCGCCAGGGCGTCCTCCAGGAGGCGTTCGGCCTGGGCGACGACGGGGCCGGGGGCGAATCGGCGCGCGTTCTCCAGGGCGGTGCGGCCCATGCGGCGGCGCCGTTCGTCGTCGCCGACGAGTTCCAGCAGGGCCGAGGCGAGGGCGTCGGCGTCCCCGACCGGTACCAGCCGGCCGTCGGCTCGGTCCTCGATGATCTCGCCGGGGCCGTAGGGGCAGTCGGTGCTGACGACGGGCAGTCCGCAGCGCATCGCCTCGACGATGGTCATGCCGAACGGCTCGAAGTTGGACGCGGCCGCGCCGATCGAACCCTTGGCCCACTCGGCCTCCATGGGGGTGGCGGCCCCCATCAGGAACACGTTGTTCCACAGGCGGAGCCGTTCGATGAGGTCCCGCAGCCTGGGCTGTTCCTCGCCCTTGCCGTAGATGCGCAGCTGCCAGTCCGGGAACGCGGCGGCGACCTGGGCGAACGCCTCGATGAGCAGGTCGTAGCGCTTCACCGGGACCAGCCGGCCCGCGGCGATGACGATCTTTGCGGTGCCGTCGGCGGGCGGCACCGCGGGGTCGGGGACGCTGTTCGGGAGGGCCTCGACGTGGACGCCGGGCAGCCACATCTTGCGCCGGTAGGCGGCGGCGTCCGCTTCCGTGACGGTGGTGATCACGTCGAGGCGGCGGTAGGCGCGGCGCAGCGCGGTGCGCAGCGCGGGCGGGTGGTTGTCGAGGGTGAGGTGCTCCTGGCCGACGCGCAGGACGCGCTGCGGGGCCTGCCGCGCGATGTGCACGTTGAGGCCGGGGCGGGTGCCGATGACGACGTCGGTGTCGATCGCCTCCAGGCACTCGCCGATCCGCTGGTCGGTCAGCTCGCTGTACTGGCGGTGGCGGTACTCGGCGGACGGGAACACCTTCGCCGGTCTCTGGTGCAGCGGATGGTCCTCCTCCTTGCGCAGGTCGACCAGCGCGCGCAGCCGCACCCGGGGGTCCAGGACGAGGTTGGGATGCTCGCGGTGGCGTAAAGCGGAGACGATCTCCACGTCGTGCCGCTCGGCGAGCGCCCCGGCGAGGTTGAACGTGGTGGTGATCGTGCCTCCGATTCCATAGGCGTTGTGAATCAGGAAAGAAATCTTCATGTCGGCGTAGACGGCGCCAACCACCCGACAGTTGTTCGCCGTTATCACTCTGTGGCCTGCACGAATACGGGTACGGACCGGCCGGTTCCGGAGTGATCTCGGACAAAAGTGGTCTGGGCCATACCGGTTTGCCGCCCGGATGTGGATAGCTTGATGTGTTTGCCCGCAGCAGTGTCGCGTCACCGGGTGCACCGTCGTCATCGATCTCCAGGAGACCCATGCGCCCCCGCATAACCTCCGTCCCGCGCATCATCTCCCTTCCGCCCCTGGCCCTGGCCGGCGGCGCGCTGGCCGTGGGTGTCGGCGGGCTGTACCTCGCCGGGCTGATGCTGACCGGTGGGGAGATCGACTCCGGTACGACGGTGCGCGGGGTGGAGATCGGGGGCCTGAGCCGTGCGGAGGCGGTGCGGAAGCTGGAGCGGCACCTGGACGCGGCCGGGGCGCGGGAGCTGCCCGTCAGGGTCGGTGACCGCACGGCCACGGTCGATCCGCGGCGCGCCGGGCTCTCCTTCGACGTCGAGGAGACCGTCGACCGGGCGGCACGCACCGGCGCCGGTCCGGTCAGCGTGTTCGGCGGGTTCTTCCGCTCGGGCGGTGACATCGAGCCGGTCGTACGCCTCGACGAGGACAAGGCGCGGGCCGCCCTCGGTCAGGTGGCGAAGGGGCTCGACCAGAAGGTCCGGGACGGTGCCGTCGCCTTCGACGACGGGCGGGTCGAGCAGGTCGCCCCGCGCACGGGGTACACGCTGGACGTGGCCGGCGCGGTCGGCCCGCTGCGCTCCTCCTTCCTGCGCGGCGACACCCGCTCGGTGACGTCGCTGCCCGCCCGCGAGACCAGGCCGAAGGTCACGGCCGACGAGGTACGGCGGGCGGTACGCACGTTCGCCGAGCCGGCCATGTCGGCGCCCGTCACGCTCACCGCGGGCGGCAGGCGGTTCACCGTCGGGCCGGCCGTCCTGGGCGAGCACCTGGCGATGCGGCCGGACGGCAGCGGAAGGCTGAGACCGGAGCTGGACGCCGAGGGGCTGCGTGCTGATCCCGCCGTGGCGGGCCCGCTGAGGGACGTCACCACGACCGCCGAGAACGCGAAACTCCGGCCGGCCGGCGACAAGGCCGTGGTGACCGAGGACGCCAGGATGGGCCGGAAGGTCACCGACAAGGCACTGGGCAAGGCGGTGCTGCCGCTGCTCACCAAGTCGGGCGCGGACCGCAGCGGCGAGGTCGCCGTGGACCGGACCCAGCCCGAGATCACCCGCGAGAACGCCGCGGAGCTGGGGCTGACGGAGAAGATGTCCTCCTTCACCGTCCACTTCGAACCGGCGGAGTACCGTACGAGGAACATCGGCCGGGCGGTGGAACTCATCAACGGCTCCCTGGTCCGGCCCGACGAGACCTGGAGCTTCAACCGGACCGTCGGCGAGCGCACCGAGGCCAACGGCTTCGTCGAGGGCATCATCATCCTCGACGACAAGTTCACGAAGGCGTCCGGCGGCGGGGTCTCCGCCGTGGCGACGACCGTGTACAACGCGCTGTTCTTCGCCGGGGTCAAGCCCGTGGAGCACGGCGCGCACTCCTTCTACATCGAGCGCTACCCGGAGGGCCGCGAGGCGACGGTGGCCTGGGGCAGCCTGGACCTGCGGTTCACCAACGACTCCGGCAAGGCGATCTACATCCAGGCCGAGTCCACGGACACGTCCGTGACCGTCTCCTTCCTCGGCACCCGGAAGTACGACGAGATCAAGTCGGTCAAGGGCCCGCGCACCGAGGTGAAGCAGCCCGAGAAGAAGGTGAGCGACGACAAGGAGTGCGTGCCGCAGACGCCGCTCGAGGGGTTCGACGTCACCGTGGAACGGGTCTTCTACGACGACGGCAGGGAGGTGCGGCGGGAGCCGTTCCGCACGCACTACACGCCGCGTGACGAGATCGTGTGCGAGTGATCCACCCACCGTTCGCCTTCCTGCGCAAGTCTCCCTTCCGAACGGAGCGTTGACCCGCCCCCGGACCGCCAGCACAATGAGCGCGCACTGTTGAGAGCGCTCTCAAGGGAGATCCATGACTGGCAGACCAGGCCCGGCACTCAGCCGGCGTTCGCTCATCGGTGCCGGAATCGGCATCAGTGCCGCGGGGCTCACCGCCGTCGGCTCGGGTCAGGCCCTGGCGGCCGGTCCCTCCGGCACACGTCCCGCATCGGCCCCGGCCCGGGGGCGCGCCTTTCTCGCCGCCGCCATGGACGCCTACCCCGACCAGGGCAGCATCCGCCTGACCCAGAGCTACACCGACCAGGCGGGCCTGTTCAGCACCGCTTTCACTTACGACAACGCCCTGGCGATCCTGGCCCACCTCGCGGCCCGGAGGCCCGAGAGTTTGGCCCGGGCCACGGCCTTGGGCGACGCCCTGCTCTACGCGCAGGCCCATGACCCGGCGTACGACGACGGCAGACTCCGGCAGGCCTACAACGTCGGTCCGTACACCTTCTACGACGGCTCGCCGCAGCCCGACGGCTTCGTACGGCCCGACGGGACGGTCAACGTCGGTACGCAGTTCGGCTTCACCGGCACGGCCGTGGGCGACATGGCCTGGGCGGGCATCGCGCTGAGCGGCCTCGCGCGCCGCACGGAGGCGCGCCGATTCCTCACCGGTGCCGTGCGGATCGGCGAGTGGATCGAGCGGACCGGCCGTACCGACGAGCCGCTGGGCGGCTACAAGTTCGGGGTCGACGGGGCGAATCAGAAGCTTCCGTTCACCTCGACCGAGCACAACACCGACCTGATCTGCCTGTTCGGGCGGCTCGCCCGGCTCACCGGCGACCGGGTGTGGCTGGAGCGGCGGGCGCGGGCCGAGGCGTTCGTGCAGCGCATGTGGGAGCCGTCCGGGGGCTTCTTCTACACCGGAACCAACGACGGCGTGACGGTCAACACGTCGCCGATTCCGGAGGACACCCAGACCTGGACCCATCTCGCGCTCGGCTCGCGCCGCTACTCCCGTTCGCTGGACTGGGCCACGGCCGAGCTGGCAGTCCTGGATCATTCCGGCCGCACGAACAGCACGGTTCCCGCCGGGCAGTCGTACGAGGGCGTCACCTTCAGTTCGGCGAGCCTGCTCGCGAACGAGGACGCTCCGATCGCGGCGGGCCAGCCCAAGCCCGACCGCAACGGCGTGTGGTTCGAGGGGACGGCCCATCTCGCGCTCGCACTGCGCGAGCGGGGGGCGCGTGGCGACGAGGCCCGCGCCCGGCGGTTGCTCGCGTCGACCGAGCAGGCCCAGGACCTGCTGGGCGGTGGTCAGACCGTCGGCGGGAAGGCGCTGCCCGAGCGCAGTGGTGTGGTGTCCGCGAGCAGCCCGCTGGATACGGGGTTCGGCTTCGGCTACTACCCCTACCGGCACACGGGCGCGACCGCCTGGTACCTGATGGCGGCGGCGCGGTACAACCCACTAGGGGCGTGACAGGGCGGCCCGGTCCGCCGCGTACGGCGGCGGACCGGGCGGGTCCTCAGGCGACGCGGTGGACGGCCTGGGTGGTCAGTTCGTAGCGGGCGCCGACGATCGCCAGCTTGCCGGTCTCGACCCGGGCGGCGAGTTCGGGCTCCGCGGCCAGCTGGGAGCGGACGAGCCGGACGTTGGCGCTCACGGTCGCGTCGATCCGGGCGTCTCCCTCCTCGCCGTGGTCTATCGCCGGGCTTATCCGGTCGACGAGGTACTGCATGTGGGCGGGGAGGTGCTGCCCGGACTCTGCCGCCTCCACGGCGGCGCGGACCGCGCCGCACGACTGGTGGCCGAGGACGACGACCAGGGGTATGGCGAGTTCCAGGACGCCGAAGGCGACGCTGCCGAGGACGGCCTCGTCGAGGACCTCTCCGGCCGTGCGGACGGTCATCAGGTCGCCCAGGCCCTGGTCGAAGACCAGCTCCGGGGGCACGCGGGAGTCGATGCAGCCGAGGACGACCGCGAAGGGGTGCTGACCCGTGGCCAACGTCCGCCGTAGCGCGGGGTCTTCGTGCGGGTGGCGTTCCCGGAAGGCGCGCCAGCGGCGGTTGCCCGCGGCCAGTTCCCTGAGGGCTTCGCCGGGGGTGACGGGCCGCGCGGGCGTGCCCCGGCCGGGGGTGGCGGCGGTGGCGGGCCGGGCGGCGCCGAGGCCCGCGCCGACGGCGGCGGCCCCGGTCAGGGCGGTGCGCAGGAGTGTGCGGCGGACCGGGCCGCCGGTGGTCGGCCGTGAACCGGCGACGGGGTGCGGTTCAGGACCGGCGCCTCTGTGGGCAGTGGAATCTGTGTTCACGGCCAGAACGTATGCCCGGATCCGGGCCCGGCCGCGTTCCTTGCCGTTTCATGGTGAGAGTTGGGTAAGTGATGTTCTTACCTTGAACGGCATTTGACGAACCCTCAGGCAACGCGGGACGCCCCGGGCCGGTCGGCCCGGGGCGTCCTGTCAGGCGGGTGTGATCAGACCAGGTCGAACCGGTCCAGGTTCATGACCTTGACCCACGCGGCGACGAAATCGTTGACGAACTTCTCCTTCGCGTCGTCGCTCGCGTAGACCTCGGCGAGCGCCCGCAGCTCGGAGTTCGAGCCGAAGACCAGGTCGGCGCGGCTGCCGGCCCACTTGACCTCGCCGGTGGCGGCGTCGCGGCCCTCGAACGTGGTCTGGTCCTCGGAGGTCGCCTTCCACGTCGTGCCCAGGTCGAGCAGGTTGACGAAGAAGTCGTTGGTCAGCGAGCCGGGCGTCGTCGTGAAGGCGCCGAGCTGGGACTGCTGGTAGTTGGCGCCCAGCACCCGCAGGCCGCCGACCAGGACGGTCATCTCGGGGGCGCTCAGAGTCAGCAGGTTCGCCCTGTCGAGCAGCAGGTACTCGGCCGGGAGGCGGTTGCCCTTGCCGTGGTAGTTGCGGAACCCGTCGGCGGTCGGCTCGAGCGCCTCGAAGGACTCGGCGTCGGTGTGCTCCTCCGTCGCGTCCACACGGCCCGGGGTGAAGGGGACCTCCACCTGGAAGCCGGCTTCCTTGGCGGCCTTCTCGACGGCGGCGGTGCCGCCGAGGACGATCAGGTCGGCCAGGGAGACCTTCCTGGCGCCGGCGCCGGCGTTGAACTCCTGCTGGATGTTCTCCAGGACACGCAGCACCTGGGCCAGCTCGTCGGGCTCGTTGACCTCCCAGCCGCGCTGCGGCTCCAGGCGGATGCGGGCGCCGTTGGCACCGCCGCGCTTGTCGCTGCCGCGGAAGGTGGAAGCCGAGGCCCAGGCGGTGGTCACCAGC
This sequence comes from Streptomyces sp. SID5464, assembly GCF_009862985.1. Classification (NCBI taxonomy): domain Bacteria; kingdom Bacillati; phylum Actinomycetota; class Actinomycetes; order Kitasatosporales; family Streptomycetaceae; genus Streptomyces; species Streptomyces sp. SID5464. The sequence goes on along the minus strand of NZ_WWIQ01000003.1, from coordinate 141,186 downwards.
TGCGAGACGGACAGACCCGACTCGAGGAGCTTGGTCTTGAGGGTCGCGATGTCCCCGGCGTCGATGACCTCACCCTCGGGCTCGGGCAGCGGGTCCTGCCACAGCAGGGTCTCCTCCGGGACCTCCGGGCCCAGGTACAGCGACTTCGGGCCCATGTCACGGTGGGTCAGCTTGAACCAGGCGCGGGCGAAGGCGTCCGCGAACTCCTCGGGGTTCTCGTAGAACCGGCGGGAGATCGGCTCGTAGATCGGGTCGAAGCGCAGCGCCAGGTCGGTGGTGAGCATCTTCGGGCGGTGCTTCTTCGACGGGTCGTGCGCGTCCGGGACGATCTCCGGGGCGTCCTTCGCCACCCACTGGTGGGCGCCGGCCGGGCTCTGCTCGAGCTCGTACTCGAACTCGAAGAGGTTCTTGAAGAACCCGTTGCTCCACTGGGTCGGCGTCGAGGTCCAGGTGACCTCCAGGCCGGAGGTGATGGCGTCCCCGCCCTTGCCCGTGCCGTAGGTGCTGCGCCAGCCCAGGCCCTGCTCCTCCATGGAGGCGGCCTCGGGGTCGGCGCCGACGTGGTCGGCCGGGCCCGCACCGTGGGTCTTGCCGAAGGTGTGGCCACCGGCGATCAGGGCGACGGTCTCCTCGTCGTTCATCGCCATGCGGCGGAACGTCTCACGGATGTCGCGGGCCGCGGCGAGCGGGTCCGGGTTGCCGTTCGGGCCCTCCGGGTTGACGTAGATGAGGCCCATCTGCACCGCGCCGAGCGGGTTCTCCAGCTCGCGGTCGCCCGTGTAGCGCTTGTCGTCGAGCCAGGTGGTCTCGGGGCCCCAGTACACGTCCTCCTCGGGCTCCCAGACGTCCTCGCGGCCGCCGGCGAAGCCGAAGGTCTCGAAGCCCATCTGCTCCAGGGCGACGTTGCCGGTGAGGATCATGAGGTCGGCCCAGGAGATGGACTGGCCGTACTTCTTCTTGACCGGCCACAGCAGACGGCGGGCCTTGTCGAGGTTGCCGTTGTCCGGCCAGCTGTTGAGCGGGGCGAAGCGCTGCTGGCCGGCGCCGGCGCCGCCGCGGCCGTCGCTGATGCGGTAGGTGCCCGCGCTGTGCCAGGCCATACGGACCATCAGGGGGCCGTAGTTGCCGAAGTCGGCCGGCCACCAGTCCTGCGAGGTGGTCAGCACCTCGGCGATGTCCTGTTTCACGGCCGCGAGGTCGAGGGCCTGGAACGCCTCGGCGTAGTCGAACTCCTCACCGAGCGGGTTGGCCACCTCGGGGTTCTTGGCAAGGATCTTCAGGTTGAGGCGCTCCGGCCACCACTGACGGTTGCCGCCACCCTGGGTGGGGTGCAGGGCGCGCCCGTGGGCCACGGGGCAGCCGCCGCTCGTCTCCTCCTGCTTCGCGTCGGTGACGATCGCGTCGTGGTTCTCAGTCATGGAAATCCTTCCGGACGGGGTGGAACACGGTGCTCGGGTGGATCACATCGCTCAGGTACTGCGGGCGGTGGAGCAGGCGGGGCACAGGCCCCAGTAGATGACCTCGGCCTCGTCGACGGCGAAGCCCCGGTCGTCGGACGCGGTCAGGCAGGGGGCGTGGCCGACCGCGCAGTCGACGTCGGCGACGGCCCCGCAGGACCGGCACACGAGGTGGTGGTGGTTGTCGCCGACCCGTCCCTCGTACAGGGCGGGGCTGCCGGGTGGCTCGAGGCGGCGTATGAGTCCCGCCGCGGTGAGTGCGTGGAGCCCCTCGTACACGGCTTGGACGGAGATGTGGCCGACGCGGCCGCGTACCTCGGAGGCGATCGCCTCGGCGCCGAGGTGGTCGCCGTCCCGCACGGCCTGGAGCAGTGCGACGCGGGCGGCCGTCACCCTCAGGCCGGCACCGCGCAGCTCTTCGGCGGCGGTCGGGTTCCGGGATGCGGTCATGGCGGACAACCTAGCCGCACAAACACGAGTGATTCAAGAAAACGAACGGTTCAATTTTTGTGTCGCGCGGGTGCGGCCAGGTGTGACGCGGGTTGCGCCTTGGGGCCACGCCCTCGACGGCATGCTGTGAACTCCGTCACAGCATCGATGATCGCGCTCCGGTTCGGTGGCGGGATGGTGTCAGCCGTGTCCGTGTCGCGCCAGCACCGCCCGTGCGGTTTCGGCCATGGCCTCGTCGACCATCCGGCCCTCGAAGGTGAGGGCGCCGACGCCGTCACGCTGGGCCGATTCCACGGCTGCCACGAGACGCGCACAGCGGTCGAGCTCTTGGGGGGTGGGGGCGAAGACCTCGTTGATCACGGGGACGTGGGTCGGGTGGACGGCCATCATCCCCTCGTAGCCGAGGGCGCGGTTCTGCTCGGCGAAGGCGCGCAGGCCCCTCAGGTCGGTGATGTCCGTCCACAGTCCGGTGACCGGGCCGGGTGCTCCGGCGGCGCGGACGTCGAGCAGGACGCGGGAACGGAGGGCCAGGGTCTCGGTGCCCTCGGGGCTCCAGCGGTAGCCGACGGCGCGTTCCACGTCGCCGCCGGGTGCGGTCAGTGCGCCGACGTGTGCGACCCGGGGGGCCGCGGCGGCGATGTCGTAGGCGTCGTGCAGGGCGCGGGCCGACTCCAGCAGCGGGACGAGGGCCGTCGCGCCGGCGGGCAGGCCGTGTGCGTGTTCGCACCAGCCGATGAGGCGGTCCGCCAGCCGTACGTCGGCGGCGGTGTGCACCTTGGGCAGGACCACCCCGGCCAGTCCGGGGCGTACGACGGCACGCAGTTCCTCGGCGGCGGTCCAGTCCTCGAGCGGGTTGACGCGGACGAACAGGGCCATGCCGCCGGCCGGCTCCGCGGCGGCCTCCGCCAGGGCCTCGGCCACCCGGGCGCGGGCGAGCGGCTTGTCGGGGGCCGGAACCGCGTCCTCCAGGTCGAGGACGACGGCGTCGGCACCGGCCGCGCGCGCCTTGGGCAGCCAGTCCGTGCGGAGGCCGGGGACGAAGAGGAGGGAGCGGGGTGCCGGCCGGGGGATGGCCGTGGCACGGGACGTGGTCGTGCTGTGGGGCACGGTCGTGCGGGTCGTGCTGTGGGGTTCAGACGACATCGTTCTTCTCCAGTTCGGCCAGTTCCTGGTCGCTCAGTCCGAGCCAGTCGCGGTACACGAGGTCGTTGTCCTGGCCGAGTGCTGGTCCGGTGCGCCAGACGCGGCCGGGGCGTTGCCGGAAGTGCGGGATGACCGCCTGCATCCGGACGTCGCCCAGGTCGGGGTCGGCCACGGTGACGATGTCGCCGCGTTCGGCGTAGACCGGGTCGGCCGCGATGTCGGCCGCGTCGAACACCCGGGAGGCCACCACCTCGGCGCGGGCGAAGGCCTCCAGGCACTCGGCGGCGGTGCGGCCGGCCACCCACGCCCGCAGTCCGTCGTCCAACTCCCCGCTTCGCGCGTGCTGTTGTTCCGACGTGGCGAACTCCTCCTCGGGCAGGCCCAGCAGCCGGGCCACGTTGCGCACCGAGCGCAGGGTCGCGGAGGTCACGGTGATCCACTGCTCGTCGCGGGAGCGGTAGGTGTTGATCACGGCGGCGGGTGCGACCGCGAGCTGGTTGCCGGAGCGCTGCGGCACGGTTCCCAGCTGGTCGTGGACGATGACCTGCCACTCGACGAGCCGGAACAGGGGCTCGAACAGGGCGAGATCGATCCACTCGCCGTCGAAACCGGGATCGTGGTCGCGCCGGTGGAGGGCGGCGAGGACGGCGTAGGCGCCCATCAGACCGGTCACGGCGTCGCCGTGCGAGAAGCCGGTGTGGACGGGCGGCCCGTCGGGGGAACCGGTCAGGTGGACGACGCCGCTGCGGGCCTCACCCATCTTGCCGAAGCCGGGGGCGTCGGCCTGGCTGGACGTGGCGCCGAAGCCGGATATCTGGAGCAGGACGGCCTTCGGGTTGATCCGGTGCACGGACTCCCAGTCGAGGCCCCAGCGGCGCAGGCGCCCGGCGCGCAGGGTGACGATGACGACGTCCGCCCAGGCGACGAGGCGGTGGGCGACCGCGCGGCCCGCCTCGTGGTGCAGGTCGAGCGTGACGGAGCGCTTGTTGCGGGCGGCGACCTTGAACCACAGGGGAACGCCGTCGCGCCGGGGCCCCATGGCGCGAGCGGCGTCACCGGCACCCGGGGGTTCGACGTGGACCACGTCCGCACCCTGGTCGGCGAGCATCGAACCCGCGAGCGGCCCGGCCACCACATGAGCGAACTCGACCACTTTCAGTCCGCACAACTGCCCCTGTCCGGTGGCGTTCGGCATGTCCTTGTCCGGCACGGATGCGTCCCCTCGGCTCAGCTGGTCGGTTCTTCAGACTGCCGAGGCGCAGAAATGCCTGTCCAGCAAAGGAAGGCCATCAATCCATGCGATCAGCGCATGAATCGGCCCGCGTCGGTGCTCAGGCCCAGGAGACTCCCGGCGGCAGGTCCCGGCCCTGGGCGCGGAAGTCCTCGAGCGTCTCCAGGAAGTGCTCGGTCACGCGCGGGAGGGTACGGCGTGCGCGCAGGGCGATGTCGAGGCGCCGGTCGACCACCGGTTCGACGAGCGGCCGGAACACGAAGGGCCCGGTGCCCAGCAGGGGCAGCACCAGGGCGGGCAGCGCGCTCACGCCGAGGCCGGCGGCGACCAGTCCACCCACCGTGGCGACACTGCCGGCCTCCGCCGCCGGTACGGCGTGCGCGTCGACCTGGCCGAACGCGGCGTCCGTCAGCCGCCGCACGCTCGAGTCCCGTCCGACGGCCAGGAACGGCTCGCGGGCCAGGTCCGCCCAGCCGACCTCGTCGCGGGCGGCGAGCGGATGGTCCTCGCGCAGGACCGCGACGAAACGGTCGCGCACCAGCGGGCGGTGCTCCAGCCGCTCGGGCGGCACGCCGACCGTGGTGATCGCGAAGTCCGCGTCGCCGGACAGGACCCGGTTCAGCACGGCCCGTTCCAGGCCGTCCAGCAGGCGTACGGCGACGCGCGGCCGGTCCGTGCGGAAGCCGGAGATCACCTGCGGAAGCAGCACCGCCGCGACGGAGGGCAGGGTGGCGACGGCGACGGTGCCGGACTCGCCGAGCAGGAAGCGGTCCAGTTCCTTCATCCCGGCCCGGTGGGCGCTGAGGATCTGTTCGGCGATCCGCAGCGCCTCGGCGCCCGCGGCGGTCAACTGCACGTTGCGCGTGTCGCGTTCGAGCAGTTGGGCGCCGACCTGCCGCTCCAGGTCGGCGACCGCGCGGCTGAGGGAGGACTGCGAGACGCCCAACTGGGCTGCTGCCGCGGTGAAACTCGTCGCCCGGGCGACGGCCGCGTACGCCGTCAGCTGACGCAGGGTGGCATCCATGGCCGGGAAGCGTACGTCAGAGCGAGCCGATTGATGCGGGGATCGCATGGACAGATGCCGGTTTGATGCTGGACAGGGATCATCCGGCGCTCGGACACTCTCGGCTATCCCCGTACGCCACGCTCTCCGCCGCCGGGGACCGCGACCCGAGAAAGCGAGCGCCATCATGCCGGCAGCCCTGGGCTTCGCCACGATCGCCCTGTTCCTGTTGCTCACCATGACCAAACGGGTCTCGGTGCTGGTCGCGCTGGTGGTGCTTCCGGTGCTCGCGGCGCTGGCGGGCGGGTCCGCGGGCGAGCTGGGCGGGATGGTGCTCGACGGCCTGTCGAAGGTGGCGCCGACCGGCATCATGATCGCGTTCGCCGTGCTGTACTTCAGTCTCATGGTGGACGCGGGTCTGTTCGATCCGCTGATCCGCGGTCTGCTGCGGCTGGCCAAGGGCGATCCGATGCGCGTCACCGTCGCCACGGCCGTCCTCACGCTGTGCGTGGCCCTGGACGGCGACGGGGCCTCCACGTTCCTCATCACCGTCTCCGCGCTGCTGCCCGTCTACCGGAAGCTGGGCATGAGTCCGCTGGTGCTGTCCGGGGTCGTCTGTCTTGGGGCGGGGGTGATGAACATGGTCCCGTGGGGCGGGCCGACGGTGCGTGCCATGGCGGCGCTGAAGCTGGAGAGTTCGGACGTCTTCACGCCCGTGCTGCCCGCGATGGGGTTCGGGATCGCGTGGGTCCTGGTGGCGTCCTGGCTGATCGGCCGGCGGGAGCGGCGGCGGCTCGGTGCTCTCACCGGGCCGCGCGAGGAAGCCGCCGGCGAGCCGGTTCCTGTGAGCGCCCCGGCGCCCGGTGACGGGCCGGGTGCCGTCCGGGTCGCGGCGCCGGCGCCGCGCTGGCTGACGGTCTTCAACCTGCTGCTGACCGTCGTGCTCGTCGTGGCGCTGATCCTGGAGGTCATGCCGCTGCCGGTGCTGTTCGTCCTCGGGTTCGCGGTGGCCCTCCTGGTCAACCACCCCGGCTGGGAACAGCAGCAGGCGCTGCTCGACCGGCACGCGAAGAACGTCGTCCTCGTGACCACGATGATCTTCGCGGCCGGTGTGTTCACGGGGGTCCTCACCGGGACCGGGATGATCGACGAGATGGCCGAGGCGCTCGTGTCCGTGATACCGGACTCCCTCGGCGGCCGTCTGCCGGTCCTCGTGGCCGTCACGGGCATGCCGCTGAGTCTGGTGTTCACCCCGGACGCCTACTACTTCGGTGTCCTGCCCGTCCTCGCCGAGACGGCCCGCGGCTTCGGTACCGACCCGGCCGAGGTCGCCCGGGCCGCCGTGCTCGGCCAGATGACGACGGGTTTCCCGCTCAGCCCGCTCACCGCCGCCACGTTCATCCTGGTCGGCATGAGCGGCGTCCAGCTCGGCGAGCACCAGCGCTTCATCTTCCGCTGGGCCTTCGCCACCACGCTCGTGATGACCGCCGGTGCCGTCCTCACCGGCGCCCTCTCCCTCTGACGGAGGATCGGCATCGCCCGCCCGCCCCCTGCGGTTCGTCCCGCCGCTGCTCGCCGTGTCGCTCGCCGCCGCGTACGCCACCAGGGGCGGGCGGGCCCCCTCCCCCGGCACCCTCGTCGACGACGACTCACTCGGCGGTCCGGTCGCGGCGCGACCCGGCGCGACGGCGAGCCGCACGGCGAACCCGCCCGGATCGTGCACGGCCGCGACGACACACGGGTCCCGGTCAACCACAGCTTCCGGCCCTGCCTCGGGCTCAACTCCCGCGCCGAGCACGGCAGCCTGCCACCCGGTCAGGTCGTACGGACCGCGCCGGCGGGGGGCGAGCCCGGCCATGCGCCCGCTCTCAGGGAGAACCGGCCCGTCTACCGGTCGTCCGATGAGGTCAGGCGTTCGAGCTGGGCGGCGGCCGTCGCGGCTTTGCGATCCGCTTCGCGGACACGGCGGTCGGCCGTGCGCGCCCGTTCCCGGGCCGACCGCTCGGCGAAGCGGGCCTGCTGGTGCGCCTCCCTGGTGCGGGCGAGCTCCTCCGTGAGTTCGTCGACGCGCCGCTGGAGGCGGTCCACCTGCTGTTTCGCCTCCTCCGCGGCCTGGCCGACGGCGGCCGCCTCGTCCTTCAGCGCCCGCAGCTCCCGGTCGGCGGCCTCGACGTCCCGGCGGGCCTGCGCCAGCCGTCGCCGCTGTTGCTCGCCGGCCTTGCGGTCCGGACGGGAGGGGGCCGTCGCGGCGGACGGGCGACGCTGGGTCCCGGCGCTTTCCGGGACGGTGCTCTGCGCGACGGCGCTCGCGGCGGCGGCCGGGAAGCCGACGGCGGCACTGAGCGGCTTGGCCAGCCGGCCGCTCGCCCATGCCTGGGCCGCCTCGGGGTCGGCCAGGACCGCGTGCAAGGTGTTCTCGACCTCGCGCTGCACTCCTTCGCCGATCGGATGTCCGGCCTCCGTGGCGAGCTGCCGGGCCTGAGCGGACAGGGCGCGGATGAGCGCGTGCTGCTGCCGGCTCAGTTCGCGCAGTTGGGTGCGGTCCAGCGAGTGGTGGGCGTGCCGCAGTCCTTCGCCCAGGCGGAGCAGGGGCCCGACGTCGCCGGGCCGGCTGCGGACCAGGAGGTTGCTGGCCCAGGCCGCGAGACTGGGTTTGCGCAACGCGCCGATCCGCTCGGCGAGTTCCCGGTCGCCGGCGGTGCGGGCGGCGGCCACGGCCGAGGAGCGGGCGGCGGTGAACTCCTCCGGCCGCAGGGCGTACAGCCCGTCGGCCACGGCGTCGAAGTCCATGAGCGTCCCTTTCGCGTGGGGCTCTCTTCCGATCATCCCAGGCGAGGCCGCGAGGGGCGCGTGGAGCGCGGCGTTCCGGCAGGGCGGAGCGCTCAGCGGGCACCCCGTTCATGATCCAGAAATCGACGGTTTAACATATGAGCGCCGCCTAGCTCGAAAGATGGATCTGTGACTGTCAACGACGACTCGTTCACCAACTGGAAGAACCGCGAGGAGATCGCGGAGTCGATGATCCCGATCATCGGGAAGCTGCACCGGGAGCGGGACGTGACCGTCCTGCTGCACAGCCGCTCCCTGGTGAACAAGTCGGTGGTCAGCATCCTCAAGACCCACCGGTTCGCCCGGCAGATCGCCGGTGCGGAGCTCTCGGTCACCGAGACGCTGCCGTTCCTGCAGACTCTGGCCGAGCTCGACCTCGGGCCCTCCCAGATCGACATCGGCATGCTCGCCGCGACGTACCGCGAGGACGACCGCGGTCTGTCGGTCGCGGAGTTCACCGCCGAGGCCGTCGCCGGTGCCACCGGAGCCAACAAGATCGAGCGCCGCGAGGGGCGTGACGTCGTCCTCTACGGGTTCGGGCGCATCGGCCGGCTCGTGGCCCGGCTGCTGATCGAGAAGGCCGGCTCGGGCAACGGCCTGCGCCTGCGCGCCATCGTGGTGCGCGGCGGAGGCGAGCAGGACATCGTCAAGCGCGCCTCGCTGCTGCGCCGCGACTCCATCCACGGCCAGTTCCAGGGCACGATCACCGTCGACGAGGCGAACAGCACGATCGTCGCCAACGGCAACGCGATCAAGGTCATCTACGCGAACGACCCGTCCGAGGTCGACTACACGGCGTACGGCATCAAGGACGCCATCCTCATCGACAACACCGGCAAGTGGCGCGACCGCGAGGGTCTGTCCACGCACCTGCGCCCGGGCATCGACAAGGTCGTGCTGACCGCGCCCGGCAAGGGCGACGTCCCGAACATCGTGCACGGCGTGAACCACGACACGATCAAGCCGGACGAGCAGATCCTGTCCTGCGCCTCGTGCACCACGAACGCCATAGTGCCGCCGCTGAAGGCGATGGACGACGAGTTCGGCGTCCAGCGCGGCCACGTGGAGACCGTCCACTCGTTCACCAACGACCAGAACCTGCTGGACAACTACCACAAGTCCGAGCGCCGGGGCCGCAGCGCGCCGCTCAACATGGTCATCACCGAGACGGGTGCCGCCTCCGCGGTCGCCAAGGCGCTGCCCGACCTCAAGGCGAAGATCACCGGCAGCTCCATCCGGGTCCCGGTGCCGGACGTCTCCATCGCGATCCTCAACCTCCAGCTGGCGCGCGAGACCACCCGCCAGGAGGTGCTCGACTACCTGCGCGAGGTGTCCCTGACCTCGCCGCTGAAGCGCCAGATCGACTTCATCAGCGCCCCCGACGCGGTCTCCAGCGACTTCATCGGCTCGCGCCACGCCTCGATCGTCGACGCCGGCGCCACCAAGGTCGAGGGCGACAACGCCATCCTCTACCTCTGGTACGACAACGAGTTCGGCTACTCCTGCCAGGTCATCCGGGTCGTGCAGCACGTGTCCGGGGTGGAGTACCCGACGTACCCGGCTCCGGCGGTCTGATCCCGGGGGACGACGCGGGGCGTGTCCGGCAGGCACGCCCCGCGTTCCCGTGCGTCAGGAACGGGTGAGCTCGATCCTGTACTGCCGTGTCTGCGAGCCGTCCTCGCTGCTCACGGTCACGACGGCCACGTGTGTCGTCTCCTTGCGGACGCTCACGCTCGCGTACGGGTCGCGCGGCGTGGCGGTGACCCTCGCCCGGTCCGGGCGGTCGGTGGTCACGCGGTAACCCGTCCGGTCCGGGGCGAAGTCGCCGATCGCCACGCCGTCCACCTCGATCGACGCGGCGGCGGCGTCCGCGGAGGCGCCGGGGGTCCTGGCGAAGAGCTCGATCTCCCCGAGGGTGATGTAACCGCCGGGGCGGGCCGCCATGACAACGCGTACCCCGGTCACCGGGCCGAAGGCGCGCACCGGGACGTCGGCGACGGGTGTGCCCTCGGTGCCGACGGGCACCGTCTCGCTCGCGTCGGTCCAGGTGCCGTCGGCCCCGCGCACCTGCACCTTGAGGGACTCGGCGAAGCTGACGTTGGTGCCGTCGCGGTGGAAGTGGGTCACGACCCGGGTCAGCTCGCGGGCCTCGGGCAGGGTGAAGGTGATGGTGTCGGACGGGTTCTTCGTGCCGGACCGCCAGTTCGACCAGGCCTTCTCGGACGTGTTGCCGTTGCGCAGGCCATCGGCGGAGTAGCCGCTCTCGGTGTAGGTCGCGCCGACCGTCACGCCCTCGTCGGGCGCGGCGTTCCGCTCCCGGGGTGCGGTGACCTGGACGCGTACGGTCGCCGCCGCCCCGGTGCCGCCGGGAACCTGGGCGGTGCCGCGCAGGGTCACCACTCCGGCCTCGTCGAAGGCGCCGTCGGGAGCGGGGTCCCAGGTGACCGGGAGGTCGGCGGTGCCGCCGTGCCGTCCGACGCCGGTGACGGTGGCGGGCAGGTCGGGCCGTCCACCGGTGTAGGTCTTGGCGCGGCCCGGGAGGGTGGAGGCGATGGTGTCCACGGTGACGACCGCCTCGGCGCGGACGGTCCGTCCGAGGGCGTCGGTCGCCGTGCCCTTCACGCGTACCGTTCCGGGCTTGCTCCAGTGCGCCTCGGAGGGCAGTGTCCACCGCACGGGGAGGGCTCCGCGGGCGCCGTCCCGGAAGACGGGCGTCACGGTGCCGGGCAGTTCGGGCGCGCGGCCCGGAACGGTGAACGCCTTGGCCGGCTGTGTGCGCAGCACCGTCTCGTCGGTCACGGCCCAGCGCTGGTTCGCGCCAGAGGTGGGGAGGAAGGCCGAGACGCGGGCGCCGTCCGCCGTCGACTGTCCGACGACGTCGAGCAGTCGGCCGGTGGCGGCGTTGACGAAGGTCCAGGTGCCGTCCCCGGTGGTCGACATGATCCACTGCGCGGCCGGTGTGTCGGCGTCTTCGAGAACGGCCTCGTTGTCGCGTACGGCGAGGCGGCTGCCCGTCTCGGCGTTCCTCAGGGCATAACGCTCGCGGTTGCCTTCCCCGCGGGTCAGCTTCTTCACCGACCACAACTGGGACCTGGCACCAGGGTCGGCGGTACGGACGACGACGCCCTTGCCGTCGGCGGACGGGGCCAGGGACTTGCCGCTCTGGGCCCCTTGGAGGCGGTAGACGTGGCCGGGCTGGACGAGTGAGGCGTCCTCGGCGGTCCCGGACACGCCGTCGACGAGGAGGGTGGTGACCGACTTCGCCGGGACGGTCACCGTGGCGGAGTCGTCCGTCACCTTCACCGGGGTGCCGCGGACGAGCGCTCCGTCGGTGCTGGTCACCACGGGCGTGACGGTGGCGCCGGGGGCGACGCGCTTGAACCGCGAGAGGTCCAGGGTCACGGCACGCGGGGTCGTGCCGTTGTTGACGTGCACGACGGTCGCCCCGCGGCCGGACTTGCGTACGGCGGCGACGCTGGCGGGGTCGTCGGCCTTGACGAAGTGGTCGCCGGGCCGGATGTGGTGGGTGAAGTTGCGCAGGGTGTGGAACTTGGTGTTGGCCCGGATCGGGCAGGTCTCCAGGGTGTCCTGCGCGGTGCAGTTGAACGGGATGTGGATGCTGCCCCAGTTCTTGCCGGCCTGGGCCTGCGGGATGGAGTCCTCGACGGGCTGCCACAACACCCAGGCTGACGGCTCCAGTTCACGGATGTCGTCGACGACCCGGGTGGCGATGCCGAGCCCCGGTTCCATGCCGGTGAAGTCGGTGCCGGTCCCCCAGGTGCCCTCGACCTCGCTCATCCAGAACGGCTTGTCCGCGGCCTTGGCGCTGTCCCGGGCGCTGGTGCGCATGCCGGTGCCGTACGTGTGCACGTTGAGCTGGTCGACGGCGGCGCGGGCGGAGCTGTCGTAGGCGTTCCAGTTGCGGACGAAGGTGCTGGGGTTGGTCTCGTCCATCGCGGAGACCGTCGCGCGGGTCCTCGCCTTCTCCAGTGCGCGCCGCAGCGCCAGGACGACCTTCTGCTGGAGCTCGGGGCCGGCGTGCGCGCCCTCCTGGCGACCGCCGGTGGGCTGTCCGTCGGGGCCTATCTGGGTGCCCCAGTAGTTGGTGTTGGGCTCGTTGAGCGGGGCGATGGTGTCGAACTTGATGCGGTGCTTCTTCTCCAGCTGCTCGGTCACCTTGACCAGGTAGGTGGCGAAGTCGTCGACGCGGTCGGCCCGTATCTGGTCGGTGTTGGCGTCGAAGCCGCCCGAGACGTAGCCGCTGACGGTCTGGAACCACGGCGGGGAGTTGCTGAACGCCTCCCAGCGGGTCACCTTCTTCTTGACGCGGTCCACCCACCAGCGCTGGCCCGGGTCGGCGGACCAGTCCCAGTGGTCGGGGTCGTCGGGGTTCCACCAGTCGGTGTCCTCCCTGGTGGTGCCCTCGGGGGCCTTCCAGAAGCCGTCCATCGTCGCGCCGACCTTCATGTAGTCCTTGCGGACGTCCGGGGCGTTGCCGCCGCCGATGTTGTAACGCGCGATGTTGAGGCGGAGGCCGTCCTCACCGAAGAGCATGTCGGCGAGCTTCTGCCGGATGGGCTCCGGGTAGCGGCCGGTGATGTTGGCGAACCAGACGAGGCTCGTCCCCCACCCTTCGAACTCCTGCTGCCGGTAGGACGGGTCGATCCGTACGGTGACCGCGCTGCCGGGCTGTTCGGCGGCAGCGGCAGGGGCAGGAGGCACGGTCAGGAGTCCCGCGCCGAGTGCCAGGGGGACGCTGACCGCCCACGCACGGGCGGGGCGATGTCTGCTGGACATGAATTCCCTTCGGGAGCGAACAGAATCGCGCAGAACCAATCGAGTTTCCCGAATGTTTTAGGACGGCAATCAACACGTCAAGAGGTACGACGAGTTGGGACCGACGCGTCCGGTGCTGACCGGCACCGGGGCCGGCCGGGCCGCGCCTGCCACTTAGGGAAGGAACTGGCCGATGCCTGAGGACCTGATGCTGGGCCGCGGGGAGACCCTCGGTCTCGTCGGCGAGTCCGGCTGCGGCAAGTCCACGCTGGCCAGGGTCCTCCTGCGGCTGGAGCGGCCGGGCGCGGGCACCGTGCGGTACGAGGGAGTCGGCCCCTTCACGTTGTCGGGTGCGGAACTGCTCGCCTGGCGCCGGAAGGTGCAGATGGTGTTCAGGACCCGTTCGGTCGCTCAACCCCCGGCTGCCCGCGGCGGATCGGATCGGCGAGCCCTGGCTGACCCACCGCGGTCTCGTCCCCGCGTCGAAGCGGGCGGCCCGCGCGCCGAACTGCTGGAGATGGTCGGTCTGCGCGCGTCGGACGCGGGCCGTCACCCGCACGAGTTCTCCGGGGGACAACGGCAGCGGCTCAACCTCCTGTGCGACCTGCGGGACGAGCTGGGACTGTCGTGGGACTGTCGTACGTCTTCATCTCGCACGACCTGTCCGTGGTGCGCACCTCGCCGACCGCGTCGACGTGATGTACCTCGGCAAGATCGTGGAGACGGGCCCGACGGAGTCCCCGCACCGGCCGACCCGCCGTCCGGATGCCGGTTCCGGACCCCGTGCCGACGGGTGCGGGACGTGTGTGCGGAGGCGGTCCCCGCGCCGCCGCCCCCGGGGCCCGTACACGGCGCGGCATGCCACTTCCCTCTGGAGGAGACACCACCGGTGACGGTGTGACGGGCAGTCCCGTCGTCAGTCCATCGCATCCACCAGGAACTCCTGGTCCCGTGACCCCGTGCAGCGCTGCTGGGCGATCTCGGCACCCGCCGTCAGGTCGTCGGTACCGTTGACGCCGAGGCACATTCCGTTCTGGACCACGTGTATCCGGTAGGCGTTCACCTTGGACCCGTTGGAACGGTCGACGGGTTCGAAGAAGAAGTGCTGGCTGGTGCGGTCCGCCGAACAACTCTCCCAGGGCCAGGGCTCGAGCAGTCCCTCGACGACATGGCCGCTGCCGAGCGCGGTGAGACAGCCGTCGCCGTACACCGGGTGGCGCCACTGGATGTAGTAGGAGCCCGTGTTGCCGACCGACACCAGTGAGAGGTCCGGCGGTGTGGCGTCGGCACAGGGGCGCTGGACGGCCACTTGGCTTCGGTAGCGCCCCTTGCGGTCGTGGCCTTCGGTGACGCACAGCGTGGGGGCCAGGGCGGGGCGGATCCTGGACCGTCCTGGTGGCGGGCCGTCGTCGCCGGTGGTCAGGGCGGAGGCCGAGGAGGAGGCGAGGCCTGGTGCGACCCCTGCCCCACGCGCCGCCGCGTCCCTGTCGCCCGCCTCGCCGGGCAGCAGCGCCCAGGCCCCCACAGCGGCGAACAACAGCGCGGCACCGGCGGCGGCGAGGAGGGCTCGCAGGTTTCTGACGCGACCGGCGATCGGGGCGGGGGTCGAAGCCGAGGCCAAAGCCCGAGTCGAGGCCAGGACCGGGGCCGGAGCCGGGCTCACGGCCGTTGACCGGGCGGGGTCTTCCGGTGTCCCGTCGGGCGTCGGCCGTCCGCCGGTGGGCGACCGCCCTTCGTCCGCATGCGCCGACCCGTCCTCCGCGTGCAACGGCTCGACCGCTGTCAGGCGGTGTCTGGCCTCCAGCCAGGTGGCGGCGTCCTCGTCCCTGCCGCACGCGCGGACGAACGCGGCGACCACCTCCGCACGCGGCAGCGAGTCCCGGCGCAGCGCGTCGGCGACGGTGCTGCGCGCGAGGACGTCCCCGCGCCGTTCCGCGTTCGCCTCCAACTGGCGGTAGGTCAGGCCGGCCTGTTCCTTGAGCCGGCGCATGCACGCCACGAACTCGGAGGCGCTGCGCGCCTCCTGTGGTAACGGACGCTGTTTCCCCATGACCGGCCATCCTCGTCCCGCCCCCGGCGGTGGACAATCCGGGATTCTGCCAATCCCCGAAAGCCCATGCCGCCTGTGCGAACGACCGACACCACCCCTGGAGCCTCGGGCCGAGAACCCGGCTTCCTGCCCGCACTTCTCCCCGCACGGCAGCGGAAACCCGCTTGCATGGCCGTCGGGACACCCGATATCCAGCATCGGGACGACGAGGAGCACAGGATGACGACCCGTCTGGGTTCAGTGAACGAGTTCTGCTGGATGGACCTGAAAACCCGCGACTTACCCGGCACCGCCGCCTTCTTCTCCACGACGCTGGGCTGGCGCTTCGCGGTGGACGAGGAGGACCGGCGCAGGGCCACCAAGATAACCCTCGACGGCCACTTGATCGGCGGCGTGAGCGACCTGGCACATCCGGTCTACCCGCCGGGAACACCTGCCCACATCGCCTACTACCTGGCGGTGGAAGACATCGAACGCCGTATCGCAGTGGCGACGGCGCACGGCGCACGCATCGTCGTACCTCCTTTCGACGCCGGCGATCAGGGCCGCATGGCGACACTGATCGATCCGGCAGGCGCCGCCTTCTCCCTGTGGCAGGCGCACCACTTCACCGGCTGGCAGTTCCCGCTCCACCTGGCGAGTGCCCCGCACCGCATGGTCCTGGCGTGCGAACGGCCCGACGAGGCCCGGAACTTCTACCGCGAGACCGCAGGATCACCCCTGACCTGCGCCGACTTCGTCGCCCCACGTGGAGGCCTCACCGCCACCCCACAGTGGGAACTGGCGATCGGTGTCGACGACCTGGACAGTGTCGTCACCCGCGTGCGCGAGCAGGGCCGGTCCCCGGCCACCTGGCAGGACGAGACGGGCCGATGCGTGGTGCGGTTGACCAGCCCGGAGGGACTGACCTTCCAGATACGCCGCCTGGAGCGGTGAGCGGGTACGTCACCCTCGGCGCGCCGTCGGCCACCCTGCGGCCGCTCTCGACCCAGGTCGTCAGCGGCTCTCGAGCTGTCTGCGCGGGCGCCTCCGCCTCGGTGAGGCGCCGACGCAGGGTGTCCGCGAACTCTCCGGCCCGCGCCAAATCGGCACGCAGATCCGCCACTCGCTGCTGCGCCACCCCTCGAAGCCCCACACCCGCTCCAGGAGCTCCGCACGCTCCACGGCGCTCGTGTCCTCGGCGTCGAGGCGGTCGGTGGGCCCCAGCAGGGCATGTCGGAAGAAGGAAGTGCCAGCGGCGGGGAGTTGTCCGGCGATGCCGTCGATCACCTCCGCGTGGATCGGTGCGGTGCCGACGGCCTGCTCGGCCAGGGCTCGCAGGTGTGGCTCCGGTTCCACGGCCAGCACCCGTCGGACGCCGGTCGGGCGGGGCCGGCGATCTTCGCGCAGAAGCGGGCGAAGGGAGGATGTCAGGCGGCTTCCTCCAGGACGTCATCGGGCTTCTCGGCGTCGCGTGGCTTCGTGCGCCGGGAAAGCACCACCAGCAGTGCGCCCAGCGCCAGGCCCAGTGCGGGCGGCAGGGGCAACCGGCCGCCGGGGGCGAATCCCTGTCCGGCGAACCGGGTCAGAGCGGCGACGGCGGTGGCGAGGCCGAGCCACAGCGGCCATGGGTGGTGCAGGTCGGCGTCCCGGTGGATCCGCTCGTGCACTGCCGCCAGCCCGCGCTCCAAGGGCCGCAACACTGCCACGACACCGGCCAGGACGACGCCGAGCACCAGCAGCCAGGGCACCCGCAGCGCCCACCATGCCGCGGATCCGAAGGCGGGCTGGGGCGCGAGCCCGGTCAAGTAGAACGCGGCGGCCACGACCAGCACCGGCAGCATGTGCCACAGATACAGCGTCATGCTGGCGCCTCCCACCGGGCTCACCACCCGCCACACCCGCTCCCGGTCCAGAAGCCGCCGCATCGCCCGTGCGGCGAGGAGACACAGGCCCACCTGGGCCACCACCCACGCCAGCATCGCCGCCGACGGTGGATCGGTGTTGCCCGGGCTCTGCCCGGTCACCCGGATCAGGCTGACCGGGAACGGCCCGACGCCCACCAGCGCCGCGAAGGCCACCCCGCCGCACGCCGCCATCGCGGGCGCTGTCGCCCGGTGACCGGTCAGCAGACCGTCTCGCCAGCAGAAGCCCAACTGGTAGGCGATGCCCCACACGAGCACGTAGTTGAGCAGCCCGACGTACGGCACGTGCACCGCCACCGCGAGCGCGTCAGCCGCCAGGGCGGCCGCGCCCAGGACCACGGGGACGCCCAGGCCCCAGCGCCGGTGCGCCGCGTGCAGGGGCGGGGTCAGGGCGCTGAGGAGCAGATACACCGGCAGGAACCAGAACTGCATCGCCATCGCCCACCCCACCAGCTCGAGGGTGCCCGGATCCACGCGGACGGCCGCACAGACCCCGACGGCGAGCAGCACCAGCGCGCTGTACACCCCCGCCGGGAGCAGCAGCCGCGACGCCCGCCGCGCCACCCACCCCGACGCCGTACCGCCCGCCGCCCGGGTGCGCGCCCAGGAGCCGCTCGCCGCATGCCCGCCGGCCAGGAAGAACAGCGGCATGATCTGAAAGCCCAGGGTCAGCCACTGGGTCCACGGAAGGACCGCCAGCAGCTCCGGTGCCGTGATCTCACCACCGGGCCCGCGGACGAGTACGGTGATCAGCCAGTGCCCGACCACCACCAGGGCGATGGCCCACGCCCGCAGGAAGTCGACGTAGCGGTCTCTGCTCACAGGTCGTCATGCTGCCGCCGATCCAGGGCTTTCCGGGCGAGAAGACCGTGCCGCAACCAACCCGTGCCCGGCACGACACCATCCGCAACCCGCCGCTGAGGGTGTCGTCCATGGCGGCTCAGTTCAGGAGTTCCCGCACCAGTGCCCCGCGCCACCACTGCTCCACGCGGTCGGGCGACCACCCGCGTTCACCGGTCAGCACGGTGTAGACGTCGATGTTGCAGAGCGCCGCATAGACGTCGACCGCGGACGGCACGTCGAGGCCGGAGCGCAGGACACCGGCGGGCCAGGAGGAGAAGACCTGCACCCGGGTCTGGTCGCCGCGGACACGGCTGTCGTGGT
Source organism: Streptomyces sp. SID5464 (assembly GCF_009862985.1). NCBI lineage: Bacteria > Bacillati > Actinomycetota > Actinomycetes > Kitasatosporales > Streptomycetaceae > Streptomyces > Streptomyces sp. SID5464. The sequence continues at coordinate 123,179 of NZ_WWIQ01000003.1, read as the reverse complement.
AGAGGGTGGCCAGCTCCGGCTCGGAGCGGCCCGCTTCCCGCAGGAGCGTGATGACGTCGCCGGCGCGCTCGTACAGACGCCGGTCGTAGCCGGCCATCGCGGCGAGCTGCCGGGCGGGGTCCGTCGCGGGTGACTCCAGCTCCGCGATCAGCTGCGGTACATCGGCCGAGAGATCGGCCGCGTCGGCCAGCGCGCGGGTCAGTCCCGTCTTGTTCCCGTACGCCGCGTAGACGGTCGGGACGGACACCCCTGCCTCCCGCGCCACGTCCCGCACCGTCGTGGCCGTCCACCCGTGGGCGACGAACAGGCCCAGCGCGGCGCGGGCGATCTCCGCGCGGGTCTGCTGCGCCTGCGCCGTGCGGCGCAGCGAGTCGTACCGCCGCCGCGCCGGCTCCTCATTCATGCCCTGCCCCTTCCCGCTATTCATTTAACGCTGCTTATAATCAATATATGTTACGTAAACAACCGGGTGCCGCCCCGGTCGCCACGGGTCCCGCCACGGATTTCGCTCGGGTCAGCGGTCTCGCCGCCCTCGGCTTCGCCTTCCTCATCGTCGCCGGGAACGTGGTCCTGGTCCCGGCCGGTCTGCCGCGCACGGGCTCCGGCATCGGGGAGGTGGACGGGTTCTTCCGCGCGCACGGGGACCTGGTCGGCCTGGGTTCCGCGCTCACCCCCGCCGCCTGGATCCTGGCCAC
>NZ_WWIQ01000003.1:1177-122400 GCF_009862985.1 Streptomyces sp. SID5464 | reverse complement strand
GCTGTTCGGGGCGGGCGCGGTCCGTGTGCTGTGGCGGTCCGAGCGGGACCGGGGCGAGGCGTGGGCCCTGCTCGGGTTCGCCGGACTCCTCCTCCAGAACGCCGTCTTCGCCGGGGTCGTCGCGATCCGGCTGGCGCTCGCGTCGACGGCCGCGGACGGGACCGGCGCGGACCGGGGTCTCTGGGCGCTGCACGACTCCCTGTTCACCCTCAACGGCACCTTCCTGGCGCTCGCGCTCGTCGGCCTGTCCGTCGGCGGCCTGCGCGCCGGGCTGATCCGGCCGTGGCACGGCCGGTGGGGGCTGGTGGCGGCGGTGTTGCTGTTCGGTTCGGCCGTGCTCGCCCCACTCGTCATCGACCACACCGGCCCGCTGGGTCTGCTCGGCCTCGTCGGCTGGCTGATGTGGGTGGTGTGGATCGTCGTGTACGGCGTGGTCCTGATGCGTCGGCCGCCGGCAGCGCAGCCGCCGACCGGGGTTTGACCGGCGGCCGTCGGACCCGTGCGGTCCATTCTCAGTGGCAGCACCCGTCGGCAGGCTGCGGGCCGGCCGCGGTGTCCAGGCGGCAGAAGCACGAAGCCTGGATCGGGACGTCGGCCAGCGCCGTCGCCATCTTGAGCTGCTGGGCCACCAGGGCCGCCTCGGCGGCCCTGCCCGCCCGGAGCAGGCACTCGTGGAAGCCGTGCAGGGACCAGACGTTGCCGGGGTGCTGGAGGGGACGGGGCAAGGTGTCGTCGAGGCCGAGGTCCGCGCGGTAGACCGCCTCGGCCTCCGCCACCCGGCCCTGTTCCAGCAGCAGGGCGCCGTAGGCGTGGCGGGTGGGCTGCATCCAGCCCCAGGGCTCGTCGTAGGGGAGGCCGTCGTCCAGCTCGATGGACCGCTCCAGGGCGGCGAAGGCGAGGTCGTGGTCGCCCCTGCGGTATGCGAGCTCTCCGTCCAGCATGGCCGCCGCGATGGCGAGGATGTCGCGGCAGGTGTTGTTGAACAGCATCCGCGTCTCTGGCACCCGGCTCACCGCCGCGCGGAACAGCTCGCGTTCGGCCTCCGCCCGGGTGACTTCGCCGGTGGCGGAGAGGGCGACGCCGCGCGCGTAGTGGCGCATCGCGGTGGTCACCGCGTAGAGCTCCGGGTCGGCGGGAGCGGGCAGGTCGAGGATGTCGGTCCAGCGGCCGAAGCGGATCAGTACGTGGACGCGCATGGCGAGGAAGCCCTCGAGCCAGTCGGCCATCGGAGGGCTCTGCACGCGGAGCAGCTCTTCGGGGATGGCGGCTTCCAGCTGGGCGGCGGTGTCGAGGGCGACCTGTGACTGGCCGAGGAACATGGCCCCGTAGATCTTGAAGTGGTGGTTGTGCGCCCGGTAGAGGGTGTAGAAGTTCATCGCGCCGGCCCGCCGGTGGAACTTCTCGTCGGCGGCGATCGCGTCACTGTTGGCCGCGACGACCCGGCGGTAGTCGCCGCACAGGACGTCGAGGTGCGAGGGCATGTGGTGCAGGTGCCCGGCGTCCGGCACGATGCCGCGCAGCCGGTCGGCGACGGTGAGGGCCTGCTCCGGTGCCGGGGACATCTCCATCAGGTGGATGTAGAGGTGCAGCACCCCGGGATGGCGGGCTCCGGCGTCCGTGCCGAGCGCGCCGTCCAGCACGGCCTTGGCCTCCAGGGTCCGTGCGCCCTCTGCAGGCTGGCCGGTCGTCAGGTCCCACAGCTGCCAGGGAGTGAGGTTCATCAGCGCGTCGGCGTGCAGGGTGGCGATGTCCGGGTCGTCGGGCGCCAGTGCGTACACCGCCCGCATCGCGTCCGCGTAGGGTTCGTTCCACACCGAGCAGTCCTCGACGGCCTCGGACTGCGGGTAGCGGGCCCGCAGGGCCCCGACGAGGGCCCGTTCCACCGGCGTGGCGTGCACGGCTTTGTCGTGGGCCCGTTCGACCGCGTCATGCGTGCGTTCGACGGTCCGCACCAGCTCGTCGTCGTCGAAGAATTCCCAGGGCTTGTTGTAGTTCGGGCCGAGCGCGTAGGCGATGCCCCAGTACGCCATCGCACACTCCGGGTCCGCCGCGACGGCCTTCTCGAAGCAGGCGACGGCTTCCTCGTGATGGAAGGCGTACGTCCACACCAGGCCGCGGTCGAACCAGAGTTGGGCCTCGGCGGAGGACGTGGTGACGGGACGGCTGTGGGTTCCGAGGTCGTAATAGTCACCCATGGGTCTCTCCTGGGGAAGCGGCCGGGAGCCGCGAGACTATGCGGGCGCGGGCACGACGACCCGCTCGACGCGCGCTCCGCCACCGATCCCGGTGGTTTCCCCCGGTTCGAGGGGCGGGGGCGGGCATCGTTGAGTACATGACTGACTTCCCGAGCTTTCCACCCGGCTTCGTGTTCGGGGCCGCTACCGCCTCGTATCAGATCGAGGGGGCGGTGCAGGAGGACGGACGTGGGGCGTCCATCTGGGACACCTACAGCCACACCCCCGGTCTGGTCGCGAACGGCGACACCGGTGACGTCGCCTGCGACCACTACCACCGTTATCCGCAGGACGTGACGCTGCTGCGGGAGCTGGGCGTGGACTCCTACCGGTTCTCGATCGCCTGGCCCCGCATCGTCCCGGACGGGGCCGGCCCCGTGAACCCCAAGGGGCTGGACTTCTACTCCCGCCTGGTCGACGAACTGCTCGCGGCCGGCATCGAGCCCGCCGCCACGCTCTACCACTGGGATCTGCCGCAGGCCCTGGAGGACGGCGGCGGCTGGCGGGTGCGGGACACCGCCGAGCGGTTCGGCGAGTACGCGGCCGTCGTCGCGGAGCACCTCGGCGACCGGGTGCCGCGCTGGATCACCCTCAACGAGCCGTGGTGCAGCGCCTTCCTCGGCTACTCCGTCGGCCGGCACGCCCCGGGCGCCCGTGAGGGCCGGGGCGCGCTGGCCGCCGCCCATCACCTGCTGGCCGGGCACGGTCTGGCCGTACGGGCGTTGCGGGCCGCCGGTGTGCGCGAGGTCGGCATCACTCTCAACCTCGACCACAACCTCCCCGCCACCGACTCCCCCGCCGACCGGGCGGCCGTCACCCGTGCCGACACACAGCACAACCTGGTGTGGACCGAGCCGATCCTTGCGGGCCGCTATCCGGACACCGAGGAGGAGACCTGGGGCGAGCTGATCACCGGTCAGGACTTCCGGCGGGACGGCGACCTGGAGCTGATCTCCCAGCCGCTGGACTTCCTCGGCGTCAACTACTACCGGCCGATCGTCGTGGCCGACGCCCCGTACCGGGAGAGCGACCCGGCGCGCCGCGTGGCGACGGACAACCGGTACGAGGAGGTACGGCTGCCCGGCGTCCGGCACACCGCCATGGGCTGGCCCGTCGCGCCCGGCACCTTCACCGACCTGCTGGTGGGACTCCACGAGCGGTACGGCGACGCACTGCCGCCCCTCCACATCACCGAGAACGGCTCGGCGGAGGACGACTGGGTGAGCCCCGACGGGGCCGTCCACGACAGCGACCGGGTCGCCTATCTGCGCGACCATCTCACCGCGCTGCGGGCCGCGATGGACGCCGGCGTGGACGTCCGCGGCTACTACGTGTGGTCGCTCCTCGACAACTTCGAGTGGGCCTTCGGCTACGGCAAACGCTTCGGGATCGTCCGCGTCGACTACGGCACGCAGGAGCGCACGCCGAAGGACAGCTACCGCTGGTACCGGGCCCTGATCGCCGCACAGCAGCGCTGACGGACCGGTCAGACGCTGGTCAGGAGCTGCGGCGCCAGGATCTTGATCATGGTGTTGGTCCAGCGGAGCTGCCGGAGCGTCTGTGGATGGCAGTCGGTGAACAGCGCCAGGAGCCGCTCGTCCCGGGTGGCCTGCGCCGCCTGGGCGAGCATCTCCCAGTGCAGGGAGTTCCGCGCGGCCGCCAGGTGCAGGTCGCGCAGGTCGTGCAGGAGGAGCAGGCCGGTCGCGGGGCGCCGGCCGAGTGCTTCCGACGCCTTCTCCCTGAGCGCGGCGAGTGCCCCGGGCGACGGGTTGTCGCGCGGTCCTGACAGGTCGAGGCCCAGGTCGCGGCCCGCGTCCGCGAGGCGGGCCGCGTGCTCCCGTGACCAGCCGGCGACATCGAGGGCGACATGGTGGAACTCGTGGTCGGTGTGGTGCCGTGCCGCGGCGGCCAGCAGATCCTGCTCCAGGTCGCGTTCGCCGTCATGGAGGAGGCGGAGTGTGGTGCCGATGCCGGTCATGTGCTGCTCCCCGCCGTCTCGGTCCGGGTGCCGGTGTCGCTCGCGCGCCGCGCAACGAGGGTGACACGGGCGGCGCCGGTCTTGAACAGTGGCTGTTTGGAGACCGGGTCCCAGTCGGTGATGGTGGTCTCGTTGGCGGCACGGCCCGGGCCGTCGTCGGGCGGGCGGTGGCCGGCCGGGGTGTCCCAGTAGCCGTAGTGGAAGGGCAGGAACACCATGCCGTCGCGGATCGCGGTGGTGCGCAGCCGGGCCCGTACCGCCCCGCGCGGGGTCGTGACCTGGACCAGGTCGCCGTCGGCGAGCCCCTGGGCGGATGCCTCGGCGGGTGAGATCTCCGCCCAGACGTCCGGCGCGGCGGCGTTCAGCTCGGGGGCGCGGGCGGTCTTGGTCCGGGTGTGGAAGTGGTACACGGTCCGGCCGGTGATGAGCTGGAGCGGGTAGTCGGCGGAGGTGTCCTCGTGGGGCGGGAGGTACTCCGCCGCCTTGATGACCGCCTTGCCGTCGGGGTTGAGGGACCGGTATTCCACGGGCTCCATGCTCGCCCCCGTGACCATGTCCTTTCCGTAGCTCTCGCAGGTGTCGGGGTGGGCGTAGGCGATGCCGTCGGTGTAGAGGCGCGCGGTGCCGTCGGGGGCCTGTTCGGTGCAGGGCCACTGGATGCCGCTGCCGCCGCGCAGCCGGTCGTAGTCGAGGCCTGTGTAGTCGCAGGGGCGGCCCGCGCTGCACCGCTGCCACGCCGCGAACGCCGACTCGGGGTCGTGCCAGGTGATCAGCGGCCCGTCGTCCTTGTCGCGGAAGTCCATGCGGGCGGCGAAGTCGAGGAAGATGTCCAGGTCGGCCCTGGCCTCGCCGGGCGGTTCGACGGCCTTCTCCGACAGGTGCACGGTGCGGTCGGCGTTGGTGAGGGTGCCGGTCTTCTCACCCCAGGTCGCCGCGGGCAGGACCACGTCGGCGAGCTGCGCGGTCTCGGTGAGGAAGAGGTCCTGCGCGACCACGAACAGCCGTTCCTGGGCGAGGATCGACCGGATACGGGACAGCTCGGGCAGGGACACGGCCGGGTTGGTGCCGGTGATCCACAGCATCCGGAGCGAGCCCTGCTCGGCGTAGCGGAAGATCTGCATCGCGTGGGTGGGCGGCGCGTAGTGCGGGATCGTCTCGGGGTTCACGTTCCACACCGCGGCCAGTTCGGCCACGTGCTGGTCGTTCTGCCAGTTGCGGAAGCCCGGGAGGTCGCCGTCCGCGCCGCATTCGCGGGTGTTCTCGGCGCTGGGCTGGCCGTTCATCTGCAGCAGTCCGCGGCCGGGGCGGCCCAGCATGCCGCGGACCAGGTGCAGGTTGTTGACCTGGACGGCGGCGGCGGTGGCCTGGTGGGACTGGTAGACGCCCTGGAGGACCGTGGACAGCAGCCGCTCGGCGGTGCCGAGGATCTCCGCCGCCCGCTCGATCTGCGCCGCGGGCACGTCGCAGATCCCGGCCGCCCAGCGGGGCGTGCACTCCTCGACCGCGGCCGCGAGCTCCTCGAAGCCGACGGTGTGCGCGTCGACGTAGGCCCGGTCGACGCGGCCGGTGCGGATGATCTCGTGCAGCAGCGCGTTGAGCAGCGCGACGTTCGTGCCCGCGCGCGGGGCCAGGTGGACGTCGGCGCGCCGGGCGACGTGCGTGTACCGCGGATCCACGCACACGAGCCGGGGCGGGTCGCTGCCCTCCAGACGGTCCAGGAGTCGCATCCACAGAACGGTCTGCGTCTCCGCCATGTTGTGCCCGAACAGGGCGACGGTGTCGGCGTGGTCGATGTCCTCGTAGGAGCCGGGCTGTCCGTCGCAGCCGAAGGTCTCCTTGAGCGCCTCGGCGGCGGTCGCCGTGCACAGCCGGGTGTTGCCGTCCAGGTGGTTGGTGCCGATGCCGGCGCGGGCGAGGACGGCCAGGGTGTAGTACTCCTCCAGGAACAACTGTCCGGTGGTGTAGAAGCCGATCGAGCCCGGGCCCTTGTCGTCCAGGAGGTGCCGGGCCCGGGCGGTGATCCGGCCCATGGCGGTGTCCCAGTCGGACTCCACCAGCCGGCCGTTCTCACGGACCAGGGGCCTGGTGAGCCGGTCCGGAGAGGCGTTGGCCTGCCAGCCGTAGAGGTCCTTGGGGCCCAGGCGTCCGCGGTTCACCCGGTCGGCGGCCCGGCCCCGCACCCCCACGATGCGGCCCTCGCGCACCGCGATGTCCATCGCGTCGCCGTTGGAATGCAGCAGCGAGGCGGACTGCACCCAGCGATCCACGTCCGGCTCGGCTATCCCGGCCCGCAGGTGCGTGTCCGTCCGGGACGGCCAGGGCGTGCCGGGGGCGTAGGGGGTACGCGCACCCCAGGGATCCGCGATCCGGTCGGCCGAGGTGTCCATGGTCCCACCTCCCACAGGAGAACGTCCCCTGGCGGGTACCCCGTCCATGCCCCCGGAGTCCGGTGACGCTGTGTACGCAAGCGCGCCACAGAGGGCACACACCGTCGCGCGAGACGATCATCCGGTCGTTCGATCGTGGGCACCTTCGCCACTGGGCTGGCAGCGGCCAACTCCCCCTCCCTAGGATGTACTTCCTGTCCAGCCAGTCCGTTGGCGCGGCACCACGCAGGGGGAACGATGCACTCCGAGAAGCAGTTGTCCACCGAGATCGACGCGAACGTGCCGACGGCAGCGCGCATGTACGACTACTACCTGGGCGGCAAGGACAACTACGCGGCGGACCGTGCCGCGTGCGAGGAACTCGACAAGGTCGTGCCCAGCACGCGCCGCCTGGCCCTGAACAACCGGCGCTTCCTCCAGCGGGTCGTGCGTACCCTCTCCGAGGAGTACGGCATCCGGCAGTACCTCGACCACGGATCAGGCCTGCCGACGCAGGACAACGTGCACCAGGTCGCCCAGCGCATCGACCCCTCGACCCACGTGGTGTACGTCGACAACGACCCGATGGTGCTGGTCCACGGCCGTGCGCTGCTGGAGCAGGACGAGCGCACGAGCGTCATCCACGCGGACATGCGCGAGACCGACCTGATCTTCGACCACCCCGACACCAAGCGGCTGATCGACTTCTCCGAGCCGGTGTGCGTGCTCTTCAACTCGGTGTTCCACTGCATCCCGGACAGCGACACCGACGGGCCGCTCGCGGTGGCCCGCCGCGTGCGGGAGCGGCTCGCGCCCGGCAGTTTCATGGTGATGTGCCAGTTGGTCAGCGAGGACCCCGAGGTCCGTGCCTTCGTCACGGACTTCATGGACCAGGCGACCCAGGGCCACTGGGGCCGCGTGCGTGAGGAGAAGGACGTCGCCGCGTACTTCGAGGGTCTGGAGATCCTCGAGCCGGGGCTGGTGGAGGTGTCCACGTGGCGTCCGGACACCGAGGTGGCGCCCCGTCAGCTCACGCACGAGTGGATCGAGTTCGGCGGTGTGGGTCGGATTCCGCTGGAGAAGTGACGCAGGTGCCTCGCGCGGGACGACCCGCGTCCCGCGCGAGGCACTCGCGCGTCACGGGTAGCGCTGCTCCATCGTCGTGCGCAGCAGTTCCAGGGAGTCACGGGGCTTGAGCGCCTCGTCCGCGAGGCGGTCCAGCGCGATCCGGTACTCCTCCGTCTCGTCGCGGTCCTCGAGGAAGTTCGCGCTCTTGATGTGCTCCAGGTAGACCACGTCGGGGAGGTCGAGGCCGCCGAAGCGCAGGTACGTGACCGGGATGGCCGGCGCTGAGGCGTTGGTGACGTTCAGCGGGACGATCTGCAGTGTCACGTTGGGTCGTTCGGCCATCTCGACGAGGTGCGCGAGCTGCTCCCGCATCACCTCTGTGCTGCCCAGGACGCGCAGCAGCACGGACTCGTCGATGACCGCCCACAGCTGCGGTGCCTCCGGCCGGAACAGCAACCGTGCCCGGTGTTTGCGGAGTTCGACGCGCCGCTCCACCTCACCGGCCGGTGCGTTCGGCAGGCCCCGCTCCACCACGGCCCTGGTGTAGGCGGGCGTCTGCAACAGGCCGGGCACGTACTGGATCTCGAAGGTACGGATGGTGGCGGCGGCCTCCTGGAGTCCGACCAGCCGGTCGAACCACTCGGGCATCAGCCGCTTGTCGTACCGCTGCCACCAGCCCGGCTCTCCAGCACGCTGCAGCAGCTTGAGCAGCACCGAGGCCTCGTAGTCGTCGGTGCCGTACAGCCGCAGCAGCGCGCGGACGTCGTTCTCCGTCGGCGGGCGGCGGCCCTTGCCGGACTCGATGCGGGACAGCTTCGCGGCACTGAAGCCGACAGCGCGCGCCGCCTGGTCCTGGGCGAGCCCGGCGTCCTCACGGAAGCCTGCCAGCTGCACACCGACCAGCATCTTCAGCAGAGTCGGCGCCGGCTCGGGCCTGTCCAGGTAGGGTTCCAGACGGGAGATGCGATGCGACGCGGCGGACATCCTGACTCCCAGCAGACCGGCACAAGGGCGATTTACACTATCGCACTCTGCCGGGCGTGCTCGCATCCCTCGGAGCAGCCGCACAGAAGTGGCGAGTTGGGCTCCACTTCACCAGGCCGGCCTCACAGCAGGTGGTCGAACTCGCCGTCCTTCGCTCCGGCCAGGAAAGCCGCCACCTCCGCCGCGGTGTAGACGAGCGCGGGCCCATCGGGGTCACGGGAGTTGCGCATCGCGATCCCCCCGTCGACGAGAGCGGCGACCTCGACGCAGTTGCCCTCGGCGTTGCTGCGGCGGCTCTTGATCCAGCAGGCCTCCAACGAGCTTGCCTGCACTCCGTTCTGCACTGGTGGCACCGCGGTCTCCTTGCTGTTCTCGTTCACGTCCCGGCTTGCGTACCCAACACGGCTCGTTTTTCACGCAATTTCGCGTGCAATTGCACGCGGACGCCGTCAGCGTGGATAATAGCCGCGGCGTCAACCCCTTTGTCGGCGCCGCGTTCTGACCTCGCATCGGGGAGATGCCGTGTCATCAGCTGCGCACCACGTGCTCCGGCCGCCCAGCGGGGCTGCGGCACACGCAGGCGCACCCGCCACGAGCACCGGGTTCCCGCCCGGCCCGCGCACGGTGACGCCGTACGAGGCGGCGCCGTACGTGACCCCGCCCCCGATGCCGGAGACGATGCCGCAGCCCTCCGGTGCCCTGTCCGCCTCGGCCGCCCTGCGCGTCGAGTGCAGCAGGGAGGGGTTCGCGCGCGCCCGGTCCTTCACCCGCGACACCCTGCACCTCTGGTCGCTCGACCACCGCTGCGACGACACGACGCTGGTCATCACCGAGCTCGCCGCCAACGCCGCGACACACGCGGCGCCGGGGGCGGCGGGTACGACCGGTATGCCGGCCGCTGCGGAGATCCGGCTCGGATTCCTCCTGGACCCCACGCACCTGCTGGTCACCGTCTCCGACCCCGACGACCACCCGCCCGTGTACGCCCCCACCGGCTCCGCCCTGGAGGAGCACGGCAGGGGCCTGTGCATCGTCGACGCCCTGTCCGAGGAGTGGGGCTGGACCCCCTGCCCTCCGGCGGGCAAGACGGTCTGGGCCAGGTTGTCGACCTGTCCCCCCATCTGACACGACTGCCGCGGAAAGGCCCCTCGCCATGCGCAGCGCTTCGACGGAACACCCGAGCAGCGAGCGCCCACAGCGCCCCGACGCCCCGTCCGGGGTCGCCAGGACCACGCCGCTCACCGCCCTGGACGGCGTGCCCTGGGGTGACATCCAGGACTCCACCGGTTCGGCGGCGGCCATTCCCCTCCTGCTCAACGGCATCGCCTGGGGTGACGCCGAGACCGCCCGCTCCGCACTCGCCGACCTGCGCCGGCGGATCTGTCAGTTCGGCTTCGTCGTGGAACAGGCGACGGCCGCCACGGTTCCCTTCCTGTGGGAGCTGGCGAAGCTGCCGCAGGTGACCTGCCGCGCCCAGATCATCCAGCTGCTCAAGAGCATCGCCGACGCCCGGCAGTGGGAGAGCACCGCCGCCGTCTACCCGAAGCTGCTGAACCGCCGGGAGAACCCGGTGGTGTGGGAGCGTGCGGCGCGGCAGGCGGTGCGGGCCCGGCGCGGTGAGCTCGGCCGGCTGATGGCGGACGAGGACACGGAGATCGCCCGGGCCACGAGCGAGCTCGCCCGCTCCCTGAGCACCTGAGGCCGCGAGCCGTCCTGAGGCTGCGGGGTGACGAAACGGTGAGGCCCCCTGTCACCATGGGTGACGCCCCTCGCCTCGCGCGGCCGGGCAGTGTAGACATGGCACATGGTCCGACTCTTGGGTCGATCCGGGACTCGATCGCCCCTGCGGCCCGGCGCTGCGCCGTCTGCCCGACGGCAGCGGCGGGAGGCGGGCCCGTCGCGGTGGCAGCCGGTGGCGGGGCTGCGGTCGGTGCTGGGCGGACGCAGTGTCGCCGGACAGGTGTTCCTGCTCGTCGTGGTGATCGTGCTGCTGCTGGTGGTGGCGGCCGTGGTGGCGCTGGTCCTGCAAGTGCGGCACGACACGACCCAGGAGGCGCGCAACCGTTCGCTCGCCGTCGCGGAGACCTTCGCCAACGCGCCGGGCACGGTCGAGGCGCTGGAGAGCCCCGACCCCACGGCGGTGCTCCAGCCGCGTGCCGAGGCCGCCCGTGAGCAGTCGAAGGTCGACTTCATCGTCGTCATGAACACCGACGGGATCCGCTACACCCATCCCAAGCCGGACCGCATCGGGAAGAAGTTCGTGGGGACGATCGCGCCGGCGCTGGCCGGGGAGTCGTTCACCGAGGAGATCGAGGGCACCATCGGTCCGCTGGTCCAGGCCGTGGTGCCGGTGAAGAATCCGGACGGCCGGGTCGTGGGGCTGGTCTCGGCGGGCATCACGACGAAGAACGTCGGCGGTACCGCGGACCGTCAGCTGCCGCTCGTGCTGTCCGCCGCCGCGGCGGCGCTGGCCCTGGCGACGGCGGGTGCCGCGCTGGTGAGCCGGCGGCTGCTGCGCCAGACGCACGGGCTCGGGCCGCACGAGATGACCCGGATGTACGAGCACCACGACGCCGTGCTGCACGCCGTCCGCGAGGGCGTGCTCATCGTCGACGACGGGGGCACCCTGCTGCTCGCCAACGACGAGGCGCACCGGCTGCTCGGACTGCCCGCCGACGCCGAGGGACGGCACGTGCTCAGCCTGGGGCTCGACCCCGGCACCGCCGAGCTGCTGGCCTCCGGGCGCGTCGCCACGGACGAAGTGCATCTCGTCGGGGACCGGCTGCTCGCCGTGAACCAGCGCACCACGGACCGTGCGGGCGTCCCGCCCGGCAGCGTCGCCACGCTCCGCGACTCCACCGAGCTGCGTGCCCTGTCCGGCCGGGCCGAGGCCGCGCGGGAACGGCTCAACATGCTGTACGACGCCGGGGTGGGCATCGGGACGAGCCTGGACGTGACCCGTACGGCCGAGGAGCTTGCCGAGCTGGCGGTTCCCCGGTTCGCCGACTTCGCCACCGTGGACCTGTTCGACGCGGTGCTGGGCGGCGGGCAGCCGGACGCGGCGGCCGCGCTCAGCCGGGTGGCGCTCAGCGGGGTCCGCAAGGACGCCCCGCTCTACCCCGTCGGCGAGCGGATCAGGTTCGTCGAGTCCTCCCCGCAGGGCCGCAGCCTCGACACCGGCCGGCCCGTCCTGGAACCCCGGCTGAGCGAGGCCCCCGGCTGGCAGGCGCAGGACCTCGAGCGCTCCGCGCAGATCGTGGAGTACGGCATCCACTCCCTGATCACCGTGCCGCTGCGGGCCGGTTCCCTGGTGCTCGGCGTGGTCAGCTTCTGGCGCTTCGAGAAGCCGGAGCCCTTCGACACGGACGAGCTGGCCCTGGCGGAGGAGCTGGTCGCGCGGGCCGCCGTCTCCATCGACAACGCGCGCCGCTACACCCGCGAGCACAGCATGGCGGTGACGCTCCAGCGCAGCCTGCTCCCCCGGAACCTGCCCGAACAGGACGCCCTGGAGATCGCCTACCGTTATCTGCCCGCGCAGGCCGGGGTGGGCGGCGACTGGTTCGACGTGCTGCCGTTGTCGGGGGCCCGCGTCGCGCTCGTGGTCGGGGACGTCGTCGGCCACGGGCTGCACGCCGCGGCCACCATGGGACGGCTGCGCACCGCGGTGCACAACTTCTCCGCCCTCGACCTCCCGCCCGACGAACTCATCGCCCTGCTGGACGAGCTGGTCGGCCGCATCGACCAGGACGAGACGGAGGAGGAGGGCAGCGCCCCCGTCACCGGCGCGACCTGTCTGTACGCCGTGTACGACCCGGTCTCCCGGCGCTGTACCGTCGCACGGGCCGGGCATCCCCCGCCGGCGCTGATTCATCCCGACGGCAGTGTCGAGTTCCCCGACGTGCCCGCCGGCCCCCCGCTCGGGCTCGGCGGCCTGCCCTTCGAGACGGCGGAGCTGGAGCTGGCGGAGGGCAGTCGGCTCGTCCTCTACACCGACGGGCTGGTCGAGGACCGGGAGCGGGACATCGACGTCGGGCTGGACATGCTGCGCGAGGCGCTGGGCCGGTCCGGCCGGTCACCGGAGGACACCTGCCGGACCGTCCTGGACTCGCAGCTCACGGCTCGCTCCAGCGACGACATCGCGCTGATCGTCGCGCGCACCCGGGCCCTCGCCGCCGACCAGGTCGCCGAGTGGCCGGTGCCGGCCGATCCGGCGGCCGTGGGCGAGGTACGGGCGGCGGTCACCCGGCAGCTGGCCCGGTGGGGACTGGACGAGCTGACGTTCACCACGGAGCTGATCCTGAGCGAGCTGGTCACCAACGCGCTCCGGTACGGGGGCGGCCCCATCCACGTCCGGGTGCTGCGCGACCGCAACCTGATCTGCGAAGTGTCCGACAGCAGCAGCACGTCGCCGCGTCTGCGGTACGCGACGATGACGGACGAGGGCGGGCGAGGGCTGTTCCTGGTCGCGCAGCTCGCCGAGCGCTGGGGGACGCGCTATCTGCCCGCCGGGAAGGTGATCTGGGCGGAGCAGCCGCTGCCATAAGCAGCCACGAGGGGTGCTCATAAGGTCGCCTTATGAGCTCATAGACCGGACCCGCGTACCAACTTAGGCATGCCTCAGTTTAGGCTTCACGGCGAGATCGCTTGTCGCCGCTCGAAGGGAACCTGACCATGCCCCGCCCCCTGCGGGTAGCCATCGTCGGATCCGGCCCCGCCGGGATCTACGCCGCCGACGCCCTGCTCAAGTCCGAGGTGGCCGCCGAACCCGGCGTGTCCATCGACATCTTCGAGCGCATGCCGGCGCCGTTCGGACTGATCCGGTACGGCGTCGCCCCCGACCACCCGCGGATCAAGGGCATCATCACCGCCCTGCACCAGGTCCTCGACAAGCCGCAGATCCGGCTCTTCGGCAACGTGGACTACGGCACCGACATCAGCCTGGACGACCTGCGGGCGTTCTACGACGGCGTGATCTTCGCCACCGGCGCGATGGCCGACCGGGCGCTGTCCCTCCCGGGCATCGACCTCGACGGCTCGTACGGTGCAGCGGACTTCGTGTCCTGGTACGACGGCCACCCGGACGTGCCGCGCACCTGGCCGCTGGAGGCGGAGAAGGTCGCCGTGCTCGGCGTCGGCAACGTCGCGCTCGACATCGCACGCGTCCTGGCCAAGACGGCGGACGAGCTGCTCCCGACGGAGATCCCGCCGAACGTCTACGAGGGACTCAAGGGCAACCGGGCCAAGGAGATCCACGTGTTCGGCCGCCGCGGCCCGGCCCAGGCGAAGTTCAGCCCGATGGAGTTGCGGGAGCTGGACCACTCCCCCAACATCGAGGTCATCGTCGACCCCGAGGACATCGACTACGACGAGGGCTCGATCGCGACCCGGCGCGGCAACAAGCAGGCAGACATGGTCGCCAAGACCCTGGAGAACTGGGCCATCCGCGACGTCGGCGACCGGCCCCACAAGCTCTTCCTGCACTTCTTCGAGTCGCCGGTGGAGATCCTGGGCGAGGACGGCAAGGTCGTCGGGCTGCGCACCGAGCGCACGGAACTCGACGGCACCGGCAACGTCAAGGGCGTCGGCACGTTCAAGACCTGGGACGTCGGCGCGGTCTACCGCGCCGTCGGCTACCTGTCCGACAAACTCCCCAAGCTGCCCTGGGACCTCGACTCCGGCACCGTCCCCGACGAGGGCGGCCGGGTCATGCAGGAGACCGGCGAGCACCTTCAGTCCACGTACGTCACCGGCTGGATCCGGCGCGGCCCCGTCGGCCTCATCGGCCACACCAAGGGCGACGCGAACGAGACGGTGGCGAACCTGCTGGACGACTACGCGAACGGCCGGCTGCACACGCCCGCCTCCCCCGCCCTCGAGGCCGTGGACGCGTTCCTCGCCGAGCGGAACGTCCGCTTCACCACCTGGGACGGCTGGTACAAGCTGGACGCCGCGGAGAAGGCGCTGGGCGCGCCCGAGGGTCGCGAGCGCGTGAAGATCGTCGAGCGTGAGGACATGCTGCGGGCCAGCGGCGCCTGACGTCTCCACACCCCGTGGGCGGGTCCGGTGGCAATGCCACCGGACCCGCCCTTATGCGTGCTTGAACCGTGTACGATCCGGATGCTTCACCGAACCATCACATCGCCTTCACCAGAGGGCCATGCAAGGGGGACGAACGTCCATGCGTATACGCCTTGTCGCCACCACGGCTGTCGCCGCCGGGGCCCTGACCGCCCTGACGGCGGTTCCGGCCCAGGCCGCCGAGTACAACTCCGCGCTGAAGATCCGCGGGATCCAGTACGACGCTCCCGGGAGGGACTCCAACCGCTGCTCGGGCGGGAACACCGACGAGGAGTACCTGACCATCAAGAACTACTCGCGGTCGACGACGGTGAACCTCAAGGGGTACGTCGTGAAGGACGCCGCGGGGAACAGGTTCACCTTCACCGCGAGCCACACGCTTCAGCCGGGTGACTACGTGAAGCTGCGCGGCGGCAACGGGGCCGACTCCGACGCCAAGAACGTCGTGTACCGCGACAACTGCAACTTCATGTGGAACAACGACAAGGACACGATCTACGTGTACAAGCCGTCCGGCAGCCGCGCCGACGTGCACTCGTACACCAAGAGCGGCTCCGACAAGGACGGCAACGGGTACATCACGTTCCACGGCTGAGCCTTTTGCCGAACCGGCAACAGGCGTCGTGTGCGTCGCGGCGGGCGCTGCATGATCGATGGACCGAGCGCCCCTTTCTTCGGAACGCGGGAGGATCCATGCCGCAGACGTCCGCCGTCGACCCCACACATCGCCTGGTCCCTTCACCGGCCGGCCGCCTTCACCTCGTCGAGCAGGGTGACGGGCCGCTGGTCCTGCTCCTGCACGGATTCCCCGAGTCCTGGTACGCCTGGCGCCACCAGCTGCCCGCCCTGGCCGCCGCGGGCTACCGCGCGGTGGCCGTCGACGTGCGCGGCTACGGGCGCTCGTCCCGGCCCGCGGAGGTGGACGCGTACCGGATGCTCGAACTGGTGGCCGACAACGTCGCCGTCGTGGAGGCGCTGGGCGAGCGGTCCGCGGTGCTCGTCGGGCACGACTGGGGGGCGACCATCGCCGCGACGTCGGCGCTGGTCCGGCCGGACGTGTTCCGCGCGGTCGCGCTGCTGAGCGTCCCTTACACGCCGCCCGGCGGGCCCAGGCCCAGCGAGGTCTTCGCGCGGATGGGCGGCGAGGAGGAGTTCTACGTCTCGTACTTCCAGGAACCCGGCCGGGCCGAGGCGGAGATCGAGCCCGACGTGCGCGGCTGGCTCGCGGGCTTCTACGCGGCCCTGTCCGCGGACACGATGCCCGGATCCGACCCGCATTTCGTGGCGCGCGGAGGCCGGTTGCGCGACCGCTTCCCCGTGGACCGGCTGCCGCACTGGCTGAGCGAGGCCGATCTCGACGTCCTCGCCGGGGAGTTCGAACGCACGGGCATGACCGGCGCCCTGAACCGCTACCGGAACATGGACCGGGACTGGCAGGACCTGGCGGACTTCGCCGGCGCCCCCGTCACACAGCCGTCGCTGTTCATCGGCGGCGGCCTGGACGCGTCCACGACCTGGCTGGCCGACGCCATCGAGGCGTACCCGGCCACGCTGCCCGGACTGACGGCTTCCCACATCCTCGACGGCTGCGGCCACTTCCTCCAGCAGGAGCGTCCCGCCGAGATTAACCGGCTGCTGATCGAGTGGCTCCGGAACGTCTGCGGGCAGGTGTACCCCTCGAACGCGGGGCCCTCCGCGACGTGATCCGTGACGGAGGGCTCCCGTTCGGGGTTGCGGGGTTCAGACCTCCAGGTCCGTTTCTATCCGGCGGAGCTGGTGGCGGGCCATCGCCAGGTTCGCGCGGCTCGCGTCGAGCACGAGGTACAGGAACAGTCCGCTGCCGCCGCGCCCCTTGAGCAGGCGGATGAGGTGGTACTGGGAGTTCAAGGTGATCAGGATGTCCTCGATCTCCTCCTTCAGGCCCAGGAGTTCCATGGTGCGCAGCTTGGCCCGTACGACATCGGTGTTGCCGGCGGCGGCGACTTCCAGGTTGAAGTCCTTGCTGCCACCGAGGGTGCCGAGCGCCATGCCGCTGGTGTAGTCGACGAGTGCCACGGCCGTCGCCCCGTCGATGGAGCTCAGGCATTCCTTCAGTGCGGTCTCCGTGTTGGCCATGCGGGCGGTTCCTTTCGTTCGGTGTTGCTCAGTGGGTCGGATGGTTCGTGGTTCTGGTGGTTCGGGTGGCTCAGCTGCCGGTCTGCGGGCGCGGCTGATGGGTGGGCCGCTGCGGGGTGCGTACCGGGAGGGTGCCGATGGGGCGGGCCGTGGCGGGGGGTGCCGCCGCGAGGTGTTCGGCTGGCGCGGGCCGGTCGGCGTGGCGGCCGGTGCCCGGGCCGACGTGCGTGGCCACCAGGTCCGCGATCCGGGCGCCGCCACGCCGGCCCTCCAGGTGGAGGCGGCCGACGTTGACGCGGTCCTCGGCGAGGAGCGTGAGGACGGCGGTCGCACCGGCCGCGTAGGTGGCGAC
This sequence comes from Streptomyces sp. SID5464, assembly GCF_009862985.1. NCBI lineage: Bacteria > Bacillati > Actinomycetota > Actinomycetes > Kitasatosporales > Streptomycetaceae > Streptomyces > Streptomyces sp. SID5464. The sequence goes on along the minus strand of NZ_WWIQ01000003.1, from coordinate 105,225 downwards.
GTAGCCTCCGGAGCCGCGCACCAGTAGTTCACGGAAGTCGCCGCGGGCCGCGGCGTCGGTCATGCGGTGGGCGACGCCGAGGGCGGCGGCGGTGAGCGCCGCGAGTCCCTCCGGTTCGGCGTCCGGGACGTCGTGGGCGAGGACGAGTCCGTCGACGGTGGCCGCGAGCGAACCGGTCAGGCGGGGGACTCGGGTGCGGAGCCGACGCAGTTCGTCGAGGACGTCGGTCTCGACGGCCATGAGCAGTCTCCTTTCGGCACGCTGTCGTCGCGCGCGGATCACAGTGCCTCCAAGGCGTGCAGGAGCCGTCGCAGCAGTGCGGTGTCGGGCTCGTCCGGTGCCGTGGGACGAGGGGCGGGGCCCGGCTCGGCGGACACGGGGGCGGGGGCGGGGGCGGGGGCAGAAGCTGGAGCAGGGGCGGGGACTTTGGGAACGACCAGCCCGGCGGCGGCCAAGCGGCGGAGTTCGACGAGGGTGTGGAAGGTGCGGCAGGCGAGGGCGGTGGCGATCTGGGCGGCCGTGCGGACACCGTCGACCTGGGCGAGGGTGCGGCTGCGGCGGGCAGGCAGGTCCGCCGGGCCGGTGCCGGGCACGCGGGCGAGCGGGGCGAGGTCGATCGCGGGTTCGGGCCATATGCGGTGCAGCAGTTCGCGGCGGCGTCTCGACTCGCGCAGGACGGTGTCCACCGGCACGGCACGGACCGCGCCCAGCCAGTGCGCGGCTCCGGGGCGGAAGCGGAGTGCCGGTCCGTCGTGGGCGAGGACGAAGTACGCCGCGTCGAAGAGGGCGCCCAGGTGGCACAGTTCGAGCGCGCCGGCGGCCAGGTGGCCGCTGTCCACCAGCTGACGGCCGACGCGACAACGGCGGCCCGCCTGGTCGATGGCCTCCCACCAGCCGTCCGGGGCGAGCGCGCCGCTGTGTGTGAGCAGATCGCCGATGTCGGCGGTGAGGGCGGATTCGACATGGACGACGTGTCCCGCGGCCAGGTAGACGATCCCCGCCTCGGTGGACAGGGCGCCGCTCGCGCCCTGTACGGCGAGGGTGCCGAGCAGGGCCGAGACCGGCTCGTCCGTGCGGGAGGTCCGGGACGGCGTGATCATCCGAGCACCAGTCTGTCCGCCATCTCGGCCAGCCGGATGCGGGCCAGGGCGAGGTTGCCGTCGCCGCGGTCGAGCCATAAGTGCAGGAACACGGTGCTGTCGAAGGTCGTGGTGACGAACCTGAGCAGGTGGTACGAGTCGCTGTTCGTGATGATCAGGTCCTGTACGGGTGGTTCCTTGCCGGACGCTCCGCCCGCGTCACCGCCGGCCGGGGCGAGCACGCCGCTCTCCGTGGCGAGGCGGGCGAGTTCGGCGGTCTCGGCGGCCGCCGCCTCCAGGTCACCGCCCGGAGCGTCACCCACCGCGCCGAGGGCGAGACCGCTGATCCAGTCGACCACCGCCGCCCCTCGCGCGCCGGGCAGCCGCATGGCCTCCAGCAGACTCTCGTCGATTCCGGGCACGCCGAATCCCCCCTCCCCTGCACGGCCGTTCCCGCGAACGTGAGCACGACACTACGGAACGTGCTCGGCCCAGGTGAAGGCTTTGGCATTTTCCAAGTGAATGTGCAGCGGAGCAGACAAGGTTGCATACGGGACCGATCCGAAGCGAGCAGGACCTGTCCTACGTGCGGGATGCGCAACCCGAGCTCGCGCGCGGCCGCCAGGAGAAGAACCGCCAGGGCCGCCGGATCAAGGCGGCCATCGACTCCATGGCGAGAGAAGGGCGCGCGGCCGGAAGCACGCGTGGCATCGCCGCCGAGCTGGAAGTGGCCCAGGCCACGGTGCACCACACCTTCGGCACCCAGGGTCTGATCGCGCAGGTCGAGCGAGCCGCACCGGTCGGCGCGGGGTTCGAGGGGACCGCGATCGCCGTGAAGCTCCCACTGCCGCCCAGCGCGCTGATCAGGTGCTGCGCAGCTCCGAGGAAATCAAGACGGCGATCGTGAAACTGCTCTCCCAGGGCTACGACGACAAGGTCGTCGCCAAGCGTCTGGGCATCTCCCTGCGCACCTTCCAGCCCCACCTCGCCGACATCATGCGCCGTATCGGGGCACGTAACCGGCTCCACGCGGGTTACCTGCTACGCGATCTCGACATCTCCCACGAGAAGGCCGTCGAGCAGCAAGAACGGTGAGCCGACCGGTTGTCGCTTGTTAGCGTCGGGCCGGGCGGCGGCACCACGGCGCCGCCCGACACCGCGTTGACCCAAGGACACCATGACAACCATTGCTCACCGTGACGCCGACGCCCTCGCCTTAGGCCTGGACGAGGCGCGTCGTGACTACGCCGACCTCAAGGACCGCGGTCTGCGGCTGGATCTGACGCGGGGCAAGCCCTCGCCCGAGCAGCTCGACCTGTCCGCTGAACTGCTCACGTTGCCCGACGGGCGCTACACGGCACTGGACGGCACCGACTGCCGCAACTACGGCGCCCCGAGCGACGGGCTGCGGGAGCTGCGGGACATCTTCGCGCCCGTCCTCCAAGTCCCCGTCGACCAGCTGCTGGCAGTCGGCAACTCGAGCCTCGAGCTCATGCACGACTGCATCGTGCACGCCCTCCTCGGCGACGTACCCGGGGCCGAAGGCCGCTGGGCCGACCAGCGGGTGGCGTTTCTGTGCCCGGTGCCCGGCTACGACCGGCACTTCGCCCTGTGCGCACGCTTCGGCATCGACATGATCCCCGTCCCGATGACCGACGGCGGACCGGACATGGCCGTCGTCGAGGACCTCGTGCGCTCCGACGCGCGGATCAAGGGCATCTGGTGCGTGCCCAAGTACAGCAACCCCGACGGCACCTGCTACAGCGACGAGACCGTGCGCCGGCTGTCCGCCATGGAGACGGCCGCACCGGACTTCAGGATCTTCTGGGACAACGCGTACGCGGTGCACCACCTCGACGGCGAAACGGAGGTCGGTGACATCCTCGCCGCGTGCCGCGAGGCCGGCCACCCGGACCGGGCGTTCGTGTTCGGCTCCACCTCGAAGATCACGATGGCCGGGGCGGGGGTCGCGTTCTTCGGCTCTTCACCCGCGAACGTCGCCTGGTGGCGTGCCAACTCGGGGAAGCGGACGATCGGCCCGGACAAGGTCAACCAACTCCGTCACGCGCTCTTCCTCAAGGACAACGACGGGCTGCGTGCTCATATGCGCCGTCACCGCGCGATCCTGGCGCCGAAGTTCGCGACCGTCGAGCGCGTCTTCAGCGAGCAGCTCGGCGACACCGGGCTCGCCACCTGGACGCGGCCGAAGGGCGGCTACTTCGTCGCGCTCAGGGTTCTCGACGGCTGTGCCCGTGAGGTGGTCCGCCTGGCCGCCGAGGCCGGCATCGCCGTCACCCCGGCCGGGGCCACACACCCCCACGGCGACGATCCGGACGACCGTGTGATCCGCATCGGCCCCACCTACCCGGCTCTCGAGGAGCTGGAGCAGATCGCCTACGGCATCACCGTGTGCGTGCGGCTCGCCGGCTACGAGAGGCTGACCGCCCAGCACTGATCATCGATCGGCATTCGACACCGAGCACGACAAGGCCGGGGCTGCCCCCGGCCTTGTTGCATTTGCGTTAACGGCGGTAACCCATCCGTCTCCATTGCCCGTTTCGCTGCATGGCGGGGTTGCGTCAGGCGCACCTGCGAAGATCGGCGGCCGCGACAAAGCGTCTTTCCGTTGGATGGACAGGATCGTGACGCCCCGGAGAAGCCTGACGGCAGGCGAACAGGACCCGCCCCGATGCGGATGGTGGGCGGGCCCTGCTCGTGCGGACCATTGTCGGGACCGGACACCGGTGGGGCCATGAGTGTGATCCGCCGGTTCGCGCGCGGCGCGCACACCCCGTGCGCGCCACGTGCCTCCGCGCACCCGGCGCTGCCCCCTGGCGCCGCCGGGCGCCGCCGGGCGCCGCCCCGTCTGTGACCCCGGGTTATGCCCGTCGGCCTGCGGCGACGATACTGGCAGGCGCACCTGCCCCCGTTCACAATTGGACCCATGCCGACCTCCCCCACCGTCCGCCCCATGACTCCCGCCACGGTGTGGCTGGCTCGCGGCCGCCATGCCGGAGGCGCCGCGGAAGACGTGCTCCGGCGCTCGCTCGAGCTGCGCAAGCGAAGTCGGGCCATCGACGACTTTCTCGAGTTGCCCCAGGCCGAAACCGAGGCCGGAACCGAAGCCGGGACCGGTGCCGGGACCGAGGCCGCCCCGGCCGAGCGAGCCTTCGAGGCCCGCTGGCGGGTGGAGGAGACGGTGACCGTGCGGGCCCGGATCGGCGTGACGCCCGGGCCGGACGGCGGGCAGGAGTGGATTCTGGTCGCCGAGGCCGAGCGGCCGTGGAACAACGACTGGCCGTCGCCGGCCGCGCTGTTCTGGCCGGAGGAGCCGGACGTCGCCTGGGACCGGGACGGCGCCGTGGAGCTGTCCCTGGGGAAGATCAACCCACTTCCCCAGGACGACAAGGACACGCGGCGCCTGTTCAGGAACGCGGTGCCCGGCGGGTGGCACATCCATGTGGTCGTCCACGAGGCGATGACCACGGACGAGCGGGGCCGGCTGCCGGTGGCACGGTGGCTGCCGGCGGGGCTGCGGCACCGTGTGGTGGAGCACCGGGCTGCCCCGCAGCAGCTGCGGGGGGTCAACTGGGCCCTGCGGGATGCGGGTGTGCAGGTGCCGCGCGGTGGTGCCGTGGTGCTGCCCGGCACCCCGGCGCCGGAGGGCTACGACGCCGAGGACTTCTCCGTCCGCGCGGTCTTCCTCGACGGCTCGGAGCCGGCCGGCCTCGTCGACGCGGTGACCAGGTACGCCGCGCTGCCGAGACCGCTGCCCGAGGGCGCCGAGGACGCCCTCACCGCGCTCCGGGAGGACTGGCACCTGCTGACCCTCCAGGAGGAGCTGGAGCGCCAGCGCGGTCTCGTGGCCATGTACGCCGAGGCACTCGAGGCCATGACGAAGTCACGTGACCTGTACCGGGAGGCGGCCGAACGCGCCCACGAGGCTCTGGCCGCCTACCAGGAGTCCGCCGCGGCCGCTCCGGTGCGTCAGCAGCCCTCCGACGCCTCCACGGCGTCTCCGCTGCACCAGCTCACGCGCACGTTCGAACGCCTCAAGAGCAGGTCCCAGCGTCCCGTGGCCCCGTCCCGGGACGAGCGCTAGCGGACATCCCCTGGGCTCTTCCGCACGGGGTGCACGTGTCAGTCGTGGTCTGGTGGATACGCGGTGCGTACGGCAGTACGGACCGTCCGGGAAGGTCCTCGACGACATGGGCAACGACCAGCACCACTCGGAGACGACGCTCCGCGTCAACGGCAAACCCCACACCCTCACCGTCGACCACCGGCGGGTCCTGCTGGACCTGCTGCGGGAGGATCTGGACCTCACGGGCGCCAAGAAGGGCTGCGACCACGGCCAGTGCGGCGCCTGCACGGTCCTGGTGGACGGGCGGCGCGTCAACAGCTGTCTGCTGTTCGCGGTCGCCCTGGACGGCTGTGAGATCACCACGATCGAGGGGCTGTCCGGCGACGGCGAGGAACCCCACCCCCTGCAACGGGCCTTCCTGGAGCGCGACGCCTTCCAGTGCGGCTACTGCACCCCGGGCCAGATCTGCTCCGCGGCCGGCATGCTCGCCGAGGCGGCGGCCGGCCATCCCTCGCACGTCACCGGCCCGCAGACGCCCTCGGGCGAGCCGGTGCCGCTGGACCGGGAGGAGATCAGGGAGCGGCTGAGCGGCAACCTGTGCCGGTGCGGTGCGTATCCGCGGATCGCCGAGGCCGTGGAGGACGTGATCCCGTGAAGGAGTTCGCCTACGTCCGCGCCCGGAGCGTCGAGGAGGCGACCTCCGCCTACGCCTCCCACGCCGGCGCCCGTTATCTCGGCGGCGGCACCAATCTCGTCGATCTGATGAAGCTCGGCGTCGAGCGGCCCGCCGCCCTCGTCGACGTCACCCGGCTGCCGCTGGACGCGGTGGAGGAGCTGCCGGACGGTGCACTGCGGATCGGGGCGCTGGTCCGCAACAGCGACCTCGCGGCCCACCCCCTCGTGCGCGACCGGTACCCGGCGCTGTCGCAGGCGGTGCTCGCGGGGGCGTCGGGGCAGCTGCGCAACGCGGCGACGACCGGCGGCAATCTGCTCCAGCGCACCCGGTGCCCGTACTTCCAGGACCTGTCGAAGCCGTGCAACAAGCGCGAGCCGGGCAGCGGCTGCGGCGCGCGGGAGGGCGTCCACCGTGATCACGCCGTGCTGGGCCACTCCGAGCACTGCATCGCCACGCATCCGTCGGACATGGCGGTGGCGCTGGCCGCTCTGGACGGGCGTGTCGAGCTGTACGGCCCCGAGGGCGCCCGGAGTGTCGCGGCGGCGGACTTCCACCGGCTGCCCGGGGACCGGCCGGAGCAGGACACCGAGATCCGGCCCGGCGAACTCGTCACCGGCGTGGTGCTGCCGGCCGCCACCGCAGGGCTGCCGTCGGCGTACCGCAAGGCCCGCGACCGGGCTTCGTACGCCTTCGCGCTCGCGTCCGTCGCGGCCGTGCTGCGGGTGTCGGACGGTGTGGTCGGCGACGTGGGGCTCGCGTTCGGGGCGCTGGCGCACCGGCCGTGGCGGGCCCGGCGGGCGGAGGAGGCGCTGCTGGGTGCGGCTCCGACCGCCGCCGCGTTCGAGCACGCCGTCGACCTGGAACTGTCCGCCGCGCAGCCGCTGCGCGACAACGCCTACAAGGTGCCGCTGGCCCGGGGGATCGCCCTGGACGTGCTGTCCCGGCTCGCGGACGCGGCGCTGACGAGGAGGGCTTCATGACCGGCAGCGTGGGAGCCCCTGCCGAGCGCCGGGAGGGCCTGGAGAAGGTCAGCGGCACCGCCCGCTACGCCGCCGAGTACCACTCCCCGGGCCGGGCCCAGGCGTGGCCCGTGCCGGCGGCTGTCGCCCGGGGCCGGGTGACCGGCGTCGACACGGCTGCCGCCCTGGCCGTGCCCGGTGTGCTCGCCGTCCTCACCCACGAGAACGCGCCGCGGCTCGTCGAGCCGGACGATCCCACGCTCGCCGTGTTCCAGGACCCCGGGGTTCCGCACCGCGGCTGGTTCGTGGCGCTGGTGGTGGCCGAGACCCTGGAGGCGGCGCGGGCCGGTGCCGCCGCGGTCCGCGTCGACTACGCCGTCGAGGATCACGATGTGACCCTCACCGCCTCGCACCCGGGTGTGTACGTCCCCGAGGAGGCCAACGCCGGTTATCCGGCCGTCCGCGAACAGGGCGATCCCGACGGGGCGTTCGGTTCGTCGGCCGCTCGGGTCGATGTCGCCTACTCTGTGCCGCCGTTGCACAACCACCCGATGGAGCCGCACGCCAGCACCGCCCGCTGGGACGACGACCGGCTCACCGTGCACACCTCCAGCCAGGGCTCCGGTGCCGTACGGGGCGTGCTCGCCGGGCTGTTCGGCATTCCCGAGGAGCGGATCGTCGTCACCGCCGAGCACGTCGGCGGCGGCTTCGGCTCCAAGGGCACACCACGGCCCGACGTGGTTCTCGCCGTGATGGCGGCACGGCAGACCGGGCGGGCGGTCACCGTGGCGCTGCCCCGCCGGTACCTGCCCGCCGTCGTGGGGCATCGTGCTCCCACCCTGCACCGGCTGCGGCTCGGCGCCGACGCGGACGGGCGCCTCACCTCCCTCGTGCACGAGGTCACGACGCACACCTCCCGGATCAAGGAGTTCGTGGAGCAGGCGGCGGTGCCGGCGCGGGTGATGTACGCGGCCCCCCACAGTCGTACGGAGCACCGGGTCGCGGCGCTGGACGTGCCCTCGCCGTCATGGATGCGGGCACCGGGCGAGGCTCCGGGCATGTACGCACTGGAGTCCGCGATGGACGAGCTGGCCGCCGAGCTGGGCATGGACCCGGTCGAACTGCGTGTCCGCAACGAGCCGGACGTCGAACCCGACAGCGGCAAGCCATTCAGCAGCAGGCACCTGGTGGAGTGTCTGCGCGAGGGCGCCCGCCGCTTCGGGTGGGCCGGGCGCGATCCCCGGCCGGCCGCCCGCCGGGAAGGGCCCCTGCTCCTGGGGACGGGGGTGGCGGCGGCGACGTATCCCGTCATGGTGTGGCCCGCCACGGCGACGGCCCGCGCGCTGCCCGACGGGACGTTCCTGGTGCGGGTCAACGCCACGGACATCGGTACGGGGGCCCGGACCGTGCTCGCGCAGATCGGCGCCGACGCCCTCGGCGTGCCGCTGGAGCGGGTGCGGATCGAGGTCGGCAGCACCGAACTCCCGTCGGCGCCGCTGGCCGGCGGCTCGTCCGGCACCGCCTCCTGCGGCTGGGCGGTCCACGAGGCCTGTGCCCGGCTGGTACGGCGGCTGGCCGAGCACCCGGGGCCGCTGCCCGAGCAGGGCCTCGACGCACGAGCCGACACCCGGGGGTCGGCGGACGCCGAGAGCGAGTGGGCGCGGCACGCCTTCGGGGCGCATTTCGCCGAGGTCGCCGTGGACACGGTCACCGGGGAGGTCAGGGTCGGCCGGCTGCTGGGGGTGTACGCCGCGGGGCGCATCCTCAACCCCCGTACCGCACGCTCCCAGTTCGTCGGCGGCATGACGATGGGCCTGGGCATGGCACTGACCGAGGGCAGCACGATGGACGCCGCGTTCGGTGACTTCACGGAGTCGGACCTGGCGTCGTACCACGTGCCGGTGCACGCCGACGTCGCCGAGATCGAGGCGCACTGGCTGGACGAGGAGGATCCCCATCTGAACCCCATGGGCAGCAAGGGGATCGGGGAGATCGGCATCGTCGGGACGGCCGCGGCGATCGGCAACGCGGTCCACCACGCCACCGGCGTGCGCTTCCGAGAACTCCCGCTGACACCCGACCGGGTACTGGCCGGGCTGCTCGGCCGCCGGGCGGCGAACGACGCCCGGACCGGCTCCGCGGTGGGCGGATCCGGTCCGGTGCGGGGTGTGTAGGCGTCACTCCGCCATCTGGCGTGCCTCGGGCGCCGACGCGGGCGCCCACTGTCTGCCCGCGAGAGGCGCCACCATACGGAAGGCCAGCGCGACGAGGGCCAGCAGTGCCGCGCACACGGCGGCCGCGGCGGCGAGCCACGGCGGGGCGAGTGCGAGGTCCACGGCCCGGGGCAGGGACGCCGAGGGGAAGGGACTCCGGTAGGCCTGGGCCGCAGCCAGCACCGTCGGCACAACCACCGCCCCGGCCAGCACCACCGCGACGGGGCGCAGCGCCAGCAGCACGGCGAGAACCGTGCACAGCACCGACAGGCCGAGGGCGAGCGCGTGCAGGTGCAGGGACGCTCCGCCGCGTTGCAGCGGGAAGTGGGCCACCGCGCACAGGGCCAGCGCCAGGGCGGCGAGCCAGCCCGACCACGACACGGTCCGGTCGAGCCGGTCCGTCGCGCGGGCGCGGTCCGCAGGCGGGGCGTCGCGCGTCGGGCGGGTCTCACGGGCCGAAGCGGGGCGTGCCACACGGCGCTTGCCCGGCCGGCCGGACTTCTCGGGCTCCCCGGTCACGTCGCCGGTACGTGAAGTCCCGGCCGGCAGGCGGCCGTTGCGGTCCAGACGCTCCAGGCCCAGGCGGTCGATCAGCTCGACCAGCTCCCCGACGGACCGGCGGGTGGCGGCTGCCCGGAGTGCCTCCTCGCGGACGTGGGGCATCTGCGGCTCCTTGTGCAGGAGGGTCACCAGCCGGGTCACCTCCTCCACCGGGCGGTTCGCGGCGGCGGCCCGGATGGCCTCGTCCGCGCAGTCGGCGTCGCGCGGGGGCTTCGTCAGCAGGGCGATCAGCCGGGAGACGTCCTCCACGGGCCGGGCCACTGCGGCCGTGCGCAGCGCGTCGACCCTCGCCTCCGCGTGGTCGGGCGACTCCTCCAGCGAGGTGATGAGGGCGACGACCTCCTCCAGGGGCCGGTCCGCCACGGCGGCGTGCACCAGGTCGCTGACGGCGTCGCCGTACGGTACGGCGGCGCCCTGCGCGGTGCCGGGCCGGAGCTCCACCGGGTTGTCGTCGAGGGAGCGGATGACGAACGGCCGTGTGCTCGGCTGGTCCGTCTCGTCCCGTGTGCTCGGCTGGTCCGTCTCGTCCTGGCCGGGCGCGGCGGGCTGAGGGGGGTCGCCCGGTTCGGGCCCGGGAGACTGCACGGCCTCGTCCCGTCCGGAGGTGGCGGGCCGTGCGGGCACCGCCGGTGCCTGGTCCGTCCGGTCCGGGGCGGGAGCGACAGGCCGTGCCTCACCGGGATCCGGCCAATCCTGTGCGGGCGGGGCCGGGCGCGACTCCGCGGGGTCCATCCAGTCCTGGCCCGGCGCGGTGGACGGCTCGACCACCGGGTTCGAACCGGAGGGAGCGGACAGGGTGCTCGCGTCGTCCGGGGCGGGGGTGGCGAACCAGTCGGTCGCCGTCCGCGAGCCGGGGGCGGCGGGCCGGGGCGCCGGGTCCGCCTGGTCCGAGCCGGGGGCGGCACCGCGCACGGGCGCCTCGCCCGACTGGCCCGGGCCAGGGGCGGCAGCCGGCGCGGGTGCCTGGTCCGACTGGTCCGGTCCGGGCGCGGCGGGCCGGGCGAGACTCATGTCCGCCTCGTCCAGGACCGGCGCGGCGGGCTGTGTGCTCGTCTGCTCCACCTGGTACGTGCCGGTGGCGACGGTGGTCTCGGCGGACGGCTGGGCGACCCCGTTCGGCTCTTCGGGTATGGCAGGTTCGTTCGAGCGGGGTGATGAAGAGCAGGTGGTCATAGTCGCCTCCATGGGGAAGAGTGCGGCCGCTCCTGCGCCCCCCGTCGTGTGACGAGCGACGTTACGCTGCCATTACTAGGCGCCCCCGTCACACCGTGCCACTCAGGTGAGCCACCGGGATGACCACCCGCACCCGCGGCGGCATGGAAAATGCGCCGACACGCCGACATGTCGGGTCCCGGCCGCAATACAGCCGCCGGAAACGGGAATCCAGGAAGAGACACCCCGTGTCGCGGCACGCCAGGAGGAGGGCAGCCCGTGGATGCCACAACGGTGATCACCCTGGCCGCGGTTCTCGCGGCCATCGTCCTCGTCTTCGCCGTCGGCATCCTCGTGCGACTGGTCAGGACCCGGCGCGAACTGCGCCGCGCGGGACTGCCCACAGGTCCGCGCTGGGTCTTCTGGGGCGCGGTTCTCTATTTCGTACTGCCCGCCGACGTGCTGCCCGATCCGGTGTACCTGGACGACATCGGCGTACTGCTGCTCGCTCTGCGCACCGTCCGCGGCTCCCTCGGCGAACGGGAGCGCACGTCGGCACCCCGGCCGGACCGCCAACCGGCCCGATGACTACGGAAAGTAAGGAAACCAACCACCCGTTCGATTCGTATAAGTCTCTGGGAGCCGAAACGAGTCGGCGGACCGGGTGGCCGCGCCCCTGGATCCGGCTCGATCGGCGCAACACCGACGAGGGAGAGACGATGCAACCGTTCGCGCTCAACTACGCGCGCCCGGCAGTGGAGTTGGAAGCTGCCATTCCGTACGTGTACGACGCCGGACTCCAGTTGAACGTGCTCCACGACGGCCGGGTGGCCGCCTCCGACTTCGCCCTGTTGAGGGAGGTCGGCACCACGACGTCCACCGCCGGCTCCAAGACCCATTTCGACGACTGACCGCGGGCCGCCGAAGATGACGGTACTGATCCTCACCTGTGAGGAGGACGTGACCGCGGACATGGTGGTCGTGCACCTGAACGCGGCCGGGACTCCGGTGGTCCGCGTCGACCCCGCCGATCTGACCGGCGGTGTCGCGCTGTCCGGGGAGTACGTCCACGGCAGTTTCCGCGGCCACCTGTCCGCCGGGGGGCGGCTGGTGAGCATCGGCGGACTGCGGTCGGTCTGGGTGCGTCGGCCGGGCACTCCGGCCGGGCGGGCGACCCAGCCGTCCGCGTGGCTGACCGAGGAGGCCGCCCAGGCGCTCTACGGCATGCTGCGGGGCTCGGACGCGCGCTGGATGAACCACCCCGACGCGGCCCGCCGGGCCCGGCACAAGCCCTGGCAGCTGCGTCTGGCCCAGCGGTGCGGCCTGCCCGTGCCGGCGACGCTGATCACGACGTTCCCGCGTGCCGCCCGCGAGTTCTCGGAGCGCTACCCGGACCTGGTGGTCAAACCGGTGTCGGGCGCGCATCCGCAGGACCCGCCCCGCGCCGTGCCGACCAGCCGGGTCGCGCCGGACACGGACTTCTCCGCCGTCGCGTTCGGGCCGACGCTGTTTCAGCGGCGGATCGCCAAACGGGCCGACATCCGTCTCACCGTGGTGGGCGACCGGATGCTGGCGGCCCGCAAGGTGGCCGCCGCGGACGCGGACCCCGACGAGGTCGACGTGCGGTTCGCCGCGCCCGGCGAACCGTGGCGGCCCACCGACGTGCCGTCCCGCATCGCGCCGGGCGTCCGGGCCTATCTGCGCGAGGCCGAACTGGCGTACGGTGCCTTCGACTTCGTCGAGGACGCCGACGGGACCTGGTGGTTCCTGGAGTGCAATCAGTCGGGGCAGTTCGGGTTCGTCGAGGTGGAGACGGGCCAGCCGATCGCCCGCAGCATCGCCGAGTGGCTGGCCCGCCCGGTCCCCGAGGAGCCGTCGCACGTCAACGGCGCGAAACGGACGGCCTGTTGAGCGCCAGGGCCGGCCGTCCACCGGTCCTGTTTCACTGCGTCCGCGGCCCGGGCAGCATGGCCGTACGCTGCCACCCGGTGCCCGGTGAGTGCGGGCGGTCGTAGCCGTGGGACTGCGCGGGCCGCATGACCAGCTCCAGTTCCCTGCTCACGCGTTCGGCCTCACGGCGAACCTGTGCGGGGACATCGCCGCACTCCGCGATGAGTCGGTCGTAGATGGGGGAATCCTGGAACACCCGTCAACGCGCCTTTCTGCTCGTCGGCCCCGTGCGGGGGCGAGAGAGCCGAGTGTAGGCGGACAGGTGTCCCGGAGTGTGAATTCCCCGGGTGGACTTGACGCAGACCGGACATCCGTGACATGCGGGCAGCCGGGGCTCAGGCTCCTGTCGTGGAGCTCCCGGACAGCGCCGACGGGTCATCCGGCTGCACGCCAAAGCCTCGAAGCGCTCTGGGAGGCGCCATTGCTGGACGCGGACGCGAATGACGCAGACGCCGTGACCGCCCGGAGCCTGCGGCTCACCCGCCGGACAGGCCGACAGAGCCCTGGCATGTGCGTGCGGCCCTGGTGTATCGGCCGATCGCTTGATGAGGTCGAAACTCAACTCCGCATCCAGATGAGCAGAGCTGCAGTGGTTGGGGTGCTGAAGAAGACGTAGCCGCGCTTGTCGGAGCAAGTGGGTGGGCCCGCACGATGGGCCGGTGAGAGCTGGGCCGGACACCTCGCAGCCCGAGGCCGAATAGCGGGCTACTCGTGCGACTGCTCCGGAGCACTTCAGCGGAACGGGTAGCGGCCAGGCGTCCGCTGACCATGCGCTGGGGCATCGCGGTGACTCACCCGCCTGCGCACCTGGTTGCCGGCCGCCGCCTGCACCAACGCGGACTTCTGGACGCGGCGTACCGCCCTGATCACCGACCAGGCTCTGGCCGCGCTCTCCAGCGGCGCGTGATGGCACTCGTCGAGCATCGGAAGGGTGACCGACATGCTGCCGGCGTTGCATGCAGGGGGAGTTGACGGCGCGCGTAAGGTGGAGAGGCAACGCATCAACGCCTACCCCGGGCTGTGATCCGGGCGGGCCGGACGGGGGGAAGAAAGGTGCGTGCCCGATGACGATCGGGCTCCTCTCCACGATTGCCGCCGCGTTTTACGGTGGCACGGTCTCGATCCTCGCTCTTACTGCGACCTTTGCTCGGCGCCGCACGCTGCGGCACGAAGCGCGCAGAACCCTTGTTGTTCTGGTGCCGAGCAGGGCTGTGGAGTCGCAGCAGGTGGACGGCACGGCAGCGGGCCCAAGCAGCTAATCAGTACCGTGCCCACAAGGCGTCGGGGTGAGCAGACTGCGGCTGAGAGGGGGCGTCCGCCCAGCGGATGCCCCCTTTCGCTGCGGATACAGGCGCGTTTCTCGCATTGAGGACCCCTACGAGTCCGGCTATGTGCTGGCCGCGCGGCATCAGCTGACCGGCCAGGTGCGCTTGGCCGCCCAGGTGCCGAAGCGTTGCCAGCCCATCTCCGGAAGCCGGGGCTCAGGCTCCTGTCGTGGAGCCCGGCCGGACGATCATCAGGACGGTGACCGTCGCCCACAGGAGGTTGAAGATGCCCGTGAACATGGCGAGTTGAACGGTGTTCCGGTGCTCGACGGCCTGTTCGCCGTTCAGTTGGCCGAGGACCTCCTCCTGGCGGGGCAGGACGAAGGCGACCAGGATGCCCGCGGCGGCGGCGGTCAGCGCGATGGACGTGACGAGCCATCCGCTGCCCAGGACGCCCATCGCGGCACCGGTGGCGAACCCGAAGAGCGGGACGGTCAGTCCGATGCCGGCGTAGACGCGGCAGATGCGGTGCAGCAGCGCGAGCGTGCTCACCGCCGACGGGTCGGGGGCGTCGCCGCCCGCGGGGACGGCGCGGCGCGCCGCGGGCGGGAACATGCTGGCCGCGACGGTCACGGGACCGATGGCGACGATGGCGGCCAGCACGTGCAGGGACAGAAGGATCTTGGTCACCGGGACTCTTTCCATGATGCGATCGACCGTGCCGGGCCCACGTTAGGGAGCCCGGACGTGATCGCCCATGGGCTGAAACGACAGCTTCCGACGGATTCCCGCCAACTCCTGTGACCTGCCCTCTTGTGCCGCGGGCCGGCACACCGGCGGTTCACGCGTCTGGCGGGAATGCGCCTAGGGTGGCGGTCATGCACTCCGTGGCGATCCTGGTTCTCGACCGAGTGGTGCCGTTCGACATGGCGGCGCCCCAGCAGACGTTCGCCTGGACCCGGATGCCGGACGGGCGGCCGGCCTACCGGGTCCGGTTGTGTGCCGAGACGCCGGAGGTGCGGGCGGACGGCGGTTTCACCCTGCGCGTCGACCGGGGTCTGGAGGCGCTGGCGGAGGCCGACACCATCATCGTGCCGGGCTGTTCCCCCGACGCCCCGCCACCTTCCGCCCGGGTGCTGGCGGCGCTGCGGCAGGCCGCCGGGGCCGGCACCCGGATCGCGTCCGTGTGCGTGGGTGCCTTCGTGCTGGCGGAGGCAGGGCTGCTGGACGGGCTGCGCGCGACCACGCACTGGGTGGCCGCGGGTGAGCTGGCCCGCCGTTTCCCGCGGGTCGAGGTGGAACCGGACGTGCTGTACGTCGACAACGGGCAGATCCTCACCTCGGCCGGAGCGGCAGCCGCGCTGGACCTGTGCCTGCACATGATCCGGCGGGATCTGGGGTCGGCCGTCGCGGCGAACATCGCCAGGATGTCGGTCATGCCGCTGGAACGGGAGGGCGGACAGGCCCAGTTCATCGTGCACGAGCACCCTCCGGTGCCCCGGGGGTCGGCGCTGGAGCCGTTGCTGGAGTGGATCGAGGACAACCTCGCGCACGAGGTGACGCTGAGCGCGCTGGCGGAGCGGGCCGGGATGAGCGAGCGGACCTTCAGCCGCCGCTTCCGCGAGCAGACCGGCACGACGCCGTTGCAGTGGCTGCTGCGGGCGCGGGTGCGGCGCGCCCAGTACCTGCTGGAGAACACCGACCACTCCGTGGAACGGATCGCGCGGCAGGCGGGGTTCGGCTCCCCGACGGCGTTCCGGGAGCGGTTCCGCAAGGTGGTGGGCACGACCCCGTACGCGTATCGCACGGCGTTCCACGGGAAGGCGAACGCCCCGGCGGCCCGTTCACAGGCCGCCGGGGCGGTACCCGGTGGTTCCGGGACTGACCAGATGTCAGGAGATGTCAGCCGACCAGCGTCAGACCGCTCTCTCCGTCCGCGTCCGCTTCCTCGGACCGCTCCTTGGTGAGCAGCAGGGTGTCGGCCTTGGCGATGGCGTCGGTGATGTCGGACGTTCCCATCATCACGCACAGCGTGTAGCTGACGTCCTCAAGCCGGCGTGCCGCCGTCGGCACGTGCCTCTCCGCCTGAGCGATCCTCAGCGACGCGTACTGCGTCAGCAACTCCCTGACGACCTTCCGGTCCGGTACGAGCACGTAGCGCCCCTCTCTCTGTTTTCGCTGCGTATGCCCGAACCACGCGGAAACATTCACACGTTTTTCTCACCAGGGACGGATTTGACGAAAAACTGATCGTCTCTGACGGGCCGTCAGGCAAGCTGACCGCTGTGCAGGGCCGTGTACACCAGGGGTGGGCGTGGTGACCTCACCGGTGTCCGCAGCACGAGACCCGGGAGCCGCCCGTGGCCGCTCCCGGGTCTCGTTGTCCGCTCAGGCGGCGTCCAGCTCCGCCAGTTCCTCCGGCATCAGGGTGAGGTCGGTGGCGGCGAGCGAGTCGCGGATGGTCTCGGGGCGGCTGGCGCCCGGGATGGGGACGACCACGGGCGACTTGGCGAGCATCCACGCCAGGCACACCCGCTGCGGGCTCACGCCGCGTGCCTCCGCGATACGGGCGAACGCGGCGTGACCCGAGCCGAGTTCGCCGGCCCTCGCGATGCCGCCGAGGGGGCTCCAGGGCAGGAAGGCGATGCCGAGATCATCGCACAGGTCCAGCTCCGGCTCGCTGGAGCGGAAGGCCGGGGAGAACTGGTTCTGCACGGAGACCAGACGGCCGCCGAGGATCTCGCCGGCCAGCCGGATCTGCTCGGGGTTCGCGTTGGAGATGCCGGCCATGCGGATCTTGCCCTCGTCCAGCAGGTCCCGGATCGCGCCGACGGACTCGGCATAGGGGACGCGCGGATCGGGGCGGTGGAACTGGTAGAGCCCGATGGCCTCGACGCCGAGCCGGCGCAGGGACGCCTCGCAGGCCTCCTTGAGGTGGCGGGGGCTGCCGTCCAGCGTCCAGCTGCCGTCACCGGGGCGCAGATGACCTCCCTTGGTGGCGACCAGGACGTCGCCGCCGCGGTCGTGGGAGGCGAGGGCCTTGGCTATCAGGGTCTCGTTGTGACCGACCTCGTCGGCGTCCCGGTGGTAGGCGTCCGCGGTGTCGATCAGGGTCACCCCGGCGTCGAGCGCGGCGTGGATGGTGGCGAGGGAGCGTTCCTCGTCGGGTCGTCCCTCGATGGACATGGGCATCGCGCCCAGGCCGATCGCGCTGACGTCGACATCACCGATGCGGCGGGTGTGCATGTGCTCGTGACCTCTTCCGGCTGTCGTCCCGGCTGTCGGGCGATGGTGCACTCCAGCGTGGACGCCGGTCGGCCCGAGGTCCAATAGAAGAAGGAGAACGCATTCAGCACTCGGGCAGCTGAATCGCGCCGGCCCCCTCGGCGGCCGGACCGGCGGTGCTTGTCACGCGGGGATGAAAGCCCGCGTCGATGGACTCATCTCCCCCACACAGAACGGCGATCCGCCCGGCGCTCCCCCACCTCGCTGCCATATTCGAGAACCGCTTCGGAGGTGGTTGTGAGCACAGACGTGACAGCATCCGGTCCGGGGGAGACGGCGGCGCACGTGCCCGGGAGTACCGCGGAGCGCGTCGCCGGCCTGGAACGCCGCCGGGGCCAGGCGGTGGCCCCGGGCGGGCCGCGCGGACGCGGGGAGTTCTCGGCCCGCGAGCGGATCGAACGGCTCGTGGACAAGGACTCCTTCACGGAGACCGGCCTGTTCGTCCGGGCCCGGCCCGCCGCGGAGGTCGGCACCCGCCGTCCCTACGGCGACGGGGTGATCACCGGGTACGGCACGGTCGACGGCCGCCCGGTGTGCGTGTTCGCCCAGGACTCCACGGTGTTCGGCGGCAGCATGGGCGAGGCCTTCGGCGAGAAGACCGTCGCGCTGATGGATCTCGCCCTGAAGACCGGCTGCCCGGTGATCGGACTCAACGACTCCGGCGGTGCCCGCATCCAGGAGGGTGTCGCCTCGCTCGCCCTCTACGCCGAGCTGGTGCGCCGCAACGTCAAGGCGTCCGGGGTGATCCCGCAGATCTCGGTCGTCCTGGGGCCGTGCGCGGGCGGCGCAGCCTACTCGCCGGCGATCACCGACTTCACGGTGATGGTGGACGGCGCCTCGCACATGTTCGTCACCGGCCCGGACGTCATCGAGACGGTCACCGGCGAGCGCACCACGGCCGAGGAACTGGGCGGCGCCCGCACCAGCAACACCGTCAACGGCAACGCCCACTTCCTGGCCGCCGACGAGGAGGACGCCCTCGACACCGTGCGCGACCTGCTGTCGTACCTGCCGGCCAACAACCTGGAACGGCCCCCGGAGTACGCCCCCGGGCACGCCCCGCCGGGGGCGACGCTCGACGAGGTCGTCCCGGACCGGCTGGGCGAGGCGTACGACATGCGGGTGATCCTGCACGCCGTCGTCGACGACGGTGAACTGCTCCAGGTGCAGGAGCTGTTCGCACCGAACATCATCTGCGCCCTCGCCCGGATCGAGGGCCGCTCGGTGGGTGTCGTCGCCAACCAGCCGCTGCACGCCGCCGGGGTCCTCGACATCGACGCCTCCGAGAAGGCGGCGCGGTTCGTGCGGTTCTGCGACGCGTTCGGCATCCCGCTGCTGACCTTCGCCGACGTGCCCGGCTATCTGTCCGGGGTACGGCAGGAGCGGGCCGGCATCATCCGGCGCGGAGCGAAGCTGCTGTACGCCTATGCCGAGGCGACCGTCCCCAAGGTCACGGTCGTGGTGCGCAAGGCGTACGGCGGCGGATACGCGGTGATGGGCTCCAAGCATCTGGGCGCCGACGTGAACCTCGCCTGGCCCACCGCCCGTATCGCCGTCATGGGCGCCGAGGGGGCCGTGGGCGTTCTGCACCGGCGGGAACTCGCCGCGGCCGACGACCCCGAGGCGTTGCGCGCCCGCTTGCTCACCGCATACGAGCGCACCCACGGCACGCCCTATCTCGCCGCCGAACGCGGCTATGTCGACGCCGTCATCGCGCCGCGCGAGACGCGGGAGCAGGTCTGCCGCGCGCTGCGGGCCCTGCGTGGCAAACGCGCGCCGATGCCGGAACGCCGACACGGCAACATCCCGCTCTGACCTCCCCGTTCGCGCCCCGCGACCGATCCGCACCGCAATCCGATCCGCACCGCAATCCGATCCGCACCGCAATCCGATCCGCACCGCAATCCGATCCGCACCGAGAGCCGATGCGCGCCGTACGCGCGATGCGCCGTACGCCGATCCGCGCCGTGAGGAGCCCCGCCTGATGGACAGCCGCCGCCCCCCGCTCGCGCCCGTGTGCCCCACGTTGCCGGAGTACGTCCGGCACTGGGCCGAAAGCACCCCGGACCGCCGGGCGTTCACCTTCGTCGAGCACCCGGCACCGCACTCGCGCGGCGTTCACCGCACGCTGACCTGGCGCCGCCTGGACGTGCGCGTGCGGGCGCTGGCCGCGCGGCTCGCCGGTCAGGCCGGTCCGGGAGACCGGGTCGCGCTGCTGTGTCCGCAGGGCACGGAGTACGTGACCGCCTTCCTCGCGGCCCTGGCCGCCGGGACGGTCGCCGTGCCGCTGTATCCGCCGGGGTTGCCCGGGCACGCGGACCGGCTCGCGGGTGTCCTGGCCGACGCGCGTCCCTCGACCGTCGTGACCACGAGCCGCTGTCTGGACGAGGTGCGTGACGTCCTCGGGCCCGACGGACCGCGGATCGTCGTGGCGGACCAGGTGCCCGACGACGCCTCCCGGGACTGGCGGCCCGTCCCGCCGGACGCCGAGGCGACCGCCTATCTGCAGTACACCTCCGGTTCGACCCGCGCCCCGGCGGGGGTGGAGATCAGCCACGGCAACGTCGTCGCCAACGCCCGCCAGGCACTCACCGCCTACGGTGCCGACGCCCGCCCGGTGACCTGCGTGGGCTGGCTGCCGCTCTACCACGACATGGGACTGGTGCTCAGCGTCGCGGCCCCGGTGGCACGAGGGCTGCTGTCGGTGCTGATGGACCCGGCGGCCTTCCTGCACGAGCCGGTGCGCTGGCTGCGGCTGCTCTCCGCGCACCCGGACGCGGTGAGCGCCGCGCCCAACTTCGCCTACGACTACTGCGCCGCGAGCGTCTCCGCCGACCAGAAGGAGGGGCTGCGGCTGGACCGGGTGACGGCTCTGATCAACGGCAGTGAGCCGGTCCGCCCGGGCACGGCCGACCGTTTCCACGCCGCGTTCGCCGGTCAGGGCCTGGCACCGGAGACCCACTGCCCGTCGTACGGGCTGGCCGAGGCGACCGTGTTCGTCTGCGCGGCCCGGCCGGGTGAGCCGCTCAGCCGGTTCGCGCTCGACCGTGACGCCCTGGCCGCCGGCAAGGCCCTGCCGGCGCGGCCGGACGATCCACGGGCGGTGCTGCTGGCGGGCTGCGGCACTCCGGCGGGCCAACGGGTCCGGGTCGCCGACCCGGTGACCCGGGCCCTGCTGTCGGAGGGCGAGGTCGGCGAGATCTGGGTGCAGGGGCCGAATGTCGGCCGGGGCTACTGGAACCGGGGACCGGGGGACGTCTTCGGCGCCGAGTTCGCGGACACCGCGGCCGCTCCGGGCGGCTGGCTGCGCACGGGTGATCTCGGGACGGTTCTGGAGGGGCAGCTGGTCGTCACGGGGCGGTTGAAGGACCTGATCATCGTCGACGGCCGGAACCACTATCCGCAGGACGTCGAGGCGACGGCCCAGGACGCGGACCCGGCGGTGCGCCGGGACCGGCTCGCGGCGTTCGCCGTGCCGGGCAACGGGGTCGAGCGGGTGGTGATCGTGGCGGAGCACGCGCGGACCGCGCGCCTCGCCGAGCTCGACGTGCCGGCCGTGGTGCGTGCCGTGCGCGGTGCCGTCTCCGCCCGGCACGGGCTGCGGCTCGCCGACGTCGTCGTCGTGCCGCCGGGCACGGTGCCGCGTACCTCCAGCGGGAAGGTGTCGCGGGCTCTGACCCGGGCCCGGTACCTGGAGGGCGCGTACGGCGGGCAGGCCGGCACGGCGACGGGTGCCGCGGGATGAGGCCGCTCGACGAGGGCGCGCTGCGCCGGCTGATCGCCGAACGGGTGGCCCTCTGGTACGGCGCCTCGCCCGAGAACGTTCCGATGGACCGGCCGCTCGCCGACCTCGGCATGTCCTCGCGGGACGCCGTCGCCCTGGCCGGTGAACTGTCGAGGGCCACGGGCCGCGAGCTGCCGACGACGCTGCTGTGGGAGACGCCCACCGGTGAGGCGCTGGTGGCGCGGCTGTGCCGCACCGAAGGCTCGGGGGCCCCGGAGGCCTCGAAAGCCCTGCATGTCCCAGGAGCCTCGGCTGCCTCGGGAACCGGGGCAGCGCCCGGGCCGCGGGCCGGGCTGGCGGGCGGGACGGCCGAGCCGGTCGCCGTGGTCGGGGTCGGCTGCCGGCTGCCCGGCGGGGTGCACGGCCCGGACGGCTACTGGCGGCTGCTGAGCGAGGGCGGCGACGCGATCCGGCGCGTCCCGGAGGACCGCTGGCGTGACTTCACCGCCTTTCCGCCCGCCGACGCCCATCCGTACGGCGGCTATCTCGACGACGTCGCCGGGTTCGACGCGGACTTCTTCCGCATCACCCCGCGCGAGGCGGCGGTGATGGACCCCCAGCAGCGGATCCTGCTGGAGGTCGTCCACGAGGCGCTCGACCACGCCGCCGTGCCGGCCGGGTCCCTGGCGGGCACCGCGACGGGGGTGTTCGTCGGGGTGTCGGCCGCCGAGTACGGGCAGCTCACGGGCGCCGATCCGGCCGCCGTCGATCCCTGGGCGCCGGCCGGGGGCGCGCTGAGCGTGACCGCCGGACGGCTCGCCTACGTCCTGGACACGCGGGGGCCGAGCCTGGCCGTCGACACGGCCTGCTCCTCCTCGCTGGTCGCCGTGCACCACGCCTGCGTCAGCCTGCGCACGGGCGAGAGCGACATCGCGATCGCCGCCGGGGTCAACCTGCTGCTGTCGCCGGCCGTCACCGTCGCCTTCCGCAGAGCGGGCGCGCTCGCACCGGACGGGCGGTGCAAGCCGTTCTCGGCGGCGGCCGACGGCATCGGGCGCGGCGAGGGCTGCGCCGCCGTGATCCTGAAGCGGCTGTCCGACGCGGAGCGGGACGGCGACCGTGTCCTGGCCGTCGTCCGCGCCACCGCCGTCAACTCCGACGGCCGCTCGAACGGCCTGATGGCGCCCAACCCCTCAGCCCAGCGGGCGCTGCTGGAGAGCGCGTACGCGCGGGCGGGGCTCGCGGCGGCCCGTGTCGACTACGTGGAGGCGCACGGCACCGGCACCCCGCTGGGCGACCCGATCGAGGCGGGCGCGCTGGGCGCGGTGCTCGGCGCGGACCGCGACCCGGACCAGCCCCTGCTGCTGGGTTCCGTCAAGGGCAACCTGGGGCATCTGGAGTCCGCCGCCGGCATCGCGGGCCTGGTGAAGACCGTGCTGGCCCTGCACCACGACAGCATCCCGCCGTCCCTGCACTGCGCGGAGGACACGTCCCTCGCCGACGAGCGGCTGAGGGTGGTGACCGAGCCGGAGCCCTGGCCCCGCTACAGCGGCACCGCCCTCGCGGGGGTCTCCGGGTTCGGCTTCGGCGGCACCAACGCGCATGTGGTGCTGGAGGAGGGGCCGCCCGGCCTTGTCCCCGTGCGGCCGGCCGAAGAGGCCGTGGCGTGCGTGCACGTGCTGTCCGACCTCGACGCGGGGCGCGTCCGCGACACGGCGGGGCGGCTCGCCGACTGGCTGCGCCAGCACACCGCGTACCCCGCCGACGTGGCCCGGACCCTGGCCGGGCGCTCCGGCCGAGGTCCCGTACGCGCCGCCGTGGTCGCCCGGGACCGCGCCGAACTCTCCGCGGCACTGGTCGCGTTGGCGGCGGGCCGCCCGGACGCGCGGGTGGTGACCGGTGACCGCGACCGGGTGGGGCGCGGCACGGTGTGGGTCTTCTCCGGCTACGGCAGCCAGTGGCCCGGCATGGGGCGCAGGCTGCTGGCCGAGGAACCCGCGTTCGCCGCCGCCGTGGAGAAACTCGACCCGCAGCTCGCCCCGGAGTGCGGCCTGTCCCTGTACGACCACCTGTCCTCCGGGGCCGGCCTCGACCGCCTGGACGTCGCCCAGCCCGTGCTGTTCGGCCTTCAACTGGCACTCGCCGAGCTGTGGCGTTCGTACGGGGTCGAGCCCGCCGCGGTGGTCGGCCATTCCATGGGCGAGGTCGCGGCGGCGGTGTGCGCGGGCGCGCTGGACGTGGCGGACGGGGCGCGTGTCATCGCCGTACGGGCCCGGCTGCTGAGCGGACTGAGCGGCGGCGCGATGGCCGTGGTGGACCTGGACGACGCCGAACTGGAGTCCCTGGAGCGGGACTTCCCGGATGTGCACGTCGCCGTGCACTCCTCCCCCCGGCAGAAGGTCGTCACGGGCGGGGAGGCCTCGGTGGCCGGGCTCGTGCGCCGGCTGGAGGGACAGGGCCGGGCAGCCCGGGCCATGCGGGTCGTCGGCGCCGGGCACTCGCCCCAGGTCGACGCGCTGCTGCCGGATCTCGCCGAGGCGCTGTCCGGCGTCCGGGGCCGGCGGCCGCGTGTCCCGGTGTACTCCACCGTCCTCGACGATCCGCGCGGCGACTGCGTGTTCGACGCGGCCCACTGGGCGGCCAACCTCAGGCGGCCCGTCCGTCTGGACCGGGCGCTCGCGGCGGCCGCGGCCGACGGCCACACGGCGTTCGTCGAGATCTCACCCCACCCGGTGCTGACCGGGGCCGTCGCCGACACCGTGCCCGGCGCGCTCGCCCTGGCCACCCTGCGCCGGGACGCCGACGGGGCGGAGGCGTTCGCCGGGCAGCTGGGCGCCCTGTACGTGGCGGGCCACCGGCTGCCCGTGCCGCCCGGCCGGGTCGTCGACCTGCCGCTGCCCCGGTGGCGGCACGTACGCCACTGGTGGACGGACGGACGAGCCCGCACCGAGCCGGCCCCGCAACCGGCGGAATCTCCCGCCGAGGCGGCGGATCCCTCGTCGGTCCTGGCCCGGCTGACCCACCACATCGCCTCCGTCACCGGCCATCCGCCCACCCGGGTCGCCCCGGACACCGCCCTGGCCGATCTGGGCCTGGACTCGCTGATGGCCGTCCGGGTCCGCACGGCCGTGGAGCGGGAGTTCGGCATCGAACTGTCCCTGCGCGACCTGTTCGCCGCCGCCACGGTCGAGGACGCCGCCGCCCGGATCCGGCACGCCCTCCCCGGTGAGGACACCCCGCTGCGCCCGCTGCGCGCCACCGGTTCGAGGCCACCGCTGTTCCTCGTCCACGCGGCCGGCGGCCCGGTCACCGTCTACCGGGCGCTCGCCGAACGGCTCGGGCAGGACCGGCCGGTGTACGGGCTGGAGCGGATCGAGGAGGCCGGGACCGTGCCGGAGAAGGCGCGGCGCTACGCCGAGGCGATCGACGCCGCCCACCCGGACGGGCCCTGCCTGCTGGGCGGTTGGTCCTTCGGCGGCTTCGTCGCCCAGGAGATCGCGCGGCAGCTGACCGCCGCCGGACGGGACGTGCCGCTGGTCGTGCTCCTCGACTCCGTACGCCCCCTCCTCCGGCCCGGCGTGACGCGCGCCGAGCGGATCCGGGCGCATTTCGAGGGCTTCGCCGGCCACGTCGCCGACGCCTACGGGGTGCGGCTGGAGTTGCCGTACGACGATCTCGTGGCCATGGACGACGACCGGGACCGCATCGACACCGTGCTGCGGGCGCTGCGCCAGGCCGCCGACGTGCCGCCCGCGGCGCTGGAGCACCAGCGCGCCTCCTACCTGGACATGGGCATCGGGGAGTCGCACCGGCCCGGGGGGTACGACGGGCCGGTCGTGCTCTACCGGGCCACCGAACCCGCGTCCCACACCGTGCGCGACCCGGCGTACGAACGGGACGACGAGGCGCTGGGCTGGGACGAGGTGTGCCCGCGCCTGGAGGTCGTGCCGGTGGCCGGTCACCATCTGTCGCTGCTCGATCCGCCGCACGTCGACGAGATCGCCGCCCATCTCAACCGGGTGCTCGCCGAGCGGGCCCCCTGAAAACCGACCCGAGGAGCCGTCATGCCCGACCTGCCGCCGAAGCCCGCTGCCGGAGTCTCCCGGCGCACTGTCGCCAGAGCGACGGCCGCCGCCGGCCTCGCCGTCCTGTTCGGGGCCGCGGGCGGCACGGGCCGTGCCGGGGCCGCCGCCCGGCTCGGGCCGCGCACGCTGGACGTGTCCGTGCCCTCCGCCGCGCTCGGCCGCAGCGCCCCGGTCCGGCTGATCCTGCCGTCGGACTTCGGTGCGCGGCCGGAGCGGACGTATCCCGTGCTGTATCTGCTGCACGGCGCCCACGACGACTACAGGTCCTGGACCCGGGAGACCGACATCGAGGCCTTCACCGAAGGCCGCGACCTGATCGTGGCGATGCCGGACGCGGGCCCGACCGGCATCCCCAGCGTCTGGCGTGACGGCCCCGACTACGAGACGTTCCAGGTGAAGGAGGTGCCGGCGCTGCTCGCCCGGGACTACCGGGCCTCCGGTGTACGGGCGGTCGCCGGTGTCTCCACCGGCGGTTACGGCGCGATGGCCCACGCGGCCCGCCACCCCGGGGCGTTCACGGCCGCGGCCTCCTACAGCGGCATCCTCGACACCACCGCCCCGGGCGTTCCCGCCATCATGGACGCCATCGTGGCCCGTGAGAACCTGCCCGCCGCGTCGCTGTGGGGCCATCCGCTGCTGAACCTCCTGACCTGGCGGGACTTCAATCCGAGGGCCCGCGCCGCGGGGCTGCGCGGCACCGCCCTGTACGTGTCGCAGGGCAGTGGAGTGGGCGGCGGCAGCGGCGACCCGCTGCCCGGGGTGCTGGAGAGCGCCCTGTGGCCCTCGGCGCAGGGCTTCGCCGGCGCGCTCACCCGCCTGGGCATCCGCGCCACCACGCACTTGTACTCGGGAGGAGGACACGACTGGGCTTACTGGAAGCGGGAGTTCACCGCCTCGTGGCCGATGCTCGCCCGTGCTCTGGGTGTGCCGGAGTGACGGGGGTGCCGTCGGGGCACGGAACGGAGCGCAGGGGTCGTCCGTCCAACACAGGACTTGCCCCTCGTCCCAGCGGCAACAGTCCGCGGGTGAGCCGCTTCCGGCCGAAAGGAGTGCCCGTGATGGCTGTGCCCACCCCGCACGGGGTGCCGGACCGCCCCCGTACGCCACCGGTGCCGCCCGAGCTGGCGGAGCTGCTGCGCGCCCAGCTGGCGGCAGTCGCCGACCAGGTGGAGGAGGAGGTCCGCCGTCAGGTCCCCGAGTACGCGCGGCCCGCCGACGGGCCGTACGGCAGGAACCTGCGGGCCGGGGTGGTGCAGGCGCTGACCCTGTTCGTCGATCACATCGCCGACCCGCGCGACGACGGGGGCGCGATCGCGACGACGTACTACGAACTGGGGCGCGGCGAGGCCCTGGAGGGCCGCAGCCTGGACGCGTTGCAGTCCGCGCTGCGGGTCGGGGGGCTGCACGCCTGGCGGCTGATGGGTCACACGGCGGAGGAGCTCGGCCTCGACTCCACGGTCGTGGCGGCTCTGGGCGAGCTGGCGTTCCGGACCGTGCACGAGGTCGCCCAGGCGGCCGCGGCCGGCTACGCGGAGGCCCAGCTGCGCAGCTCGGACGAGTTGGAGCGGCGCCGCAGGCGGCTGCTGGACCTGCTGCTGCAGGACGGGCCGGTGGTGCTGGAGGCCGTGCAGGACCTGGCGCACGGCGCGCGCTGGCCGGTGCCCCGCACGGTCGCCGTCGTGGCGCTCGCGGCGGCGCCGGACCGGCGGGAGGAGGACCGGCCGCTGGCCGCGGCGGGCGCGCTGGTCGACATGGAGTCCCGGCCGCCGCGCATGCTGGTGCCCGATCCGGACGGCTCCGGCCGCTTCGGCGGCCGGGCGTTCACGCTCGCGCTGCGCGGCCGGCCCGCCGCGATCGGCCCGACGGTCGCGGTCACCGACGCCGCGCAGTCGCTGCGCCTCGCCACCCGGGCGCTCGGGCTGATGGGCCGCGGGGTCCTCCCCCGCCAGGGCGTGGTGCGGTGCGCCGACCATCTGTCGACGCTGTTGCTGTACGGCGACGAGCCGCTGCTCGAACGGCTCCAGGCGCGGGTCCTCGCGCCGCTCGACACGGTCTCGGCCGGGCAGCGCGACCGGCTCGCCGAGACGCTGCTGGCGTGGCTGCTCAGCGGCAGCAACGTGCCGGACGTCGCCACACGGCTGCACATCCACCCGCAGACGGTCCGCTACCGCCTGCGCCAGCTGGAGAAGCTCTTCGGCGACGCCCTGCACGACCCGGAAACCCGCCTCGATCTGATTCTCGCGTTGCGCGCGGAGTCACTGCGCACACCACAGAACTGAATCCCGGTACTCAATTCTCAATAAAAAACCGCGGCGATTCCATAATCCCGTCCATAACACTCCGGGAGACACAGCGAATACGTTCGGGCCGTCCTTTTTCGCAGGCGCTCCACGCGCCTCACCCGCGGAGGATCCCCCATGCGTATCCGTTTGTGTCTCGCCGCGCTCTCACTGGTCGGCGGGGCCGGTCTGGCCACCCTCTCGGCTCCCTCGGCCACGGCCGCGGCCTGCTCTGACGTGGAAGTCGTCGCAGCGCGCGGCACCTTCGAGCCGGGCACGCTCGGCTTCATCGTCGGCGACCCCGTGTATTCCGCACTCCAGAAGAAAGCGGCGGGCAAAAGCATGTCCAGCTACAAGGTGAACTATCCGGCGGACCTTTCCCCGACGTCTGCCGCGCAGGGCAACGCGGACCTGGTGAACCATGTGAGGAGCCAGGCCGCCGCCTGTCCGAATCAGCGGTTCGTTCTCGTCGGCTATTCGCAGGGCGCGAACGTCGTCGACAACTCGATCGGCATCAGCAGCGCGGGCGCGGTGGTCGGCAGCCCGATCGTGGCGACGCTGCCCGCGGCGGTCGAGCCGAAGGTCGCCGCGGTGCTGCTGTTCGGCAACCCGATCCGGGCCCTCGGCAAGAGCGTCACCGGCACGTACCAGAGCCGCACCCTGGACATCTGCGCCAAGGGAGACCCCGTCTGCGAGAGCGGCGGCGGCGATGTCGGGGCGCACCTCGGCTACCGTGACGACGCCGACCGGGCGGCCACGTTCGCCGCGGGCAGGCTCTGATCTCCGGCAGGCAACCGAAGGGCCCGGGAGGCTTTCCTCCCGGGCCCTTTCGCGCGTGCGCGGAAGGTCAGCGCGGCGAGCGCGCGAAGGCGGCGAGGCTGGTGGAGACGGTCTCGGGCCGGCCGTTGTTCTGGGTGGGCGCGGCGGTCAGGACGTCGAGGTGCTGGTAGCCCTGGGCGACCACGGGGTGGAGCTCGGCCGGGACCCGGCCGGCCAGGAGTCCCTCACCGGCGAGGACGGTGAGCACCGGGTTGGCGGTGAGGCCGCCGGGATGGACGACGAGCTTCTTGACCTGAGGCGAGGTGGACAGCTGGATGTCCGTCACCAGCTTGGTCGGGAAGTACTGCTCGGTGAAGTCCAGCGGCTGCTCGGCCAGGCTGCGGGCCAGTTGCCGCACGTCGGTGACCTCCTCGCCGGCGCCGGTGAACGGCGTGCCGTCGGCCGACCGGTGGCCGGGGTCGTCGGGGTCGCCGACGCGGTCGTAGTTGCGCCAGGTGTAGAGCGGCCCCTGCGGCCGGTCCGGGATGGCCTTGTACGCGGTGCCGTACAGGCCGGGCTGCTGCGCGCCGCCGTTGGCCACGGGGAAGCTCTTGTCGGCGATCGGCCCGCCGTCGAAGAAGCCGACGCTGGTCTGGAGGAACGCCAGCGGTACGGAGTTGTCGTCCAGCAGTGCCCCGAGCACCGCCCCGTTGGTGAGGCGGAAGTCCTTCACGGCGGGCTTGCCGGTGAGGAAGGCGGCGGTGTCCTTGGAGAACAGGAAGCGGTGGGTCGCCTCGATGTTGAGGTTGGAGGGCAGGTACCGGGGCAGGTCGGCCTCGGCTTCCGGGTCCTTGAGGGCGCCCATCCCGGCGATGCCGAGCAGGGTCATGGTCTCGGGGTTGAGCAGCACCGGCGCGGACAGCGTGCGCGGCAGCACCCCGCTGTCGAGCCCGGCTTGGATCACGCCGTAACCGAGGCCGATGTCGGGCAGGTTGGTGTCGTCCGGCAGGCTGCCGCTGAGGTCGGCGAGCGAGGTGGAGACGGTGGTGTCGAGGGCGAAGTAGCCGGCGCACTGGTTGTGGCCCGCGTCCGCCGTGGTGGCCCGGTCGCCGTCGAAGTCGGCGGCGGCGAAGTACCCGGTGATCACACCGCCCAGCGAGTGCCCGCCGCACAGCACCTTCCGCTTGCGCTGCGTGGGGTCGGGCAACTCGGCGGTGAGCAGGTCGTACTGGTCGCGTACGGTCTGCTCGATCCCGAGCTTCGCCATCCACCCCAGTTCCGCGTTGCCGGCGTAGCCGCCGAAGGTCCGGCCGTCGACCTGCTTGCCGCGGTAGTAGTAGTCGACGGCGGTGTGCTGGTCGCCCGAGGCGATGCCGGTGCGGTCCTCCAGGCAGTTGGAGCGCCGGTCCAGCGCCCAGAACTCGATGTGCAGGCCCTGCTCGGCGGCCCGCGCCACGGTGTTGCGGGCCACGCTGTCGAACGCCCCGGCTCCTTCCAGGATGCCGGGCTGGGCGACGAGGATCCGGTCCGCGTCGGCCGAGGCGGCCGGACCGTCGGCGGAGCGGTAGCGCAGGTACGACAGCCAGTCGCAGGCGGCCGGACGCGGCCCGGCCGACTCCGGCAGCGGCGTCCTCACCCGCACCAGCGACTCCGTCACCCCGGTCACCGGCGACGTCGACGCGACCGGCGTCTCGGTCCGCGCGCCCTCGGCCCGGGCTCCCGGGGCGGCGGCCGTGAGCGTCCCGGCGGTCAGCAGCACCGCCAGTGCGGCACCGCGCCACTTCCCTCTTGTCCTTTGGTTCATGTCCATGCCACGGACGCTAGGACCGCGGAGGGAGGGCGCTCAGGGGGTGCTGATGAGAACTCAGTTTCCGGATCGGGCCTTGTCACCGGCGCACAGGCCCTCGACGCCGGAGGCTCGTCCGGCGGGCCGGGCCGGATCGCATCGGCCAGGCCCCCTTATGGGCCCGGCCGAGCTGCGAACCGGCGGTTTCGGGAGCATGGTGGGGTCATGGACGGTCAACCCCCTGTGGTCGTGCAGCCGCCCGCGTCGGACGGCGGACGGCTGGTGACCATCCACGGCGAACGCATGGGCGTCGCCTACAGCCTCTTCGACGTGCTGGACCTGCTGCACCGCGAGGGCCTGCCCACCACCGACACGGCCGTCGACGACACGGAGCTGATCGAGTGGCGTGGCGGGGGCCCGTACGACTGGAACAACGGGTCGTCCGACGAGGCCTGAACCCTCGTGGAGCCCGCTTTCATACCCCCCTTGCCCGCGGGGCCCCTGTCTCAGTCCGCTGCTGAGGCGGCCCCCGCTCCCTCGGCCAGCCGGTCGAGGCGGTCGCGATGGGCGGGTGTCAGGTCGATGTCCGCCGCGGCGAGGTTCTCCTCCAGGTGCTCGATGCGGGCCGTGCCGGGAATCGGCAGGACGACCGGCGAGCGGTGGAGGAGCCAGGCGAGCGCCACCTGTGTGGGCGTGGCACCGAGGTCCGCCGCCACGGCCGCGATCTCCGCCTCGGCACCCGCCTTCCCCCAGGCGACGGGCCGCCACGGCAGGAAGGCGATCCCGGCCGCCGCGCAGGCGTCGAGCACCGGCTCGTGCTCGCGGTCGAGCAGGTTGTAGCGGTTCTGCACACTCTCGATGTCGGCGATCTCCCGGGCCCGGGCCAGTTCGTCGACGGTGACCTCCGACAGCCCGATCCGGCCGATCAGGCCCTCGGTCCGCAGGTCCCGCAGCGTACCGAGCTGGTCGGCGAGCGGTGTCGCGGGGTCGATGCGGTGCAGCTGGAGCAGCTCGATCCGCTCGACGCGCAGCCGGCGCAGGGCCTGCTCGACCTGGTCGCGCAGGGTGGCGGGCCGCCCGTCGAGCCTCCACTCGCCCTCGATGCGCGCGACACCGACCTTGGTGGTGATCAGCAGCCCCTCCGGGTAAGGGTGCAGGGCCTCGGCGAGGAGCTCCTCGTTCGCTCCCCCGCCGTACAGGTGCGCCGTGTCGATCAGCGTGACGCCCAGCTCCACGGCCCGCCGGGCGACCGCGAGGGCGTTCTCCCGGCCGGGGCCGGGCTCGGTCGGCAGATGCATGGCTCCGAAACCGAGCCGGCGCACTTCCAGGTCCCCGCCGAAGCGGAAGGTGGTCGATGTCATGAGCGCTGTCCTTCCCCTGAGCCCAAGGAGCCACACCGGCAGCGCAGTTGGGGCCGACGCCCCTCGCGGGTGCCGACGCCGTTCCGCCCCCGGCACGGCGCCGCTCGACGAGCCGTTGTCACAGCCCGGCGTTACGCTGCGCGCACATGGCCCTCGGCCCCTTCAGGGAGGTTCTCATGGTCTCGCGTCTCAACCCGTACCTGTCCTTCAACGGCGACGCCCGGCAGGCGCTGGAGTTCTACCAGGAGGTCTTCGGCGGCACCCTGACCCTCAACACATACGGCGACTTCGGCCAGGCGGAGGCCCCGAACGCCGACAAGATCATGCACGGCATGCTGGAGACCGCCGGCGGCTTCA
Source organism: Streptomyces sp. SID5464 (assembly GCF_009862985.1). Lineage (NCBI taxonomy): Bacteria > Bacillati > Actinomycetota > Actinomycetes > Kitasatosporales > Streptomycetaceae > Streptomyces > Streptomyces sp. SID5464. The sequence continues at coordinate 73,650 of NZ_WWIQ01000003.1, read as the reverse complement.
CCCTGATGGGCGCCGACAACCCACCGGGCATGGAGTCCGCGCCGGGCCAGCCTTTCTCGGTGAGCCTGAGCGGCGACGACGCCGCCGAGCTGACCGGCTACTGGGAGAAGCTGTCCGAGGGCGGCTCGGTGTCGGTACCGCTGGAGAAGCAGATGTGGGGCGACGTGTTCGGCATGTGCACGGACCGCTTCGGCGTCCCCTGGATGGTCAACATCAGCACCGCGGAGAGCTGAGCAGGACCGACCGGGGCGGTTTGGACCGTCCGCCCGCGGGGCCGCCCGCACACGCCGAGCGCTGCCGGTGTGTGCGGGCGGCCCCGTTTTGTTGGAACGTCCTGACAAAGCTGTTGACATCACCTGAAGGCGCCCGCATAGTACCTGCCACTAGAGCGCGCTAGTGGCGCGCTCCAGCTGCCTCCCCGGACCGGGCACGGCCCGCCCTCCCCAGCACACCGAGGTGCACCCGACATGCGCAGACACCACAGATCCGCCGCCCTGACCACCGCCGTCCTCGTGGGCGCCCTGCTGGCCGCCGGCTGCTCCAGCGGCTCCGGCGGGAAGCAGGCCGAGACCGGCGGCACCGACGCCGCCGGCAAGGCCACCACCCCGCGGATGACCGTCGCCATGGTCACTCACGCGGCACCCGGCGACACCTTCTGGGACCTGATCCGCAAGGGCGCCCAGGCGGCTGCGGCGAAGGACAACATCAAGCTCGTCTACTCCAGCGACCCCGTAGCCGGAAACCAGGCCAACCTGGTACAGAACGCCATCGACCAGAAGGTCGACGGCATCGCGCTCACCGCCGCCAAGCCCGACGCCATGAAGGCGGTCGTGGCCAAGGCGAAGGCGGCCGGCATCCCCGTCGTCGGCTTCAACTCGGGCCTGGACAACTGGCGGGAGCTCGGCATGCTCGAGTACTTCGGCCAGGACGAGAACATCGCCGGCCAAGCCTTCGGCGAGCGCCTCGACCAACAGGGCGCCAAGCACGCCGTCTGCGTGATCCAGGAGCAGGGCCAGGTCGCGCTGGAGGCACGCTGCGCCGGCCTGAAGAAGGGCTTCAAGGGCACGACGGAGAACCTCTACGTCAACGGCACCGACATGCCCTCCGTGAAGTCGACGCTGACGGCCAAGCTCCAGAAGGACTCCAGCATCGACCAGGTGGTCACGCTGGGCGCCCCGATCGCCATGACTGCCGTGCAGTCGGTCAAGGACGCGGGCAGCAAGGCCGAGGTCGCCACCTTCGACCTCAACAAGGACCTCGTCGGCGCCATCCAGGGCGGAGACATCCAGTTCGCCGTCGACCAGCAGCCCTACCTCCAGGGCTACCTCGCCGTGGACGCGCTGTGGCTCTACAAGACGAACGGCAACATCAGCGGCGGCGGCACCGCCCCCGTGCTCACCGGGCCGGCCTTCGTCACCAAGGACAACGTCGACAGCGTCGCCGAGTTCGCGAAGAAGGGCACGCGCTAGGCGGACACCCCCTAGGGACGCTCCGCCGGGGCAGGCCCGCTCGTTCCCCGCACCACCAGCTTCGGATCCAGCACCGCCTCCCTCGGCGGAAGTTCCCCCTTCTCCAGCCGTTCGACGGCGAAGCGGACCGCGTGCTCGGCCATGAGGGTCGCGTCCTGGCGGACGGTGGTCAGGCCGATCGGCATCAGGTGGGAGAGGTGGCTGTCGTCGTAGCCGACGACGGACAGGTCGCGGGGGACCTCGATGCCCGCCCGGGTCAGGGTCATCAGCAGCCCCATCGCACAGCGGTCGTTGCCGGCGAGGACCGCCGTCGGCAGCGGCCGCCCGCCGTCACGTTCGGCGAGCAGCAGCCGGCCGGTCTCGATACCGGACTCCTCGGTGTGCTCGCCGGGGATCACCCGCGCCAGCGCCTCCAGGCCGTGGCGGCGCATCGCGGCGCGGTAGGCACGCCGCCGCTCCGCCGAACCGGGACCGCGTCCGCCGTCGATGTGCACGATCCGCCGGTGCCCCAGCTCCACCAGGTGGTCCATGGCCTGCCGGACGCCCTTGCCCTCGGCGGAGTGCACGAAGTCGACATGGGCCTGGGGCACCCGGCGGCTGATCGAGACGGTGACCGTGCGCCGTCCGAGCTCGGCGAGGTAGCCGGGATCGGCATCCGGGCCGAGCAGGATCACCGCCTCGCAGCGGTGGCTGAGCAGCGCCTCGACCGCCTTGGCCTCGCTGCGGCCGTGGGTGGCGCCGGAGAGCAGGACGTCGTAACCGAGCCGCTCGGCCTCCGGGTAGATGCCGGTGATGAGGTCCGTGTGGAAGGTCTGGTGCACGGTGAACATCACGCCGAGCGTGCGGCTGCGGCCGCGGGCCAGCAGCCGGGCCGCGCTGTCGGGCCGGTAACCGATCTCGTCGGCGACGCGCAGGACCCGTTCCCGTGTCTCCCGACTGGCCCCCGCCTGGTTGCGGAAGACGATCGAGACGAGCGCGCGGGACACACCCGCCTTCTCGGCGACATCCGCCATCGTGGGCCGCTGCCTGCCCGATGCATCCACGTGTGAACCCACCCTCCGACGCCGACCACCCTACGGGTGTCCCGCACGGGGCCCGTACAGGGAGCCGGCAATCTCCCGGCAACAACCTATTGACATGACATTTGGACAGGGGTCATCGTACCGAACTAGAGCGCGCTAGTAGAGCGCATCAGTTCCACGCCCGCCCTTGCTCTCCCCGAAGGACTCCCACCATGGCAACGGTGCCAGCCCCGCTGCGTACGACCGTCGGCAACCTGTGCCTCGGCTCCGCCCCCGACTCCTGGGGTGTCTGGTTCCCCGACGACGAGCACCAGGTGTCGCACACCCGTTTCCTCGACGAGCTCGTCCAGGCCGGGTACGAATGGCTGGAGCTCGGCCCGTACGGCTATCTCCCCACCGACCCGCAGCGGCTGACGGCCGAACTGGACGCCCGTGGGCTGAAGGTCTCCGGCGGTACCGCGTTCGGCGCGCTGCACCGGCCCGAGGCATGGGACGAGATGCTCGCCCACGTCCGGCAGGTCGCCGCGCTGACCGCCGCCGCCGGGGCGCACCATCTCGTTTTCATCCCGCCGATGTACCGGGACGAGAAGACGGGTGCGTTCACCGAGTCGCCCGAGCTGACCGCCGAGCAGTGGGCCGGGTTCGGCCGGGCCGCCGACCGGCTGGGCAGGCTGCTGCTGGAGGAGTACGACGTACGGCTGGTCGTCCATCCGCACGCGGACAGCCACATCCAGACGCAGCCGGAGATCGAGCGGCTGCTGAACGAGTCGGACAGCCGCTACACCAACCTGTGCCTGGACACCGGGCATGTGGCGTACGGCGGCGGGGACAACCTCGACCTGATCCGCCGCTTCGGTGAGCGGGTCGGCTACGTGCACATCAAGCAGATGGACCCGGAGGTCCTGGCGCAGGTCGCGGCCGAGGACCTGTCCTTCGGCGAGGCCGTGAAGCGCGGGGTGTGCGTGTCACCCCCGGCCGGAGTGCCGAAGCCGGCCGAGGTCGTGGCCGAACTCGCGCGGCTCGACGCCGAGTTGTTCGTGATCGTCGAGCAGGACCTGTACCCGTGTGCCCCCGAGGTGCCGCTGCCGATCGCGGTGAGCACCCGTGAACACCTGGCCGGCTGCGGCCTGTCGGGTACCCGGCGCCCGAACACCGACAGGTAAGGAGCGGCCATGGACGTCACGGACGACACGACACCGGCCCCCATTCCACCACCCCCCGCCACCGCCGTCGCGGACGACGCCCCTCCGGCGGTCAGGCGGCGGCTGAGGCTGATCACGATCATCGCCACGTTCGGTGGTCTGCTCTTCGGTTACGACACCGGCGTCATCAACGGCGCCCTGCCCTACATGACCGAGGACCTCGGACTGACCCCGGTCACCGAGGGCATGGTCACCAGCTCGCTGCTGCTGGGTGCCGCGCTGGGCGCAGTGACCGGGGGCCGGTTGTCGGACGCGCGCGGCAGGCGGCGCAACATCCTGCTGCTGGCGGTGCTGTTCTTCGTCGGCGCGCTCGGCTGCACCCTCGCCCCCACGACCGAGGTGATGATCGTGGCGCGGTTCGTGCTCGGCCTCGCGGTCGGCGGCGCGTCGGTGACCGTTCCGGTGTACCTCGCGGAGGTGTCGCCCGCCGAGCGGCGCGGCGCCCTCGTCACCCGCAACGAGCTGATGATCGTCAGCGGTCAGCTGCTGGCCTTCACGTCCAACGCGATCATCGCCCAGGTCGGCGGCGAGTCCGGTGGCGTGTGGCGCTGGATGCTGGTCATCGCGACGCTGCCGGCCGTCGTGCTCTGGTTCGGCATGCTGGTGATGCCGGAGAGCCCGCGTTGGCTGGCCTCCCGGAGCCGTTTCGGGGAGGCCCTCGAAGTCCTCAAGCAGGTGCGGTCCGGGGCCCGGGCCGAGGCCGAGCTGAAGGAGGTGTCCGCGCTCGCCGTCAAGGACGAGCAGGCAAAGCTCGGCGGCTGGCAGGACATGAAGAGCACGCCGTGGGTGCGGAAGCTGATGTTCGTCGGGTTCGGCATCGCGATCGTGCAGCAGATCACCGGCGTCAACACGATCATGTACTACGGCACGCAGATCCTCACCGATGCCGGCTTCGCCGCCGACAGCGCGCTGACGGCGAACATCGCCAACGGTGTGATCTCGGTGCTGGCCACCTTCGTCGGCATCTGGCTGCTGGGCCGGGTACCGCGCCGCCCGATGCTGATGACCGGCCAGGCCGGCACGACCGCCGCCCTGTTGCTGATCGGCGTCTTCTCCCTGGTCCTGCCCTCGGGTGACACGCGGGCGTTCGCGGTGCTCGCCATGACGGTCACGTTCCTCGCCTTCCAGCAGGGCGCGATCTCCCCGGTGACCTGGCTGATGCTGTCGGAGATCTTCCCGATGCGGATGCGCGGCTTCGGCATGGGGATCGCGGCCGTGGTGCTGTGGCTGACCAACTTCGTGATCGGGCTGGTCTTCCCGTCCCTCGTCTCGGGGATCGGGATCTCCAACACGTTCTTCCTGTTCGTGGCCGCGGGCGTGCTGTCCCTCACCTTCGTGAAGCTGTACGTCCCCGAGACCAAGGGCCGCACCCTCGAAACCCTGGAAGCCGAGCTCCGGACGCGTTTCTCCTGACCTTCTGATCTTCTGCAAGGAGTTCACCATGACCGTACGCGTAGGCGTCATCGGCGCCGGAATGATCGGCCAGGACCACACCCGGCGGCTCACCGAAGTCGTCACCGGGGCCGCCGTCACGGCCGTGACCGACATCGACACCTTGCGCGCCGCCGAGGTGGCGGCCCGGGTGGGTGCCACCGCGCTGCCCACCGGCGCGGATCTCATCGCCTCCCCCGACGTGGACGCCGTCCTCGTCACCTCCTGGGGGCCCACCCACGCCGAGCACGTCCTGAACGCGATCGCGGCCGGCAAGCCGGTGTTCTGCGAGAAACCGCTGGCCACGACCGCCGAGGACTGTCTGCGGATCGTCGAGGCCGAGCGGGCGCAGGGCCGCCGCCTGGTGCAGGTCGGCTTCATGCGCCGCTTCGACGCCGGCTACCGCCAGATGAAGGAGGTCCTGTCGACCGGCTCCCTCGGGGCCCCGCTGATCGTGCACTGCGCCCACCGCAACCCGACCGTGCCGGAGTCGTACCACTCCGCCATGGCCGCCCAGGACACGGCGGTCCATGAGATCGACGTGCTGCGCTGGCTGCTCGACGACGAGATCGTCTCCGCCCAGGTGGTCACGCCGCGTGCCACGAGCAAGCGGTTCCCGCATCTCAAGGACCCGCAGATCATGATCTTCGAGACGTCCGAGGGCGTCCGGATCGACCTGGAGGTCTTCGTCAACTGCCAGTACGGCTACGACATCCAGTGCGAGGTCGTCGGCGAGGACGGCCTCGTCCGGCTGCCCGACCCGGCGGCCGTCGGGGTCCGCACGGCGGCCCGGCACGGCACGAACGTGCTGCAGGACTGGAAGGACCGGTTCGCGGAGGCCTTCGACACCGAGTTCCGCGAGTGGGTGGCGTCGGTGGCGGCCGGCACCGAGCCCACCGGCCCGTCCTCCTGGGACGGTTACGCCGCCACGGTCATCACCGACGCCGCCGTCCGGTCCCTGGAGTCCGGCGGCGAGCTCGTCACCACCGACATGAAGCCCCGCCCCGCGTTCTACGGAGGCACCGCGTGAAGATCGCCCTCGACCCCTACATGTTCCGCGCCCTGCCCATCGACGAGATGGTGCGCACGGTCGCCGAACTCGGTTACGAGTACATCGAGTTGTCGCCGCGCGAGGACTTCATGCCGTTCTTCCTGCACCCGCGGGCGGACGACGCGCGGGTGGCGGAGCTGAAGAACGCGCTGCGCACCCATGGTGTCCAGCTCTCCTCGGTTCTGCCGCTGTACAAGTGGTCCTCGCCGGACGAGACCGAGCGGCAGGCCGCCGTCCGCTACTGGAAGCGGATGATCGAGATCACCGTCGAGCTCGAATGCCCGCTGATGAACTCGGAGTTCAACGGCCGCCCCGAGCGCGCCGCCGAGAGCGAGGCCGCCTTCTGGCGCTCGCTGGAGGAGCTGCTCCCAGTGTTCGAGCGCGAAGGCATCGCTCTGAACCTGGAGGCGCATCCGGACGACTTCTGCGAGGAGAACACGCCCGCCGTCGATCTCGTCCGCGCGATCAACAAGCCGTGGGTGAACTACCTGTACTGCGCCCCGCACTCCTTCCACCTCTCCGGGGCCTCGGAGGTCGGCGCCGACATCCCGGCGATGATGCGCTACGCCGGTGACAAGCTCCAGCACGTGCACATCGCGGACTCCTTCAACCACAAGGGTTCGTCCGGCCTGCGCTACATCCTCAACCCGCCGGGCACCCCCGCCCGTGTCCACCAGCACCTCGACATCGGCCAGGGCGAGGTCGACTGGGACGCCTTCTTCGGCACGCTGCGCGAGCTGGGCTTCGACGGTGTCGCCACGTCCTGCGTCTTCGCCTGGGAGGAGCGGGCCCGGGAGTCGTCGGCCTTCATGCTGGACCGCATCCGCAAGGAGCTGGCCGCGTAGAGATGCGGACACCCCCTTGAACCTCCGGCCGGGGCCCCCACTGCGGGAGGGCCCCGGCCGGAGCCCGTGTCAGGAACTCGTGAGGACGACGAGCTGCTGGGTCGCCCGGGTCATCGCGACATAGTGGTCGACCGCTCCCTCGACGCCCGTGCCGAAGTCCTGCGGGTCGACGAGGACGACCAGGTCGAACTCCAGCCCCTTCGACAGCTCCGGGGTCAGCGACCGGACGCGGGACGACGCCGGCCGGAACGTGGGGTCGCCGATGACACAGGCGATCCCGTCGGCATGCGCGGCCAGCCAGGTGTCGAGGACCGAGGTCAGCTCCGCGGCCGGCCCGTGCACCACGGGAACGCCGCCGCTGCGGATCGACACCGGCACGTTGGCGTCCGGCAGCACGGCCCGGATGACCGGCTCGGCCTCCGCCATGATCTCCTCCGGGGTCCGGTAGTTGATGCTCAGCGAGGCCAGGTCGACCCGGTCGAACCCGACCCGCTCCAGCCGTTCCCGCCACGACTCCGTGAACCCGTGCCGGGCCTGGGCGCGGTCCCCGGCGATGGTGAAGCTGCGGGACGGGCAGCGCAGCAGCAGCATCTGCCACTCCGCGTCGGTCAGTTCCTGGGCCTCGTCCACGACGATGTGCACGAACGGTCCGGCGAGCCGGTCGGGGTCGGCCGTGGGCAGGGCGCTCTCGTCGACCAGGGAGTTGCGCATGTCCTGCCCGTGCAGCATGACCAGCACGCCTTCGCCGTCGTCGTAGCTGTGGGCCTCCAGCAGGTCGTCGATGACGTCGGCCATGCGCTCGCGCTGGGCGGCGACGGCGGCCTCCCGCCGGCGTTGGCGCCGGGACGCCTCCGGGTCGCCGAGCCGCTGCCGGGCGGCGTCCAGCAGGGGCAGGTCTGACACGGTCCAGGCCTGGGGCTGCGCGCGTTGCAGTGTGCGCACCTCGTCGCGGCTGAGCCAGGGAGCGCACATCCGCAGATAGGCCGGTACCGACCAGAGGTCCCCGACGAGGTCGGTCGCCTCCAGGACCGGCCAGGCCCGGTTGAAGGCCGTGACCAACTCCCGGTCCTGTGACAGCGACTTGCGCAGCAGGGCCTCGGAGACCTCGCCCTCGTGCTTGTCCACGAGGAGCGTGAGCAGTTCCTCCCAGACCTGGTCGCGGGCCTCGTTGTGCGGCGTGCCGGGTTCCGCCGCCTCGAACGCCACGGCCCAGTCGGCGGCGCTCAGACGGATGTCGGACCAGTGCGTCGTGACCGTCATGCTCTCGGTGGGCGGTTCCTCGTAGAACCGGACGGCCTTCTCGATCGCCCGCACCATGTCCGCGGACGACTTCAGGCGGGCCGCCTCCGGGTCGGCCTCCTCCCCGGCCGCCGCCCCCTCGTCGACGAGGTCCCGCAGGATGCAGGTCTGCACTCCCTCCTCGCCGAGGCTGGGCAGGACGTCGGCGACGTAGGACAGGTACGGCCGGTGCGGGCCGACGAACAGCACGCCGCCCCGGCGGTGCTGTCCGAGGCGCGGGTCGGAGTAGAGGAGGTAGGCGGAGCGGTGCAGGGCGACGACGGTCTTTCCGGTGCCCGGGCCGCCGTCGACGACGAGGGCGCCGCGCGAACCGGCGCGGATGATGGCGTCCTGGTCGGCCTGGATGGTGCCGAGGACGTCCCGCATCCGGGGCGAGCGGTTGGTGCCCAGGCTGGCGATGAAGGCGGACTGGTCGTCGAGCGCGGCGTGCCCGTCGAAGGCGTCGGCGGTGAACACCTCGTCCCAGTAGTCGCTGACCCGGCCGCCGCTCCAGCGGTACCGGCGACGGCCGGCGAGCCCCATCGGGTTGGCATGGGTGGCGCCGAAGAACGGCTCGGCCGCGGGGGATCGCCAGTCCACCAGCAGCCGGCGGCCCTCGCGGTCCGTGAGGCCGAGCCGCCCCACGTACACCGGCTCGGAGTCGTCGGTGCCGACCATGTGCCCGAGGCACAGGTCGAGTCCGAAGCGGCGCAGTGCGCGCAGGCGAGCGGTCAGCCGGTGGATCTCGGCGTCCCGGTCCATCGCCTGCCGTCCCTTGCCGCCGGGCGCCTTGCGCTCGGCTTCGAGACGCTCGGACAGTTCGGCGATCGACTGCTCCAGGCAGTCGGCGACGGCGGCGAAGTGCCGCTCGTCCCCGGCGATCAGCGCCGGATCGGCTTTGCGCGAGAGGCGGTCGGGAAGGTCGAACGCGCTCATGGTCAGGGGGGTCACGTCATGCTCCCGTTTCCGCAGGTCCTGGGCCTAGGCGGGACAGTGTGCGGGAGACGGGGGGCCTTGCCGCAAGACCCCCTGTGTGTTATAGCTTGAGAGTGGCAAGGAGAGGACTCCTTGCCATTTTTGGTTCGGGGCCTTTTGGGGTTCGGGGCCTTTCTGGTTCGGGCCGCTGTCCGTGCGTTGTCACACCGGTCCGGGTGCCGTCAGCCAGCGCCACTGGGTGAACTCCTCCAGACTGGCTGAGCCGCCGATGCGGGAGCCGTTGCCGGAGAGGCCCATGCCTCCGAAGGGGGCGTTCGCGGCGTCCTTGGCCGAGACGTCGTTGATGTGGACCATGCCGGTGCGCAGTTGCTCGGCGACAGCGGTCGCCCTCTGTACGGAGCCGGAGTGCACGGCGGCCGTCAGGCCGTACGCGGTGTCGTTGGCGATCTCGATGGCCTCCGCCTCGCGGTGAAAGGGAATGACAGGCGCGACGGGACCGAAGATCTCCTCGGTGAACGCGGGCATGGCCCGGTCGACGCGGTCCAGGACGGTGGGTGGGTAGAAGAGTCCGTCGCGTCGGCCGCCCGTGAGCACCCGTGCCCCGCCGGCCACGCTCTCGTCGACGATGCGCTCGATCCTGGTGGCCAGCCGCTCGCTGATGATCGGGCCGATGCTGACGCCCTCCACGCGGGGGTCACCGACGCGCAGGGTCCGCGCGTGTCCGACCAGCGCGTCGGTGTACGCCTCGACCAGATCGGCATGGACCAGGTGGCGGCCGGCGGCGACGCACGCCTGTCCCTGGTATCCGAAGGTGCTCACGGCTCCGGCCAAGGCGGCCGCGTCCACATCGGCGTCCTCGAGCACGACGAGCGAGTTCTTGCCGCCCAGCTCCAGGGCGACCCGCTTCAGCCCCTCACCCGCCACACCGGCCACGACGCGTCCGACCTCGGCGGAACCGGTGAACGCAACCATGGCGACATGGGGGTCTGCCGCGACCGCCTGCCCGGTCTCCGCGCCGCCCGGCAAGACCTGCAGCACTCCGTCGGGCAGTCCGGCGTCCTCGAAGAGCCGCGCAACGAGGACACCCCCGGACACCGGAGTGAGTGGGTCCGGCTTGAGCAGCACGGTGTTGCCCAGCGCCAGTGCGGGCGCCAGCGCGCGCACCGCGAAGAGCAGCGGTGCGTTCCACGGGTTGATGACGCCGACGACACCGAGGGGCACCCGCCACGCCAGACTCGTTCCACCGGGGGTCTGCGGGGTCAGGACCTCACCTGGGGGGCGGGACGCCAGTCCCACGGCGTGCGTCAGTTGGGCGAGGGCAGCGGTGATCTCGTAGTCACCCTTGGCGGGGACACCGGCTGACTCACGGACGATCCAGTCGCGGAAGGTAGCGCTGTGTTCACGCAGGGCGGAGGATGCGCGCAGCAGGACATCGATGCGGTCGGAAGGAGCCGCCGCGGCCCAGTCTCCGGCGGCCTGGGCGGCCCGTGCACCGGCCCGAGCGACGTCCACGGAGGAGGCGACGCCGACTTCGGCCAGCGCATGTCCCGTGGCCGGTTCGATCACCTGGAGTGTGCCGCCCTCGGATTCGCGCCAGCCCGCGCTGTAGATCTTCCCGGTCCACTCGACCGGGTCCGGCCATGTCTTGCCGTTGCCCGTCATGGGGCCGCCCTCCGTCCGGGGTCGGTGCCGCCGTCCTGGCATGAGGACCCATACACGTCTGTCTGTCACTCTTGTTGTCTAGTGTCGTAATGGTGAAGATGCGGTGCACCTCGGGTTCAGGGCGGTCCTGGACAGCAGGCCCATGGCGGGAGCGAGGGCAGATGACGTGATGACCGGATCCGCGTCCGCCTGGGACGACGGCGCGAGCGCTTGGTCGCAAGAACGTGTCGACGGTGCGGCGACGGCCAGGGTCGTCGTCGACGATCTCGGTGTCGTGACCGCCTGGAACGAAGGGGCGCGGCGGCTGCTCGGTTACCGGGCCCCCGAGGTGGTCGGCCGGAAGGCCGCCGCGCTTCTCGCGGACGCCGCTCCGACCGATGCGTTGAACTCGCTGACCGGCCTGCGGAGGTGGAGCGGGACCGCGACACTGCTGCACCGGGACGGGCATCGCCTCACCATCGGCCTGCTGGCCCATCATCGGGAGATCGACGGGGACGACTGGCTGCTGGTGTCACCGGTGGTCAGACCGGCACCGACGCCTGAGGACGATGCGTTCGTGCGGCGCAGTTTCGCCCAGGCTCCCTACACGATGGCTCTGTACGACACCGGACTGCGGTTGCGGTGGGCGAACGCCGACATGGAACGTGTGATGGGCCTGTCCGAACAGGAGATGCGCGGCCTGCGGGTGACGGAGATCGTCCTCGACCCGGAGAGCGAACGGGCCGAGCAGGGCATGCGAACCGCCCTGGAGACGGGTTGCCTCCAGGAGCTCGGAGCCGCGCTGCACCTTGCCGGCCATGAGCGGGAAAGCCTGTGGTCTGTGTCCCTCGTCCCTGTCCGGGGCTCCGACGGGCGACTCGAGGGTGTCCTGCTGTCGGCACACGACGTGACGGAGCAGAACCTCGCACGGCAGCGCCTGGTCCTGGTCAACGACGCCAGCCTGCGGATCGGCAGCACTCTCGACCTGCCCCGTACCGCTCAGGAACTCGCCGACGTGGCCGTCCCACGGTTCGCCGACTTCGTCACGGTCGATCTCCTGCCGTCGATCGAGGGGGGTGAGGATCCGCCGCAGGGTTCTCCGCGCGGTCCGGTGATGCTGCGCCGGGTCGCCTGTCAGTCGGTGCTGGAGGGCTGCCCCGAAGCCGTGGTGGCGCTCGGGACGGTAGCGGCCTATCCCGAGGGCTCCACCGCGGCGGAGTGCCTGGCCGCGGAGCGGCCACTCATCGAGCACGTCACGCCCGCCGCCCTGGAGGATCTGGGCCGGACGGCGCCGGAGCGGGCCGAACGCATGCGGCGGTTCGGGTTCCACTCGGTGCTGGCGGTACCCATGCGTGCGCGTGGCCTCACCCTGGGCGTGGCCACGTTCTCCCGCCATCGCCGGCCCAAGCGCTTCGAGCAGGACGACCTGCTGCTGGGCCAGGAGATCACCGCTCGCGCCGCCGTGTGCATCGACAACGCCCGGCGGTACACCCGCGAGCGCGACACCTCCCTCACGTTGCAGAGCAGCCTGCTGCCGCAACGTATCCCCCAGCAGGCGGCTCTCGATGTCGCCTTCCGTTATCTGCCCGCCAGCGCCCGGGCCGGTGTCGGCGGTGACTGGTTCGACGTCATTCCGCTCTCCGGTGCCCGGGTCGCCCTGGTCGTCGGTGACGTCGTGGGTCACGGCGTTCAGGCGTCGGCGACCATGGGGCGGCTGCGCACCGCCGTACGCACACTGGCCGATGTCGACCTTCCGCCCGACGAGTTGCTGACCCACCTCGATGACCTGGTCAACCATGCTGCCGGCGGCGACGCCATGACCCCGCTCGACAGCGACATCGGGGCCACCTGTCTGTACGCCGTCTACGACCCCGTTTCGCGCCACTGCACGATCGCCCGCGCGGGCCACCCCGGGCCGGCCCTTGTGACACCTGACGGCACGGTCGAGTTCCTCGAGGTTCCGGCAGGCCCTCCCCTCGGCCTGGGCGGCCTGCCCTTCGAGTCGACCGAGCTGGAGTTGGCTGAGGGCAGCCTTCTCGTCCTCTTCACCGACGGGCTCGTCGAGGTCCGCGGCCGTGACATCGACGTAGGGATCGCCGCGATGCGCGAGGCGCTGCGGCAACCGGCTCCGGATCTGGAGGCCAGGTGCGATGCCCTGCTGCGCACCTTGCTCGCGGATCGCCCCTCCGATGATGTGGCGCTCCTCGTGGCCCGCACCCGAGCCCTCGACGCCTCGCACGTGGCGACCTGGCAGGTGCCGCCGGATCCCGCCGCAGTCGCCGAGGTGCGCAAGGCCGCTTGCCGACAGCTGTCCGAGTGGGGGTTGGACGATGCCGTGTTCGTCACCGAGTTGGTCGTCAGCGAACTGGTCACCAACGCCATCCGGTACGGTCGGCCTCCCATCGAGCTCAGACTGATCTACGACCGCACCCTCATCTGTGAGGTTTCGGACGGCAGCAGTACCGCGCCCCACCTGCGCCGGGCCCATGGCTTCGACGAAGGTGGACGCGGGTTGCTTCTTGTCGCTCAGCTCACCCAGGGCTGGGGGTCCCGCCAGGTGACCAACGGCAAGACCATTTGGGCTGAGCAGTCTCTTCCCGGCGACTGAGCCGCGAAGGGAGCCTGGACTCCCCTGCGGCCGGTTCCGTATGACACGCTCTTCGGCGAGCGGGCGGCCGGGGAAGGGCCGTCGGCTGTCCAGGGCACCGTGGAGAGGCGGCGGCATGCGCATAGGACTGCTCGGCACCGGCCCATGGGCGCAGATGGCCCACGCACCCGCCCTGAGCGGGCACGGCGAACTCGACTTCGCCGGGGTGTGGGGACGCCGCCCCGAAGCGGCGAAGGAGCTGGCGGAGCGGCACGGTGTCCGGGCGTACGACGACGTGGACGCGCTGTTCGCCGACGTGGACGCGGTCGCCGTGGCGCTGCCTCCCGAGGTGCAGGCCGGGCTCGCCGCGCGGGCGGCACGGGCCGGGTGTCATCTGCTGCTCGACAAGCCCCTGGCGGCGACGGTGGAGCAGGGGCGGGCGGTGGTCGGGGCCGTCGAGGAGGCCGGAGTCGCCTCGGTCGTGTTCTTCACGGCGCGCTTCCAGAGCGAGCCGGACGCCTGGATCACCGAGCAGGCGGCTGTGCCGGGTTGGTTCACGGGTCGGGCGCAGTGGCTCGGCGCGGTGTTCAGCAGCGAGAGCTCCTTCGCCACGCCGTGGCGGCGGGAGAAGGGCGCCCTGTGGGACGTCGGGCCGCACGCCCTGTCCGTCCTGCTGCCGGTGCTCGGCGACGTGCGGCGCGTGACGGCGGCGGCGTACGGCCCCGGGGACACCGCCCATGTCGTCCTGGACCACACCGGCGGCGCGTCGAGCACCCTCACCCTGAGCCTGACGGCACCGCCCGCCGCGTCCGGTGCCGCCGTGGAACTCTTCGGGGAGGCCGGGGTAGCGGTCCTGCCGGAGAGCTCCGAGGGAGCGGTCCCCGCGCTGGTGCGAGCCGTGGACGCCCTGCTGGCCGCCGCCCGGACCGGCCGCCCGCACGCGTGCGACGCTGCGTTCGGCCTGCGGGTCACGGAGATCCTGTCGGCGGCCGACGCCCTGCTGAACGTCGGCGGGCGTTAGTCCTTCAACACGGCCGGCTCCTACGCCGGTTCGAAGTTGAGGCGTTCCCTGACCACCGGGAAACCGGCCTTGGCGAAGTTCGCGGCCATGGGGAAGTTGCCCTGGTCCGTGGCGGCCGCGACGAACTCGGCACCCCGCTCGGCCAGGAAGTGGGTGCACTCGGCCAGCAGGTCGTAGGCGTAGCCGCGGCCCCGCTGTTCGGGCAGGACTCCGATGAAGCCTATGCACGGGCCCGACGGGTTGTGGGCCGGGATGTGGATGCCGACCGGTTCGCCCTGCGGTGTGGCGGCGACCTGCCACCACTCGCGGGGCGACGGGCACCAGCGGAAGAAGTCGAGTTCCTCCTGGGCTGCCCGGTCGACTCCGCCCTGCTCGACGGCTCTCAGCGCGTGGGCGTCCAGCGTGACGGAGTGGATGCGCCGCAGCGCGTCGAAGAACACGGCGTCGTCCGGTTCGGCACGGAACACCAGGCGCCCGGGCCGCTCGGGCAGACCGCGGTCGGGCGTCCACCGGTACAACAGGCGTTCCACCAGGAGGTCGTAGCCGGCCTTCCGTGCGGCGGTGATACGGGTCTCGGCCGCGGCGCGCAGGGCCGGGTCGTCACGCCAGTTCGCGGGCGCATTCAGTTCCAGTTCCACCTGCCAGGGGGCCGAGCGCAGGAGTGCGGCGCCCGCCTCCTCCTCACCTTCCGCCACGTCGAACCAGTTGAGGTTGACGGGCTCGGTGTCGTCGGGGCCGCCCCACCAGGCGCCGCGGGCCACGACCTTGCCGTCGCGCAGGGCCACCCGCTTCCAGTCGGGGCGATGCCGGGTCAGCCGGTGGCCCTCACGGGCGCCCAGAGGATCGGGCAGGGTGTCGAAGAGATCGGCGTCGCTCGCGTCGAGCGCGCGGATGACCACATCGGTCAAGGAATTCCTCCGGGATGCGTGCTGCGGAGAGCCATCGCTTTCCGACGCGCCTTAAGTGGCCCATAAGAGCCGGTTAAGCGATCAACGGTGTCCCCAAGTGGCGGCTTCCGCAAGGGATTTCTGCATGGCGGACGGGTTGGCGAGGGCACGGCCCCTCCGTAGCATCCGTCACACGGATCCGCGTGAGAGCGCTCTCAAACCAACCGACGACCCGCACCCCCCCGTACGACAAGGAGACCCCCCACATGACTCCTCATCACCGACACCCGCTCGCCCGCCGCACGCTCCTCGCCGGTCTCGGCGGCGCGGTGGTCGCCGCGATGGCCCCCCGGGCGGTCGGGAACACGGCCGCACCGAAGGCGGCGGCCGCTCTCCCCCTGACGCTCGTCAACAACAGCGGATCCTTCGGCAACGCGAGCGTCCACGTCTACGTCGTGGGCAACGCGGACGGCCGGCAGGTACGTCTCACGCCCGAGGGCACGCCGGCCCCGGTGGCCCTGTCGGACAACGGGCCCGACGGCTTCACCGACTACGCGATCCCCCTGGCCGGCAGCGGTGAGACACGGCTGTCCCTGCCGTACATGTCGGGCCGGATCTACGTGTCGCTGGGCGCGAAGCTCAAGTTCAAGGTCGTCGTGGACGGGGCGGGCCGGCCGGCGCTCCAGTACCCCGCCGGCTGGGTGCCGTCCGACCCCGGCTACGGGGTGCTGCACGACTGCGCCGAATTCACGTACAACGCGTCGGGGATGTTCTGCAACACCACCATGGTCGACATGTTCAGCGTGCCGCTGAGCATCCGGCTGACCGGCGCGAAGGACCAGACCACGGGCACGCTGCGGGACGGAGGCCGGGCGGCCGCGTTCGCCGCCGTGCGGGAGGTGCCGGAGTTCGCGCGACTCGTCGTGGACGACACCCGGATCATCGCCCCCGGGCACGGCCTGGACGCCGGTCTGTTCGCCGAGGACTACTTCGCGCCCTACATCGACGAGGTGTGGAGCACGTACACCGGCAAGGACCTGAAGGTGGCCACCAACGCCGGTACGTTCACCGGCCGGGTGCGCGGTGAGCGGCTGTCCTTCACCGGGCCCGCCGAGGTCTCCTTCGGCAAGCCGTCCACCCGGGACGTGCTGTTCTGCGACGGTGCCCTCGCCGCTCCCAACGACGGGACGACGGGGCCGGTCGCCGCGGTCCTGGGCGCCGGTTTCAACCGCTCGACGCTGGTGAGCTCCGCCGCCCAGCCGACGACCGACGCCGCGTCCTTCTACCGGACCGGCCTCACCAACCACTACGCCAAGGCCATGCACGCGGCCGCGCGGGACGGCAAGGCGTACGGCTTCGCCTTCGACGACGTGGCCGACTTCGCCTCGTACGTCCAGGACACGGCGCCGACGGGGCTGCGGCTGACGCTCACGCCGTTCTAGCGGGCGCGCACGCCCCTGCGGGCTGACGCTCGCACCGTCCGCGTGCGTCGCCCGGTGGGGCGTAGCAGCGTGGTGGTGTGAGCAGTGCGCGCGCCCGGCTGCCGCGCCGGGCCGGGGGCCGTGACCGGAACCTGGACCGGCACCCGGACCGGCGGGGCTGGCTGCGCGGTGCACCGCCGCCGGTCTGGGCGCGGGTGCTGCCGTCCGTACTGCTGGCGGGTGTCTGCGCGGCTGAGCTGATCAGTCCGGAGCCGCTCGACATCGGCTTCCTGCTGGGCGCGATCCCGCCGCTGGCCGTGCTGGCGCACGGGCCGGTCGTGACGGCGGTGCTCGGTGCGCTGGCGATGGTCGTGCTGACGGTTCCGGTCTTCCGTCTGAACGACCCCGGCAGCACCGATCTCCTGACCGTGTGCTTCGTCGCGGTGCTGAGCGTGCTGCTGTCGTACGTGCGCAGCAGGCGTGACGCGCAGCTGGTCACCGAGCGGGCCGTCGCCGAGGCCGCGCAGCGGGCCGTGGTGCCGCCGCTGCCGGAGCGGGTCGGGCCGGTGCGGTGCGCGGGACTGTACCGGGCCGCGCAGAGCGGGACGCTGGTCGGGGGCGACTTCTTCGACGTACGCGCGGGCCCCCACGGCGTACGGGCGGTCATGGGCGATGTGCAGGGGCACGGGCTGTCGGCGGTGGCGACGGTCGCGTCGCTGCTGGGGGCGTTCCGGGAGGCGGTGCTGGACCAGCCGGATCCGGAGGCGGTGGCGGCCCGGCTCGACCGGAGGCTGGCGGTGGACTCCGCGGGCGAGCCGCACGGCGAGCTGTTCGCGACGGCGGTGCTGCTGGACTTCTCCGCCGACGCGGGTGTGGTGCGGATCGTGGCGTGCGGGCAGTCCGGGCCGTTGCTGTTGCGGGACGGGCGGGCCGTGGAGCTGGACGTCGAACCGGGCATGCCGCTGGGGCTGGGCCTCGCCGAGGCCAGTGCGCCGAGGGTCGTCTCGGTGCGGCTGCGGGCCGGCGACCGGCTGTTCCTCGCGTCCGACGGTGTCACCGAGGCCAGGGACGCGGGCGGGGTCTTCTATCCCCTGGCCGAGCGGCTGCCGGGCCTTGCCCACGAGGATCCCGCCGGGCTGGCGGAGCGGGTGTGGACCGACCTCGTCCGCCACTGCCCGGATGTGCGGGACGACGTCACGATGCTCGTGCTGGCGCCCCGCCCGCGGGGCGTGTCCTGACGGCGGCGGCTCACCGGCAGGCTTCCCACCTGCTTGCGTCGGGTTGTGGGAGGGGGTTCCGCTGCCGGGGGCGGAGCTCTCCGGATGCACGCCGGGCTCTCGCGGTGAATGGTGATATCGGACCGGTTTTTCAGCACCGGGGCCGCACCAGCGATCCGGACCCTAGGAGCAGAGAACATGTCGACTTCACAGCCCCACGCGTCCCGGCCGCCCGAGGACCGCGCCACCCCGGACCGCCTGCTCCACGCCCGCACCGGCACCGACGTGTCGCCGGAGGACCTCGTCCTCGCCTCGGGCAAGGACCTCACCCCGCGCAACCTGGAATGGGCCAAGCGCAAGCTGGCGGCGGAGGGCCCGGCCGCGCTGGAGAAGCTGCTGCCGTAGCCCCCCGGCCGCGGGTCACGCCCGGTCGTCGTCCTCCGGCAGGACGCTGTCGTCCTCCACCACGTGTACCGCGGCCTCCTCCGCACCGGCCGCACCCCCGTCGATACCGATGTCCGTGGCGACGGTCTCCTTCGTCGTGTCTGGGTGGGCGCCCTCGTCCGGGGCGACCAGGCGGCCCGCACGGACGGTGCCGGCCTCGGGGTCGACCGGCTCGCCGTCGCTGTCGGGGGTGTCGCCCACACCGTCCCCGGCCGGCTCGGCGGACACGTCGGGGACCTCCTGGGAGAGCCGGTCGTCGAGGGTCTCGCCCTCGTGCTGCTCGGCGGCGGTCGTGCCGCGCTTGGTGACGCCGAGCGGCTTCTCCGGCGGGGAGTAGCCCTCGTCGAGGGTGTCGTCGTAGGTCCGTTCGTCGACGGCGTCCTGGAGGTCCAGAGGCGCGGCGTCCTCCTGCTCCTCGTTGCTCCCGGTGGGCTGGTACGCGTCGTCCGCCATCGGCTCGGGGCGCATCGGTTCCGTGCCCATCACTTCTGCCTCCCTGTCGCGCTGCGTCGACTCGTTCGTCTCTCGTGCCCGTTCCGCGTTTCCCGTTACGCGGGCTCTAACCTCGTCGGACGCCGTCGGGTCGCCCGTCCGTCGCCGTCATGGACCGACGCCGCGCCCCGGCCCCGCCAGGCCACCCGTCCACCTCTCCTCGATGCGGCCGAGCCTCCACACCAGCAGCGCGACGACCCAGGTGGCGACGAACAGCGCTACGACGACGTACCCCAGGACGTTGAGGTCGAGGCCGGAGATCCAGTTCCAGAAGGGGCCGTGCAGGCCGAGCTGCTCCACGAGCAGACCGAGGAGTTCGACGGTCCCGATGAGCAGGGCCACGGCGACGGACAGGCCGGTGATCGTGAGGTTGTAGTAGACCTTGCGGACCGGCTTGGAGAAGGCCCAGCCGTAGGCGAAGTTCATGAAGGAGCCGTCGATGGTGTCGAGGAGGCACATCCCGGCGGCGAACAGCACGGGCAGGCACAGGATCGCGTACCAGGGCAGGCCGGACGCGGCGCCGGAGCCGGCCAGCACGAGCAGGGCGATCTCGGTGGCGGTGTCGAAGCCGAGGCCGAACAGCAGACCCAGCGGGTACATCTGCCCGGGCTTGGAGACCGACTTCATGACGCGGCCCAGGAGCCGGTTCATGAAGCCGCGGTTGTTCAGTTGCTCCTCCAGGGCGGCCTCGTCGTAGTGGCCCGAGCGCATGCTGCGGAACACCTTCCAGATGCCGGTGAGAATGACGAGGTTGACGGCCGCGATGAGGTAGAGGAACGTCCCGGAGACGGTCGTGCCGATCAGACCGGTGACGTCGTGCAGCGAGGAGCCGCCGTCGCGGACCGGCCCGGCCAGGGTCTTCACGCCGAGGGTGAGCAGGAAGGACAGGGCGAAGACGACGCTGGAGTGGCCGAGGGAGAACCAGAAGCCGACCGACAGCGGCCGCTGCCCCTCGCCCATCAGCTTGCGGGTGGTGTTGTCGATGGCGGCGATGTGGTCGGCGTCGAAGGCGTGCCGCATGCCGAGCGTGTACGCGGTGACGCCGATGCCGACGCCGAAGGTCTGTGTGCCGATGGTGCGGTGCTCGGGGGCGACGATCGCGACAAGGGTGAACCAGCCGATCACGTGCAGGGCCACGATGACCGCGGCCATCCCCCCGACCCTGGTCCACTCCTGCCGCGTCATGGAGGCACGGACGCGGTGCCGGGCCGCGCGCTGGGCGACAGCCGGGGCGGGGAGGGGCGGAGTGGACTCAGGGGCGGCCGTCATCGGGGGGAAGGTCTTTCTGTCGGACGGACGGCTGCGGGGAACAGCCTCGTGCCATCCTCCGGTACCTGCAACATGTGTGCAGTAAAGCCGGCGACAGGTCTTGCCCATGGAACCGAAAACTCCGCCGGAGCCGGGCGCCCCGAGGCGGGGTGTCACACCGCGGCGTTCGGTCCGTCCGGCCGGCTGCGGCGCTGCTCGACCATCTCGCGGCTGAGCTCCTCCGTCTCCGCCTCCGGCAACCGCTCGTAGCCGTTCTCGGTGATGACGGACACGATGGGGTAGATGCGGCGGGTGAGGTCCGGGCCGCCGGTCGCCGAGTCGTCGTCGGCCGCGTCGTACAGCGCCTGGAGCGCGGCCAAGGCGGCCTCGCGCCGGGACATGCCGGGACGGAACAGTTTCTTCAACGCGCCCCGGGCGTACGGCGAGCCGGAGCCTTCGGCGTGGAAGCCGAACTTCTCGTAGCGGCCGCCGGCGACGTCGAAGCCGAAGATGCGGCCGCGCCCGCCCTCGGGAGCCGCGGGGTCGTAGCCGGCGAGCAGCGGGACGACGGCGAGACCCTGCATGGCCTGGCCCAGGTTGCCCCGGATCATCGTGGCCAGCCGGGTCGCCTTCGCGGCGAGGGTCATGGGGATGCCCTCTACCTTCTCGAAGTGGGTCAGCTCGACCTGGTAGAGCTTCACCAGGTCGAGTGCCAGCCCGACGGAACCGGCGAAGGCCACCGCGGTGTGGTCGTCGGCGGGTTGCACCTTCTCCAGGTCCCGCTGGGCGATGAGATTGCCCATCGTCGCCCGCCGGTCGCCCGCGATCAGCACGCCGTCGCCGAAGGTGAGGGCCAGCACGGTCGTGCCGTGCGGGGCGCCCTCGGCACGGACGCCGTCCGGGAGGATCCGGCGGGTGCCCAGCAGTTCGGGGCGGTGGGCCGCCAGGAACTCGGTGAAGGACGAGGAGCCCGGTGTGAAGAACTCCTCCCCCAGCCGGCCCTCGTGGTCGATCCCCGCCATGGCGTTCCCCCCTCGTCCGTGACCGTCAACCCGTCCGCGACCGTCAACCGACTCCTACCTGAACGGGGCACGCGGGAAACGCGAGTTGGGGCAGGACTGCCGTACGGCGTCAGGGGCCGGTCCGCTGTGGGGGTGGTGCGACGCGGATGTCCAGGTCCGAGATCCGGTGGACGGGCCAGGTACGGGCGTAGCGGGGCGGGGTGCCGCCGGCCGGTGTGATGTGGGCGACCGGGAGACGGTCCGCGGTGCGCAGGATGTCGGCCACCGTGGTGTTCTCGTTGTGGCCGGAGGTCGCGCCCGAGGAGCAGCCGGTGTAGTAGCCGATCGGGATGGCCTCGTGGCCGGTGAGCAGGCAGGGCGGGCGGACGCCGAGGCGGTGCAGCGCTCCTGCGGTGCGGTCCCAGTCGCGGCGGCTCTCGGTGTTGCGGGAGACGGTGCTCTCCAGGACGGCGATCTGCGCCGCCAGATGCCCGGCCAGGCCGAGCGCGACCAGGGCGGCGGCCACCGGTCGCCACGTCCGGTCCGGGGTCCGGGCCAGGTGCCACAGGGCGTCGGCGACCGGGATCGCGAGCAGCGCGTAGGCCGGCTGGAGGAAGCGGGGCGCCGCGTAGCCGATCATGAACAGGTACGGCAGTGCGGCCGTGGCGGCGCAGGCCAGCGGGACCAGGGTCCGTTCCAGGCGCCGGGCCCGGGCCGCGACGAGCAGGCCGAGGCCGGCGAGGACGGGCAGGGTGAACCACCAGACGGTGACCAGGGGGTTGGGCATCGCCCCGGTGCACGGCCGGCACAGGGCCCGTCCGCCCAGGCTGCGCAGTTGGTCGTCGACGGCGATCTGCCAGCCCAGCCCGCCCTGGATGCGGGAAGCGTCAGACAGCCGCTGCCCGAGACCGCCGTGGCCGACGTAGGCCTCGATCACCCATTCGACGGCGCCGGCCGCGAGGCCTGCCACGAGCACGAGGAGGAGCCGCCAGTGGCGGCGCACCAGGGCGAGGACGAGCAGCGGCAGGGTCACCCAGACCGCGTCGGTGGGCCGCATCCACGCCATGAGGGCGGCGCCCGCGGCGACGCCCCACAGCTCCGCCCGGGCGGAAGGTTCCGCCCGGGCCCGCAGGAAGCAGCCCACGCTGATCAGGGCGCCGATCGCGACCCAGTAGTTGGGCATGGCCTGCGGACCGTAGAAGAGGGTCACCCACAGGGAGGCGAAGAGGGCGCCGCCGACGGCCAGGACCCGGGTCGGGAACAGGCCCCGCCAGGCGCGCAGGGCCAGGTAGAGGGCGAGGCCGGACAGCAGGGCGAGGTAGACGCGCAGCAGCGGCGTGGACGACGACCAGGACGCGATCGGCGCCACGAGCAGGGAGACGCCCCGGGAGCGCGGTGCGCTGAAGAAGGCCGCCGGAGTGTGGGAGGTGACCTGGCTGACGTAGACGATCTCGTCCCAGCCCAGGCCGAGGACGGGCCGCACGAGGACCAGTTGCGCGACGGTGAAGGCGGCGGCCACCGCGGCGAGCGGTCCGTCGACACCTCGCCTGCGGCTGGTGCCCGACGCAGCCGTCCGTTCGCGTCTTCGCCTACGAACGAGAATGGCGTTCGCGCCGTCGGACATCGTCCACCCCTTACCCCTGCGCGTCGCAGGGCCGCAACGACCTCCAGTGCCCGCAGGCCGAACATGGAAGTCCGATGATCGGAAAACACGGCCAAGCTAACCCGCGGGGTGGAGCGGCGCAGAGCGGTATTCGGCCAAGTGCCTGACGCGTTCCGGGGAGTCAGGGGGTGTTCGGGGCGCGGTGCGGTGGCTGGCTCGGGGCCGGACGCCGGGGCGGCGGGGGAACGGAGCGGGTGACGGGGGCGTCCTCACGCACCGTCACCTCGCTGCCGTGATGGCGGATCGTCAGGGGCGGGCCGGACCGCAGGGTGTACGTGACCTGACCGGCGGTCAGCTCCACCCGCAGGCACCGGCCGAGGAACCCCACCGAGAAGGCCAGCCGGCTGTACCTCTCGGGCAGGCGCGGCGCGAACCGCAGGGCGCCGTCGGCGCACCGCATACCGCCGAACCCGGCGACCAGCACCATCCAGGTGCCGGCCAGCGAGGCGATGTGCAGTCCGTCGCGGGTGTTGTGCTCCAGGTCCCCGAGGTCCATCAGCGCGGCCTCCGCCGTGTAGGCGCAGGCCAGGTCCAGGTGGCCGGCCTGGGCGGCCATGACGGCCTGGACGCAGGCCGACAGGGAGGAGTCCCGTACGGTCAGCGGCTCGTAGTAGGCGAAGTTGCGGGCGATCTGCTCCTCGTCGAAGTACTCCTCGAAGAAGCTGCCGCAGGTGTACATGGCGAGAACCAGGTCCGCCTGCTTGATCACCTGCTTGCGGTACAGGTCGAAGTACGGGAAGTGCAGCATCAGCGGGTACTGGTCCGGGCTGGTGCGGGCGAAGTCCCAGCGCTGGTAGCGGGTGAAGCCGGCGTGCTGTTCGTGCACGCCGAGCTCCTCGTTGTAGGGGACGTGCACGGCCTCGGCGGCGTCCCGCCAGGCGGCCCTTTCCTCCTCGTCGGCGCCGAGCCGGGCCGCCTCGTCGGGGTGGCGTTTGCAGGCGTCGGCGGCGGCCAGCAGGTTCGCCCGGGCCATGAGGTTGGTGTACGTGTTGTCGTCGGCGATGGCGCTGTACTCGTCCGGTCCGGTGACGCCGTCGATGTGGAAGACGCCCCGGTCGTCGTGGTGGCCGAGGGAGCGCCACAGGCGGGCGGTCTCCACCAGCAGCTCCACGCCCACCTCGCGTTCGAAGGTCTCGTCGCCGGTGACGGCCACGTACCGCACGACGGCGTCGGCGATGTCGGCTCCGACGTGGAAGGCGGCCGTGCCGGCCGGCCAGTACGCGGAGCCCTCCGAGCCCTCGATGGTGCGCCAGGGGAACGCGGCGCCGCGCAGGCCGAGCTGGGCCGCGCGCTCCCGTGCGGCGGGCAGGGTGTCGAGGCGCCAGCGCAGGGCCTCGGCGGCCGCGGCCGGCGCGGTGTAGGTCAGCAGGGGCAGGACGAACGCCTCGGTGTCCCAGAAGGCGTGGCCGTCGTAGCCGGAGCCGGTGAGCCCCTTGGCGGGGATGGCGCGCTGTTCGGCGCGGGCGCCGGCCTGGAGGACGTGGAAGAGGGCGAAGCGGACGGCCTGCTGGATCTCCTCGTCGCCGTCGATCTCGACGTCGGCGCGCCCCCAGAAGTCGTCGAGGTAGGCCCGCTGGTCCTTCAGGAGCCCCCACCAGCCGCTGTGCGCGGCCGCCGCCAGGGCCGCCTCGACCTGGTCGCTCATCGCGGGCCGGGACCGGGCGGCGGACCAGCCGTGCGCGACCAGCTTCTCCACCCGCAGCCGCTCCCCCGGCTCCAGGACGGAGGTGATGGTCAGCCGGGCCACGTCCACGTTGCTCTCGCTGCTGGTGGTGGTCCGTTCCGGGCCGGTGACGAGGTGGTCGGCGGCCACGGCGACCCGCAGGCCGCTGCGCCGGGTGCGGTGGACCAGGCGCAGCCGGCTGCCCGAGGCGAGGTCCTCCTCCGGTTCCAGCGGCGACTTCAGTGCCCGTGCGGCGCGCGGGTCGCCGTCCGGCTCGGGCAGGCTCTCGTTGGCGACCAGCTCCGACTGGACGACGACGCGGGTACGGCTGTCGACGGGCTCCACCTCGTACGCCACGGCGGCGATGGCCCGCTGGGTCAGGGACACCAGCCGCGTGGAGCGCACCCGGACCGTCGAACCGGCCGGGGAGGTCCACTCGCAGACCCGTTCCAGGACGCCGCGCCGCAGGTCAAGGGTCCGCTCGTGGCTGACGAGCCGCCCGTAGCGCAGGTCGAACGGCTCGTCGTCGACCAGGAGGCGCAGCACCTTGCCGTTGGTGACGTTGATGGACGTCTGGCCGGACTCGGGGTAGCCGTACCCGGCCTCGGCGTACGGCAGCGGGTGCAGTTCGTGGACGCCGTTGAGGTAGGAGCCGGGCAGGCCGTGCGGTTCGCCCTCGTCGAGGTTGCCGCGCCAGCCGACGTGGCCGTTGGACAGGGCGAACACGGACTCGCTCTGTGCCAGGACGTCGAGGTTGAGCTCCGTCTCGCGCACCGTCCAGGGTTCGACGTTGTACGCCCGCTGTGCGATCACTCCGTGCCCCCCAGCTCGGCGAGGTCCTGCACCACGACATCGGCGCCGTGCGCGTACAGCGCGTCGGTCTGTCCCACCCGGTCGACGCCGACGACGTACCCGAAACGGCCCGCGCGGCCGGCGTCCATGCCGGCCAGGGCGTCCTCGAAGACGGCTGCCTCGGCCGGTTCGACGCCGAGGTCCTCGGCGGCGGCCAGGAACGTGTCGGGGTGCGGTTTGCCGGGCAGCTTGCGCTCGGCGGCGACCACGCCGTCGATCCGTACGTCGAAGAAGTGCTCGGCGCCGATCGAGCGCAGCACGTCCCGGCAGTTGGCGCTGGAGGAGACGATGGCGGCGCTCAGTCCGTGGGCGCGGACCGCCTCCAGATAGCGCAGGGTGCCCTCGTACGCCTCGACGCCGTCGGTGCGGATCTTCTCCAGGACCAGCTCGTTCTTGCGGTTGCCCAGCCCGTGCACGGTCTGCGCGCCGGGTGGGTCGTCGGGATCGCCGTCGGGCAGGTCGATGCCGCGGGACGCGAGGAAGGTGCGCACACCGTCGGCGCGCGGCCGGCCGTCGACGTACTCGTCGTAGTCGGACGCCGCGTCGAACGGCCGGAAGTCCGCGCCGTCGCGCTCGCGCAGGAAGACGTCGAACATCTCCTTCCAGGCGGCCGCGTGCACGACGGCCGTCTTGGTGACGACGCCGTCGAGGTCGAAGAGGCAGGCGTGGATGTCTTCGGGGAGACCGAGCTGCGTCATACAGGTCCGGTTCCCCGGCCGGCGATGTCCAGTGAGTGGCGCACGCCACACTCCGGGAGGGTGAAAGACTCTGCGTGTGCCGCTCACCTTCGACGACCTCGTCCACCGCGCCCGGGCCCTGCCCCAGGGCGGCCGGCGCGCGCTCCTCGGTATCGCCGGCAGCCCCGGCGCGGGCAAGTCGACGCTCGCCGAGCGGCTGGTGCGGGAACTGAACGGATCCGGTGACCCGTGGGTGGCGCACGTCCCCATGGACGGCTTCCATCTCGCCGACGCCGAACTGGAGCGGCTCGGCCGCCGGGACCGCAAGGGCGCGCCCGACACGTTCGACGCGGCCGGGTACGCGGCGCTGCTGCGGCGGCTGCGGGAGGAGACGGACGACGTCGTGTACGCGCCCGGCTTCGAGCGTGTCCTGGAGCAGCCGATCGCGGGGGCGATCCCGGTGCCGCCGGCGGCCCGGCTCGTCGTGACCGAGGGCAACTACCTCCTGCTGGACACCGGCGCCTGGGCCCGGGTCCGCCCCCGGCTCGACGAGGTGTGGTTCTGCGAACTCCCCGAACCGGAGCGGCTCCGGCGACTGGTCGCCCGGCACGAGGAGTTCGGCAAGGGGCACGAGGAGGCCGTGGCGTGGGTGATGCGGTCCGACCAGCGCAACGCCGAACTGGTAGCCGCGACGCGGGACCGGGCCGACCTCGTCGTGCCGGAGTCCGCGCTGCCCCGTGTGGACGCGCAGGCGTGAACGGCCGGCGGCTCAGCGCCCGAGCGTGAGCTCCGGCTCCGCGTCGGCGCCGCCCGCCGCGTCGCCGATCACGGCCGTGAACCCCTCGGTGCGGACCTTCAGGCCCGTTCCCTCGCGCTCGAACACGGGCGTGAACGCGCTGTCGTCCGGGCCGTAGCGCACGGCGAAGACGTGCAGGTCCTCGGGTGCGCCTGGGGCGGGTCCGGCCTCCAGGGCGGTCGAGGCGACCAGGTGGCGCCAGCCCTCGTCGGGGTTGCCGTAGCCGCGTGGGTCGGCGGCCAGGGCGAAGGCGGCCTGCTCCTGGGTGGTGTCCGTGCGGGCGTCGAAGTGGTGCGGGTCGTCCGGGCCCGGGTGGGTCAGCCGCAGGGCGCCCGCCGACGACACCCGGGGCTCCGAGACACGGCGTACCCGGTCGCCGTCGTCGGCGGCGTACGGCAGGCCGGCGAGCAGGTACGGCGTGCCCGGGAGCCGTTCCACGGCGACCGTCGTCCACAGGCTCGTGCCGTCGGTGACGTACAGGGACCGGACGTGGCGCAGGACGTGGTCGCGGCCGACGACCGGCTTGGTGACCAGCTTCGCCGTCAGTCCGTCGGCGGTCACGTCCCGGACGCGGACCTCGCCCATCGGGCGGGTCAGCAGGAAGCCGTCCGTCACCGGGCCGAAGCCGTGCTGGCGGTTGACGGCGGCCGGCAGGTAGTAGGTGCCGGCGGCCTCGACCAGCGCGGGCGTCATCCGGTCGTCGAAGGCCACCGACACCGAGCCGGAGCGCAGTTGGTGCCGGGCCGGAGCCGTGGACGGGGCGCGGTGCCAGCGCGTGGTGTCCTGGATCTGCCAGACCAGCATCCACGCGAAGTGGCCGTCGACGCCGCCGTCCGCCTTGCTCGCGTGCCGGGCCCAGCGGCTGTCGCCCCGGTAGCGGCCCAGGTCGGAGCCGATGCGGGCGCTGAAGTAGCGCAGGCCCAGCACCGACTCGAAGGCGGAGTGCTGCTCGCTGTAGCGCGGGCCGCCGTTGTCGAAGCCGCCGTTCGTCAGGCGGGTGTCGATGTAGCGGGCGAGCGCGTCGCCGTCCTCGGCGAAGACCTCCTCGCCGCTGACCCGGTGGGCCTGGGCGAGGAAGGACAGGGAGATCGGGCCGTAGTTGTTGTCGTAGGCGCCGCCGTGCTCGGGCGGCAGGAGGGCGCCGCGGTCGCGGACGCGGTGGGCGCGGATCTCGTCCTCGTACAGCCGCATGGCGCGCCGCCGCACCGACTCGCCGTCCGGCGAGGGCAGGTGCCGGGCCAGCATCAGGCCGCCGACGACGCAGCCGATCGCCTGGTTGCCGGCCTCCTGCGGGTTGAAGAACGTCGCCTCCGTCAGCCAGCGCCAGTAGCCGTGCGCCACCTCGACGAGCCGGGCGCGCTGTCCGTCGTCGACGAGGCCGTCCGCCGCGTCCAGCACGTTCACCGCCTGGAGCAGGGCCCACACCGTGCTCGGCCAGTCTCCGATGGGGTGCGCGCCGGCCTCCAGGGTGTAACGGGCGTACGGCAGGCCGGAGTCGCGCGTCTTCAGGTTGGGGTAGCCGGGGTTGTCCTCGGTGTAGACGCGCTCGCTCAGGTGGAAGGCGAGGCTGCGGCGCACCGCGTCCGGCAGGCGGGGGTCCTTGGTGCGCTGCCAGGCCAGCGCCAGCAGAGACGTGATACCGAGGGAGGTGTCGCCGATGTCGTCGACGCAGTCGGGGTGTTCGAGGTTGCCCTCGGGCGTGAGGCGCGCGAGAGCCTGCTCGGTGACGTCGGCGAGGACGGCGTCGTACGCCTCCGGAGTGTCCGGGAGGTTGTGCAGCGAGCCGAGCTGGTGCGGGAGATGCACGGGATCAACCCTTCATGCCTGGAGTGGCCATGGCGTGGTTCGTCGGGGTCACACGGTAGGTGCGGGCCGGCGGGCGCGCAGGGCGGCGGTCAGGGTCTGCGGCCCCAGTCCACCGAGGTAGACACGGTTCCCGGTCGTCGCGTCGGTGCCGCCCACCACGGTGTAGTCCTGCCCCGGGTCGTACCGCAGTACGTCGCTCCGGTCGGGCCCTGCGAGCGGTTCGCCCGCCTCGACGCCGACCTCGACCCGGATCTCGTCGTCGCCGACCCGGTAGGTCATCGGCCCGGTCGTCAGGCACCAGCGTCCGTCGCCGATCGGTACCGCGCCCTCGGTCACGCCGCCCGGCCGGAAGGTCAGTTCGAGGGCCCAGGGCACCGGTGGGCCGCTGATGTCGATCCGCAGGTCGGCCCCGTCCTCCCTCAGGTCGACCTCGACTCGGGTCGTGTGGGAGACCTCGTCCTGAGGGCGGTCGGGGAAAGCCATCGCCGCGGAGAAGCGGCCCTCGTCCACCAGACGGTAGGCGCCGTCGTCGCGCCTGCGGTCCTTCGGGAGCGGCTGGTAGTAGGCGGTTGTGAGGGCTTCGGTGAGCCGGTACCGGTTGTCGGCGAGCTGTTCCATGTCGGCGGCGCGGAACGGGCCCAGGTCGAAGAACCCTCGCGAGAGGCGGACCGCGTCGAGGACGGCGGCACCGGCGAACAGGCGCAGGAAGGTGGGGTTGCAGGCGAGGCCCGAGCGGATGCGCCGGTGCTCGGGCACGTCGGAGCCGCCGTAGACCACGGTGTGCGCGGTGGCCGAGGCGTGTGCGGCGAGGCGTGCGGTGGGGAGGTACCGGTCGCGCGGGAGCTTCTCCGCGTCCGGGGCCGGCAGGGCGCGGCACAGATCCGGGGTGAGGAGGGTCTGGGCGAGCAGGTCGGGGTCGTCGATGCCGTCGGCGGCCGCCAGGCGGGCCGCGCGGGCGAAGTCGCCCCGGCCGGTGCGGATCGCGAGCAGCCGGTAGTGCGGCAGGTAGGGCCACAGCGGGAACGAAAGCCTCTGGTCCTGGCGGCGCGAGTGGACGGTCTCCACCGTGCCGTCCGGCCTGATCAGGTCCAGGGTCGTGGCGAGGTTGCGCTCGACGGCGTCCAGCAGGTCGGTACGCCCGAGCACCTCGGCCAGCAACAGCAGCGACGGGTTGGTCACGAGGGACGCGTAGACGGCACTGCGTTCCGAGTACAGGCCCTCCGCGTCGATGTCGACGCCCTCGGCGAGCCACTCCTCGACGCGGTCGAGCAGCCGGTCGTCGGGGAACGACCGGTGCAGACGGGCGAGCGCCGCGCTCAGCTCCCAGCGGTGGTTCGGGGTGTGCACACCACCGGTCAGGAGACTCGCGGTGGCGGCGCCGGCGATCTCGGCGAGCGCGGCCGTCACCTCGCCCAGTTCCGGTCCCGCGTCGGCGGCGAGGACGTACGCGTCGCACACGTCGTTGACGGTGAACGCGGAGTCGGGCGGTGACTGGACGTTGTCGCCGCCCGCGAAGAGACCGGAGGGCGTCTGCACGGCCCGCAGGGCCCGCAGGTGCGTCATCGCGGCGGCGACGGCCTGCCGGCTGCCGTGCAGTGCCGAGTCCGGGAAACGGTATGCCGCGACCAGGGTCTTCACCCGCCGCGCCAGACCACGATGCGCCACACCGGCTGGTTCCTCGTCGGGGCCGGCCGCCAGCGCGGCGGCCG
The DNA here is from genome assembly GCF_009862985.1 of Streptomyces sp. SID5464. NCBI lineage: Bacteria > Bacillati > Actinomycetota > Actinomycetes > Kitasatosporales > Streptomycetaceae > Streptomyces > Streptomyces sp. SID5464. Next base: position 43,291 of record NZ_WWIQ01000003.1, on the reverse strand, counting down.
ACCGGTCGGCGGCGCGGGCCACCGACCGGACGAACTCGTGATCGAGCGTGGTGGGCAAGCTCAGTCCTTCAGTCCGGCATTGATGTCGGCGCCCATGACGTAGCGCTGGAAGACCAGGAAGATCGCGATCAGAGGGATCATGGAGATGACCGATGCGCCGAGCAGTACCGACCAGTTGATGTTCTGCGCACCGACGATGCTCTGGATGCCGATCTGCACGGTGAACTTGTTGGGGTCGTTGAGCATCAGAAGCGGCCAGATGTAGTCGTTCCACCGCCACTGGAAGGACAGGATGGCGAGGGTCAGCATGATGGGCCGGGACAGCGGCACCATGATCCGCACGAAGATCGACAGTTCGCGGGCGCCGTCGATGCGGGCGGCTTCCACGAGTTCGTCGGGAACCGTCAGGAAGAACTGGCGGAACATGAAGCATCCGGTCGCGGTGAGCACGGCCGGAAGGATGATGCCGGCGAACGAGTTGTAGAGGCCGAGGTCGCGGACCACCAGGAACTCCGGGGCGAGCATGACCTCGCCCGGCAGCATCGTGGTGGCCAGGATGCAGAGGAAGAAGGCCTTGAGCCACCTGTTGTCGTACTTGGCCAGTGCGTACCCGGTGCAGCAGCTGACGCCCACCGTGAGGATCGTCGTGATCACGCACACGATGGTCGTGTTGATGAAGTACTGGGAGAAGTTGGCGCTGTCCCACGCTGCCCTGAAACCCGACAGGGTGGGGTTGTGCGGAACCAGCGTCAGGGGATAGGAGAACAGGTCGCTGGCCGGCTTGAGGGAGCTGAGGATGAACCACAGCACCGGCAGCCCGTAGAGGCAGGCCAGGAGCCACAGCAGTGTCGTCGCGGGCACCGCCCGCCGGAGCCCGCCGGTGGCCGCGCCGCGGGGCCGCTTCTTGGAGACGGCCCGTCCGCGATCGGCGTCGACCGGCCGTGGCATGTCTGTGGTTGTCATCGGTTCTCCACCCGCCGGTTGACGATCAGCTGGATGATCGCGACGGCCATCAGGATGAGCATGAGCACGAACGACGCGGCGCTCGCGTAGCCGATCTGGCCCCGTTTGAAGCCGGTCTCATAGATGTACTGGACCATCAGGTTGTTCGACGTTCCGGGTCCGCCGTTGTTGAGGGCGACGAACACCGGGTATTCCTTCATCGCGTTGATCGTGTTGAGCAGGATGACGATGAACGAGGTGGGCGCGATGCTCGGCAACGTGATGTTGAAGAACTGGCGCCAGGGGCCGGCGCCGTCGAGCGAGGCGGCCTCGTAGTAAGACACCGGTACGTTCTTGATCGCCGCGATGAACAGCAGCATCGAGAAGCCCGTCCAGGCCCAGGACGCCGCCATCACCACCACCAGCAGCGACAGGTCCGCGTTCGACTGCCACGGAACGGCGTGCCCGCCGAGTTCGTGGATGATGTAGTTGACCAGTCCGAAGTTCTCACCGAACAGCCACCGCCACAGAACACCCACGACGATGGGCGACAGCAGCCACGGGATGAAGAAGATGACGCGGGCGACCGACGCTCCCTTGGCGTGCCTGCTCACCACCACGTTGGCGATGAGCAGCGAGAACACGAAGTTCAGCGGAACGAAGAGCACGGTGTACAGCAGCGTCCGGCTCAGCGCGTCGTAGAAGGTGGAGTCCCCGAACAGGTTCTGGTAGTTGTCCAGTCCGACGAACTGGAACACCCCTACGCCCGTGTAGTTCGTGAAGGAGTAGACGAGCCCGATCACCGCAGGCCAGACGAAGAACAGCGCGAAGAGCACGACATTGGCCGCGATGAGGACGAGCGGCGCAAGGGTGTACTTACTGCGTCTCCTGGGCGGGCTCGCGGACACGTCCGGGGCGCGTTTGGTCATCTTCCTGACTCCGTGCTGGTGGAAATGGGGTCCTGTGGGCTCAGGCCAGAGCCCGGCATCACGCGGGGGTCCGCGGCCGGGCGGCGGTGTCTCGACCCCGCCGCCCGGGCCTGCCGGCCTGCGCTCAGCCGCCGACCTGCTGGTTGTAGACGTCCACGATGTTGTCCAGCGCCTTGTCGACCGACTGCTGGCCGTTGATCGCCTTGCCGAGCTCCGTCTTGGTCGGGTCCTCGGGAAGGCTCTTGCCCTTCAGCACCCACTGCGTCTGCGCGGTGTTGAAGTAGCCGGAGATGGGGGCGTAGAGCGGGATCGACTCGTTGTACAGCTTGAACGCCGCCTGCGCCGCCTCGGACTTGAAGGGGTACTTCGGGTTCAGACCGCTCTCGACCGGCAGGAACCCGGACGCCTCACACAGCGCCTGGTAGTGGGCCGGCTCGTACAGCCAGGACATGAACTTCTTAGCGGCGGTGGCCGCGGCGTCGTTGTTGTTGAACCCGACCATCATGCCGCCGCTGTTGACGTCGCTGGCCTGCACCGGCTCGGCGGGAGTCGGGACGCTCGCCCAGTCGAACTTCTTGATGCTCTCCGCGAAGGCGGGAACCTGCCACACGCCGGACCAGTAGGCGACCACGTCACCGCTCTGGAACATGGCCGACGGGTCGGCGCCACTGGTCCACACCGACTTCGGCATGGTCTTGTCGTCGTTCATCCCGACGAAGCGCTTCACGGCCTTCCTGGTCGCGGCGTCCACCGAGAACTTGCCGGAGGAGTCCGCGTGGACGTACTTCCCGCCGAGCTCGTACACCATGGCGCGGAGCCGGGACGGCGACTGGTCGAACGTCAGGGAGTACTTGGCGCCGGTCTTCTCCCGGACCTTGTCCGCCGCCTTGATGAAGTCGGTCCAGGTCCAGGTCTTCCGGGGCGAGGTCGGGAAGGAGACGCCGGCCTTCTTGAACAGCGACTTGTTGATGAACAGGCCGGACGCGGTGATGTCCGAGGGGATGGACAGCACCTTCCCGGACGAGTCCTTGGCGACGAAGTTGGCGTTGATCTTGTTGCTCTTGTTGTTGGCGATGGAGCTGAGGTCGATCAGCTTGTTCGCCCAGATCGGGTCCAGCGCCGGCACGGCCGCCAGATCGGGCAGGGAGTTCGCCTGCGCGGCGTTGTGCAGCTTCGTCGGGTACCCGTCGTAGGGGATGTTGACGATGTTGACGGTGACGCCGGCTTCCTTCTTGTACTGCGCCACCATCTTCTTCCAGCCCGCGTCCTGCCCCGGAACCGTGGAGATCCAGAACGTCAGCGACTTGGCGTTCCCGCCCGAGTCGGACCCCGACCCGCAGGCGGAGAGCAGAAGGGCACCTGCCGTGGCCACGGCAGCGAGGGGAACAACGCGGCGTATGCCGCCGCGGCCGAGTCGGCGGGAGCGCCGCACACCCACACTGGTCATCTTCAGTCCCTTTTCGTCGTAGCGGAAGAAGCACGGCGCCAGCCGAGGCGGCACGGGTGCATTTTGCAGAGGATTTCGCTTTCCGGGGGCACGGCCTCGCCCGGCCGCGTCGCCTTGACGGGTGGGGTCCCCGGCCATGACGGCCGACGTCGCACGAGCACGCCCTCGTGCGGCTGCCGTACTTCGCGTACGGGCGGGAGGCTCACCCGGAGCCAGTGTCCCGACCGGCTCAGAAAGCGCTTGTCCGGACATTGGCAGACCGATGGCGCAGCCGTCAATGCTTCGCCCGTACAGCTCCGGTCACGGTTTGAATTCCATGGGCCACGGCCAGCCTGCTGGCGCCCGCAACGGTGCCGGTGTCACCCACCACGCTGCTGACCACCTCGGTCGGCCAGGCCAGCCGGGCGAGCTCGGCCCGCACACCGGGCAGGAGCTGCGGGTCCGCGCCGGTGCCGCCGCCCAGCACGATCAGTCCGGGGTCCAGTACGGCGGCGACGGCGGCGGCGAGCCGGCCCACGTCGGCGGCGTGCGAGGCGACCACGGCACCGGCCGTGGCATGCCCCTGCCCGGCTAGGGCGAGGAGCCGCTCGGCGGTGCGCGGGCGGGGTCCGTCGGTGTCCTGCCAGGCCTCGGCCGCCCGGCGCAGCAGGGTGCGCGAGCCCATGCGCTGCTCCAGGCCCTCGTGGCGCGGGGCGCGGTCGTCGTCCCAGGGATAGGGCAGCCGGGCCACCTCACCGGCGGCGCCGTTCGCGCCGCGCAGCACCCGGCCGCCGATGACGACGGCGAGACCGATGCCGACGCCGATGCGCAGGTAGCCGAAGGTGTCGCGGCCGACGGCGGCGCCCTCGTGCAGTTCGGCGAGGGCGGCGCAGTTGACGTTGTTCTCCAGGTGGACGGGGACGCCCTCGGGCAGCGCGACGGCCATGGCGTCGAAGACGGGCCCGGCCTTGGCGGTCGCGGGGCGCTCCCCGGCGCCCTCCCGGTCCCGTGTGGTGACATCACCGACGGCGACGACGACGGCCCGCAGCGGGGCCCCGGCGGGCAGCGCGTCGAGGACCTTGCGGACGGTGTCGGCCGCGTCCGGGCGGGAGCCGGTGCCCTCGGCGAGCAGGGTGCCGTCCAGGGCGCAGCCGCGCACCCGGGTCACGGCCGGTCCCAGGTCGACCGCGAGCACGGCGCCGGCGGCCGGGCCGAGACGGTAGATCGCGGCGCTGCGGCCGGTGCCGCCGGAGGCCCTGCCGGAGTGGGCGGCGAGCCCGACGGCTTCGAGCTCGGCCACGGCGGAGGAGACGGTCGGCTTGGAAAGGCCCGCACCGGCTGCCAGCTGGGGGCGGGTGGCCGTGCCCGTCCCGGCCAGTACGTCGAACACCACACGGGCACTCTCACTCAGGTGCATGGTCTCCCCAGGTCGTGCTGCGGCCGGGCAGGGCGGCGGCAAGGATCGCGCGGCATCGGGAATTCCGTGCCTCTTGACGCACCCTACTTCGTTAGTTAACTTCCTAACGAACTTCACGGTACTCGCCTGCCGTGACCCGCAGAAGCCCGTCCCGGGGCTTCCTCACCTCTTCAACTGGCGTGGTCACGCACGGTTCGCCTGCCGTTCGCCGTGACCGCGCACCGACGAAAGAGGACCCGTGCAGGACTCCACGCCTTACGTGGTCGGTATCGACGTGGGCGGAACGAAGACGCATCTGCGCGCCCTCGGGGGCGGCGGACGCGTCGTCGACCGTGTCCGCAGCAGTGCGGGCTGGCGGCCGCACGAGCCCGGGGCCGCGGCCGACCGGCTGGCCGCGCTGGTCCGCGACGCCCTGCCGGCGGACGGGCGCCCGTCCGCCGTCGCCGTGGGCGGCCACGCGTGCGAGACACCACGCCAGTGCGAAGCCATCCGGACCGCGCTTCAGGAGCGGCTCGCGGTGCCCGCGCTGGTCGTGGGCGATGCCGAGCTGCTGGTCCCCGCAGCGGGACTGGACAAGGGCGTCGGACTGGTCGCCGGTACCGGTTCGGTCGCGGTGGGCCGGCTGCCCGACGGCGGTCCGGTCCAGGTCGGCGGCTGGGGCGCGGTGCTCGGCGACGAGGGCGGCGCGGCCGGGCTCGTCCGCGAGGCCGCGCGGGCCGTCTGGGCGGCGCACGACCGCGGCGAGGAGCCCGACGCGCTGGCCGAGGGGCTGGTCGCCGCATTCGGCGTGACCGAGGTGCCCGCGCTCGGCGCCGCGCTGGAGGCCGCCACGGACGTCTCCGCCGAGTGGGGCCGGCATTCCCCCGCGGTGTTCGCCGCCGCCGACGCGGGCTCACCGCTCGCCCGGGCCGTGATCGCCGAGGGCGGCAGGGCACTCGCCGCACTCGTCGTGCGGCTCGCCGGGCGCGGGGTCGTGGTGGACGACGTGGTGGTGGCGGGCGGCACGGTCCTCGCCCAGCCCGCCCTGTACGAGGCGTTCACCTCCGCGCTCGCCGGGTCCCTGCCCGCGGCCCGGCCGCAGCCGCTGCGCGTGCCGCCGGTCGAGGGCGCGGTGGCGCTGGCCCGTTCGCTGCTGTGAGCCGGGCGGTCGCCGTTCACGCTCCGGACACCGGCTCGTGGCCGACCCCTCTCCGAAGGGTCACAACACGGCCGTAGATCTTCGCTCGTCCCCCGGCCGCACGGCCGAAGACCGCGCCGCAGAACTTCTGTCGCAGACCCCCGTCGCAGAACTCAAGAGAGGCACAGCATGCCGTCACCAGCCGGGCAGTCCACCACCGCATCCGTCGACCGGCGCGGTTTCCTCAAGACCTCCCTCGGCGCCTCGGCCGGCGTGCTGGCCGCGCCGGCCTTCGCCACGTGGCTCGCCGCCGCCGACGCGAAGGCCGCCACGGGCCCCGCCGCGTTCGTCGACGACTACAAGTCGAACGTCCTGACGAACCAGACCCCCGAGACCAACGCGGTCGTCCGGATCCTGGGCGGCATGTCCCAGGTGTGGAAGACCGGCGACGCCTGGGACACCGGCCGGGTCCTGGACCGCGAGGTGCTGCGCGCCAACATGCGCTACTGCGCCCGGATCACCACGTCGCGCACCGAGGCGCAGGCGAAGGAGGCCTTCCTCTACGACCGCCAGCACCAGAGCTACGCCATGATCGGCGGCCTGGGCCCGCTCGCCGGCCTGTACAGGTCGGGCGCCAAGGCGGTCACGTCGATCACCAGCGCCCCGGACGGCACGCCCGCAGGCAAGATCAACGACGCCGTGCCCGCCGACGCCCCGGCCGGATCCGCGCTCGGCGCGGGCTCCTACGACTCGGACCTCGGCACGGTGGCCAAGCTGGTCGACACCGTGCGCGGGCCGTTCGCCTCGGGCAACCCGGCCAAGTTCACCTTCCAGTACCCGCGTCCGTGGCGGATGAACGAGGACAGCGAGGTCGTCGACACCGGGACGAAGGACGCCCTCGGCTACCCGGTGTACGACTCGGACGTAATCGTGGCCCCGCAACTGCTGCGCCAGCGCTCCGAGACCCCTCAGGAGGACGGCGGGTTCCCGAGCGGCCACACCAACGCCTTCCATCTGGCCGGTCTGGCCTACGCGTACGCGGTGCCCGAGCGTTTCCAGGAACTGGTGACGCGGGCGTTCGAGCTGAGCCACACCCGGATCATGTCGGGCATGCACTCCACCGTCGACGTCATCGGCGGCCGGATCATGGCGACCGCCCTGACCGCGGCGACGCTGGCCGACCCGGCCAACGCGGAACTCAAGGCGGCGGCACGCGCCCAGGCCCTCGCCTACTTCACCGAGAAGACCGGCACGACACCGGACACGCTGTACGCCTACGCCCACTCGGACGCCGACGACGCCTACGCCGACCGCGAGGCCAACGCCCGGGCGGTCCGGGCCCGATCGACGTACGTCCTGCCCCGCCGTGGACGCAAGGAGCCGCTCACCGTGCCGAAGGGCGCGGAGGTCCTGCTGGAGACACGGCTGCCGTACCTGAGCGCGGCCCAGCGCCGCGAGGTGCTGCGCACGACCGCGCTGCCCTCCGGGTACGTCCTGCTGGACGGCTTCGAGCAGTGGGGCCGGCTCAACCTGTTCGCGGCGGCGGACGGATACGGCGCGTTCGACACCGACGTCACGGTGACGCTGGACGCGGCAGCCGGTGGCTTCCACGCGGCGGACAGCTGGCGCAACGACATCGAGGGCGACGGCGGTCTGACCAAGCGCGGCACGGGCACGCTCAGGCTGACCGGCCACAACCGGTACCACGGCGGGACCGTCGTCGAGGACGGCACGCTGGTCGCCGCGTCACCGGGCGCCCTGGGGCAGGGCGACGTCCGGGTCACGGGCGGCACGCTGCGGGCGGACGAGGTCCTGCGGGTGCGCGGCTCGTACGTCCAGGAGGGCGAGTCGACGCTGGAGTTGCTGCTGCGCAGGAACCACGGCCCGGCGCTCACGGTGAGCCGGCGCGTGCTGCTGGGCCGGGGCAGCGTGCTGTCGCTGCGGCTCGACGCCGAGCGGCCGCCGGTCGCGGGGACCACCGTCCCGGTCCTGTCGGCCCCGTCCTTGCGCGGCCGGTTCGACCGTGTCGAGCTGGACTCGACGACGCTGCGGGCCGTGCCCGTTCACACGGCTGAGGGTCTGTCGGTCCGACTCGTGAAGCGGTGACGCCCCGGGCGGCGGGAGCGGATGCACAGTGGGTCCATGAGGGACCTCCGGACCACTCCCGCCGTCCCGCCGCCGCTGTCGCAGGATCTCCAGCCGCCCCGTCGACGACGCCGGGCACCCGATCACGATCCATCGCCGTCGAAGCGCCGGCCCAGTGTGTCTGTGCGGGTCAATGGGTCGCGTGGAAGAACCCGTCCGTGCTCACGTGCTGCATGACGCGGCTGGCCACGCGGTAACGGCCATTGGGTACCTCCGGGCACCTCGCGACGTGGACCGCGAGCGGGCCCGCGAACTCGTAGCCCCTGCGTTCCGCGTGGCGGGACAGGCTGTCGGTGAGGGCCTGGCCCACGCTGGTGCCGTGGCGCGTCAGCTGGTCGTGCACCTCGTCGGCGAGTTCCACGTCGTAGGCGTTGGGGACCATGACACGGCCCGCCCGGCACACCACGGCGTTGTCGTCGCACTCGTGCCGAAGCGCGTCGAGGACCTCGACCGGCTCCTTGTCGAGGACCCGTGCCCACAGGGCCTCCCATCGGTTTTCCAGTGTCTCCTCCAGCGCACTCAGTGCGCCCATGCGGTCTCACCTGCCGGAAGCGTCGTCGGGTCGGTTGCGGTGGCTGGAGCGTGTCAATGCTCGTCGTAGTCGTCGGGCCGCACCTCGGCCTCCTCCAGGGCCTCGCGCATCGTGCGGCCGGTGGCGCCCGGCGGCCGAGGCCGGTTCTCGTCCTGGTGTTCCAGGACCTCGTCCGTGGTCTGCGTCTTCGGCCGGTTCTCCTCGGGGACGGTCATGACGATGGCTCCTCGTCCGTCGTGTCGGGATCTTCTGCCGCGGCGGGTTCCCGCCCGGCGTCCGGGTATCCACCTGCCGGGCACCTCATGTGCTGTGCGAAGAAGCCCTGGTCACCACGGTGCGTGAGCTATGTTGAACGTCCCTGGGAGACGAAGGAGGCGAACCGGTGCCATCGCCGCAGCAGGCACGCGCACAGGCATCCGCGATCACCTCGGGGAAGGCCGACCCCGAAGCGGAGGTCTCCCCGTCCGCCCAGCTCAGAGCGCTCTTCGACCGGCCCCGGCTGTCCCCCGGCCAGCGGCGCATCGCCCAGTACCTGATCGAGAACATCACCGAGGCGGCGTTCCTGTCCATCACGGATCTCGCCGACCGTGTCGGCGTGAGCCAGCCCTCGGTGACGCGGTTCGCCTCGGCGGTCGGCTTCAGCGGTTACCCGGCGCTGCGGGAGAAGCTCCAGTCGATCGCGCTCGGCACCCTCGCGGGCGGCGGCCCGGCCGAGGAGAACCAGGGCAACGAGCTACAGGCGGCGGTCGACGCCGAGATCGAGAACCTGGAGAACCTGCGGCGGGACTTCGCCGACCCGAGCCTGGTGATCGACATCGGCCGCAAGCTGTCGTCCTCTACCCCGCTGACGGTCCTCGGCCTGCGCATCTCCGTCTCGCTGGCCGAGTACTTCGCCTACGCCGCCCGCCGGATCCACCCGGACGTCCGGCTCGTGACACGGGGTGGCAGCGTCGCCTACGACGCGCTGCTCCAGTCGCGCGAAGCCGGCGGCACCTGGGTGCTGGCGTTCTCCATGCCCCGGCACGCCCAGGAGACCCTGACGGCCGTCCGGGTGGCGCGGGGCGCCGGGCTCAAGGTCGCCCTGATCACCGACCTGGCGCTCGGGCCGCTCGCGGACGAGGCCGACGTCGCCTTCGCCATCGGGACCGGATCTCGCCTGGTCTTCGACTCCTACGCCGCCCCGGGCGTGATGTGCTCGGCGCTGCTCCAGGCCATGACGGACGCGGACCCGGAACGGACGCAGGCCCGGCTGGAGGAGTACGAACAGGTCGCCGACCAGCACCATTTCTTCCTCCGCGACTGACTTCGCGACTGACTCCGCGTCTGGCTCCCCGACTGAACGGCACGCGTCAGACGGCGTCAGGCACACAGGACCGCACGAGGGGACCATCCACAACAAAGCGCGCATGAATGTTTTCATGCGGCTTGAAAACCGGATGGCATATATAAATACTGCTCACGGATCGCGACCCGGCCGTTCCGGATCCGTTCCGCACCCGAGGGGCCGGCTCCTACCCGCTTCGGCGTCCCGGGTGTCCGTGGCGGCCCCGGTCATCCCCTAGGCCGGGGCCGCCCCGACCCGTCGTCCACCCTCACGACGCCGCACACCCGGAAGCGATGATCATGCCCCTGACGTCCACGCGCATCAGCCCGGACTGGCCCTGCCAGGTCAAGACCCCCGGGAGCTACGACTGGGAGCGCTCGGCGGCCAAGTGGCTGCGCGAGCTGGTGCCCGCGCGCTACGCCGGCTACCCCGTGTTCATCCGCCATCCCGTCCTGCTCGCCCGGCATGCCCAGATCCAGGTCCAGCAGGAGCTCAGGGTGGCCCGCACCGCCCTCCAGACCGCCCGCGCCGACCTGCCGGGACTCGGTCTGCACGAGGGCGTCATCGAGCACACGATCAAGCTGTACGCGGCCGAGGTCATGCAGTTGCAGCACATCGCGCGCAGCGTCCGGGCGGTCACCCGGGCGCTGGTGGAGGCCAACCGCCAGCCGTGACCGTGATGGGCATGCCCCGCCCCGTGCGTGGCACCCGTGAGGGAATGAGCACCACCGAAGTCCGGCGCGGCGAGCCGGTGACCACGGTTCTGACCTGGCAGGTGCGTCCCGGCCGGGAGCGGCAGTTCGAGGAGTGGACGCGCGGCATCACGCGCTGCGCCAGACAGTTCCCGGGCAACGAGGGCGTCTCCTGGCTCACTCCCGAGGACGGCCACCGCTACCACGCGGTGCTGCGCTGGTCCGACCAGCACCGGCTCGCCGCCTGGCTGGAGTCAGAGGAGCGCGCGCACTGGCACCGGCGGATCGAGGACATCGCGACCGAGGTCAGCAGCGAACGGCAGTCGACGACCGGGATGGAGACCTGGTTCAGCCTGCCCGGCACCACCGTGCAGGCCCCGCCCCGGTGGAAGATGGTCCTCACGACGTTCCTCGGCGCCTATCCCTTCACCCTGCTCATCCAGTGGCTGGTGACACCCCACACCACCGGCTGGCCGCTGCCGCTGCGGGCCGCCGTGTTCCCGCTGGTACTGCTGCCGGTGCTGACGTATCTGGTGATGCCGGGGCTCAGCCGGCTGCTGCGTCTGTGGCTGTACCAGCGCGACGGCCATTGACGGCCCTGGGGGCTGAAGGGACGGGTGTGGCCGGCGGGAAGCGGGAGCGGCCCGTGCGTACAAGCCCGTCTTCCGAACGGCCCGGGTGTGCGATGCTCAACCCGTGACGAGCGAGCCCGTGACACCGGCGGAGCCCGGTGGCGCACCGGACCTGGTCGAACTGGCCAAGATCGTCGCCCGGCAGCGCGCCGAGCTGGACCGGCTGCGCGACCAGGCGGCGACGTCGGCTGTCGTGGAGCGGGCCAAGGGCGCCGTGATGGCGCTGACCGGGTGCTCCGCGGACGCCGCGGACGAGCGGCTGCTCCAGCGGGCCAAGGCGGCGCGCCACACCCTGCTGGAGGAGTGCTGGATCACGCTCGGCTCTCTGGCGCCCACGGCTCCCGGCCCGGGCGAGGCGACCGGGCGCGACGGCGACGGCATCCTCGGCCCCGGCACCCCCGGCTCCGGCTTCGACACCCTGGTGGAGACGGCCGCGCCGGACGACGTCTCCGCCGCCCTGGCCCGCCTCGGGCAGACGCTCGTCAGGGTGGTGACGCCGCACGACCTCGCCGGATGCCTGCTGGAGCATCTCGCGCCCGACATGGCGGCCGACGCGGTCATGATCTACGCCCACAGGCCGGACGGCGGACTCGAACTGATCGGGCACGCCGGCATCGACGATCGGCTGGCCGCCCAGTGGAGCCAGGTGCCGCCGCTGAGCGGGATCGCGGCGCTGGACGCGCTGCGGACGGGCGAACCGTGCTGGCTGGAGGACCTCGCCTCGGACGAGCGGCGGGACCTGCTGATCGGGGACCCGCCCGAGCGGTGGCGGTCGCGCGCCTGGCTGCCCGTGCTCGCCTCGGGCCCGAGCGGGGTCTGCATCGGCGTGCTGCGCGGCCGCGCCGGGTCGTTCACGCCCCGCGACCGCGCACATCTGCGGGGCGTCGCAGGGCTGTGCGCGGGCCGGCTCCGGGCCTTCGACGCACCGCCCGAGCGGACCGAGGACGCCGCCACGGACGCGGTGCAGGCGCTGTTCGACGCACTGCCGATCGCGGCGATGCTGCTCAGCCCGCTGCGGGCCGCGTCGGGCGAGACCGAGGACTTCCGGGTGGAGGCGGCGACCGCGCGGGCGGGTGACCTGCTGGGCCGCCCCGGTGAGGAGCTGGCCGGGCGGCGGCTGCTGGAGTTCCGGCCCGCCCTGGCTCAGGAGCCGCTGTGGCAGGGCTGTCTGCACACCCTGACCACCGGGGAGCCGTACGAGAGTGAACCGTTCGCGCACGAGGAGGTCGTGGCGGACATCGCGGCGCTGTCCACGTACTCGGCGCGGGTGGCGCGGCTGGAGGAAGCGCTGGTCGTCAGCTGGATCCGGCACGGCTCCTCCGACCGGCAGGAACAGCGGCTGGCGGATCTCCAGCGGCTGGGCAACCTCGGCTGGGCCAACTGGAACCTGGCCACCCAGGAGGCCTCCTGGTCGACCCAGGTGTTCGCCATCTTCAGCCGGGACCCAGGGCTCGGCCCGGTGCGGCTCACCGGGATGCCGGAGCTCGCGCTGCCCGAGGACGCGCCCGCGCTGACCCGCGCGGTCCGTGAACTGGTACGGCGGGGGCGGGCGTTCGACCTGCCGTTCCGGGTGAGGACGAGCGGCGGCATCCGGCATCTGCGGCTCGTGGCCGAGGCCGTGGCCGACATGCACGGCACGCCCGTCGAGGTGCACGGTGTCATCCAGGACATGACCGCCCGGCGGCGGGCGGAGCTGGCCCTGGTCGAGAGCGAGCAGGCGATCCTCACGCAGCACGACGTGCTCCAGGCCGAGCGGACCCTGGCCTCCCGGCTCCAGCACGCCCTGCTGCCGCTGGCCAACCGGCCCGTGCATCTGGCGGGACTGCGCGTCGAGGTCGCCTATCTGCCCGCCCAGTCGGGTGTGCACGTCGGCGGCGACTGGTTCAGCGCCGTGGAACTGCCCGACGGGGACGCGCTGCTGGTGGTCGGCGACGTCGCCGGGCACGGTGTCGACGCCGTCGCCACGATGGCCCAGCTCCGCTTCACGGCGAAGGGCATGGTCATCACCGGTTCGTCACTGACCGGCGCCCTGGCCCGGCTGAACACGCTGCTGCTGCACTCCCGCGATTCCCACGCGACGACCACGATGGTGCTGGCCCGGTACGACCCCCGGGAGCGCCGTCTGGTCTGGGCCCAGGCCGGGCACCCTCCGCCCCTGCTGGTGCGGGACGGCGAGGCGCGGTATCTCAGCCGCCCGAGAGGCATGCTGCTCGGCGCGACCACGACGCCGGTCTTCGAGGAGGCGGAGTGCCGTCTTGAACCGGGCGACCGGCTCATCCTGTTCACCGACGGTCTGGTCGAGCACCCGCCGGAGAGCATCGACCGGGGCCTGGAGCGTCTCGCCGAGGCCGTGGCGGCCCCGCACGCCGACGGGCCCGGGACGCTCGGGCCGTTGCTCGCGCGGCTGCTGCCGGACGAGCGGCGGGACGACGTGTGCGTCGTGGACGTCCGGGTTCCGACGGTTCGAGAGGTGTAGACGGCTCGGAGGCATCGAGGGTTCGGGAGGCGTGGAGGTTCGGGAGGCGGGGCCCGGCTCAGTCGACCGGGTGCCCGGGCTCGATGGAGTGGGCGCCGGACAGGCGCAGCAGCGGTCCGTCGTACGCCTCGTCCGAGCCCCACTCGACCGGGTCGAGGACGAAGCCGATGTGGTCGCCACCGCCCGCGCGCGTCACGATCCGGCCGACGAACCAGGCCGGCGCGTCCTCCAGCACGACGGCGCCGCCGTACGCCTCGCGCAGGGCGAGGCCCTCGAACTTGTCCGTCCGGTCGCCGGTCCGCCCGCCGAACAGCTCGGCGAGGAGCCGCTGTTCACGTGCGAGCAGGTGCACCGCGAGCACCTCGGCGTTCCGGGCCACCCGGAAGGTGTGGTTCACCTCGGACAGCCATACGACGAACCGCACGGGCCGTATCGAGCACTGCGAGGCGAATCCGACCAGGCACCCCGCCCGTTCACCGCCCGCGACGGCGGTGACGACGCACATGTCGGGGTCCAGCCGCCCGATGAACGCGTCCATGCCCGCCATGCCCACACACTCCCTCAACCCTCGCGGCCACTTCTCCTCGACATCAATCACCTCACCATGCCGGGGGTGCGGGTGCCATCCCGGGGCGGGGTCAGTCGGTGCCCGGTGCCGTGCGGGACTCCAGGGCGAGGCGGGTGTCGTTGCCGTAGACGCCGGTCTCGTCGCCGCGAATGCCGTACCAGAGCTGGAAGCGGGCGACCGCCGCGGTCAGTGTGGGGTCGTAGCGGCCGCTGGTGGAGCCGTCCCGGTAGACGTCCGGGATGCGCAGGAGGCGTTCCTGGAGCTCGGTCACCTCGGGGCCGGTGGCTCCCTCGCGGAGGGTGCCGGGACCGTCGGGATCGGCGGCGGGCGGGCGAGGTGTGGAGGTGGCGGCGGGGGCTGAAGCGGACGGGGTGGGGCGGGGCGCGGGGGCCGCGTCGTCGTCGGTGTTCTGTCCGGGGAGCACCAGGGCGGCGCCGCCGAAGCCGATCACCGCCGCCGCGACGACGGCCACCGCGACCGCGGCACGGCGCGGTCCTGATCCGGGCCCGGCACGGCCATCGCCGTTCCCGCGGGTGAGGGGCGGGAGTTCCTGCGTCAGGTCCTCGGAGCCCGTCGGCCGCCGGGGCAGTACGCCGGACCCGTAGCCGCCGGGCTCGTGGCGGTCGGGCTCGTGGCGGTCGGGCTCGTGGCGGCCGGGCTCGTGGCGGCCGGGCTCGTCGCCACCTCGGGCGGAGCCCAGCTCCTCGCGGTACTCCCGCATCAGTTCCGCCAGTGCGTCGGTGCGGCGGGGCCGCAGGACGCGGATGGGTTCGAGGGCCGGGCCGTCGTGCGACCGCCGGGGCTCGGACGGTGTCGACACGCTGTTCTCCTTCCGTCCGGGCTCGGGGGCGCCCGTCTTCGGGGATCGTCCTGCCGCTAGATACGCGGCTGCCGCGCCACGGGTTCAGAGGGAACTCGGTTCCTCCCCAGTAGTGCACTGAGTGCCATGCGTGCCCTTCCGGGTGCTACGTTCCCGCTCATGAGCTCCGAGAAAGCCGACGCCGGGACCGCAAAGCCGCCCATGCGGGACGCCCTGGTGGCGGCAGCCTTCCAGCTGTTCCTCGAGCGGGGTTACGAGCAGACCACCATCGACGACATCGTGGCGCTGGCCGGGGTCGGACGGCGCTCGTTCTTCCGCTACTTCCCGTCCAAGGAGGACGTGGTCTTCCCGGACCACGAGCGGTGCCTGGCCGACATGACGGCCTTCCTGGCGGCGGGAACGGACGACGAGGAACCCGTGCGGCGGGTCTGCGACGCGGCCCGGCTCGTGCTGCGGATGTACGCCGAGAACCCGACGTTCTCCGTGCAGCGCTACCGCCTTACCAAGAAGGTCCCGGGGCTGCGCGCCTACGAACTGTCGGTGGTGTGGCGCTACGAGCGCGCCCTCGCCGAGTATCTGCGGCGGCGTTTCGCGGCCCGCCGGGACGGGACCCTCCAGGCCGATGTGATCGCGGCGGCGGTGGTCGCGGCGCACAACAACGCGCTGCGCTCCTGGCTGCGTTCGGACGGGCAGGGCGAGGCTAGCGCCACGGTGGACCACGCGCTGGCCTACGTGCAGTCCGCGTTCGGCGGTACGCCGGTGCCCCCGGCCGGGGAGCAGCCCGAGGACGTGGTGGTCGTCGTCTCGCGACGCGGTGCGCCGTTGTGGCGGGTCGTGCAGGAGATCGAGTCGACGCTGGGGAGCCGCTGAGGGTCCGCACATTGAGGGAACGGAGTGCCTTTACGAGTGGCACTGAGTGCCATACCCTGTCGTCCGTGCACGGTGGCACGGCGAACCGCGCACGCGTGTGTGCGGGTGACCGCGCACGCGGATTCCGGCCGAGTGCAGGGAGTTGACCAGCGTGTACCACCACTCAGGAAGCGTCACTCGACAGGCAGCCGGCTCTGCGACGGGTCTGCTGGACTCCAGGGGCCAGGACACGGATGCCATCCTCTTCCAGCGCTGCACCTGGTGCGGCACCGCCATGTTCCACCGGCTGCTGTGTCCGGTCTGCCGGGGCAGCGAGCTGCGGACCGAGCGCAGCGAGGGCGTGGGCACCGTGCGCCACTCCACGGTGGTGCACCGCAACACGCCCGCCGCGCGCAACGTGTCCCTGGTCGAGATGGCCGAGGGCTTCGTCGTGCGCGGCCGGGTGATGGGCCCGCCGATCGGCATCCACAGCGGGGACCGGGTACGCCTGTCCACGGCCAAGGACCCGGTACGGGGCGAGCCGGTCTTCCAGTTGCTGGACGAGCCGTACCGGGCCTGGAGCTGACAGACCCTCAGCCCGCGACCAGCTCGCCGGTGCGCACGGGCCGCCCCGTCTCGAAGCTCCGGTTGGCCGCGAGACCGACCGCCAGGGCGAGTGCTCCGTCGCGTTCGGTGGCCGTCGGGTGGGTCGCCGCCGCGGTGTCCGCCGGACGGGTGGGGTCGGCGGGGCCGAACAGTGCGTCGAGCATGCGCGGGTCGCCACCGCCATGGGCCTCGTGGGCGACCGCGAGCGGCACGTCCACCGGGGGCTGCCACAGCGGGCGCAGGGTGAGGCGGGCGCCGCCCGCGTGCTCGGCCGCCGTGTCGCCGTGCAGGGCACCCGCGGTCGAGGTGACCCGGGTCAGCGGCGGTTGCCAGCGGCTCTCCTCGACCTCCAGTTCCAGCCGGCCCGCGCTGCCGTTGAACATCACCCGGTAGCCCTCCCACGGGGAGTAGGCGGTCAGGTGGTAGGTCATCGTCGCGCCGCGCGCGTAGCGCACGAGGACGGACATGTCGTCCTCGATGGTGATCGGTCCGTCGAAGACGTTCCGGTCGCGCAGGTAACCGTCGTCGTGTTCGGCGTCCAGGTAGAGGGCGCGCAGGGTGTCGTTGGCCGTGAGGTCCAGGGCGAAGGGGTCGTCGGCGGCCCGGTCGGCGCCGTGGGCGCGGTCGTACTCCCGGCGCAGTCCGTGCCGCTCCCCCGCCTCGCGGCCGTAGAAGCCGAGCCGCCCGTAGCCGAAGGCCTCCCGGGGCTCGTCGGCGAGCCACCAGTTCACCAGGTCGAAGTGGTGCGAGGCCTTGTGCACCATCAGGCCTCCGCTGTTGCGCTTCTCGCGGTGCCAGCGGCGGAAGTAGTCGGCGCCGTGCCGTACGTCGAGCAGCCACTCGAAGTGGACGGAGAGCACCTCGCCGATCGCGCCGTCGGCGAGCAGGGCGCGGACCTTCTCGTGCACGGGGTTGAAGCGGTAGTTGAAGGCGACGGTCAGGGAGTTGCCGGTCTCGCGGACGGTGTCGAGGATGCGGGCGCAGCGCTCGGCGTCGACGGTCATCGGCTTCTCGGTGACGACGCGGCAGCCCGCCTTCAGGGCCGGGACGATGTAGCGGTCGTGCTCGGCGTCGACGGTGGTGACGACGACCTCGTCGATGCCCTCCTCGGCGAGCAGATCGGTGAAGCGGTCGGGCTCCCACGGGGTGGCCGCCGGTGCGCCGGCCTCGGTCAGCAGCCGGTTGTGGAAGGCCATCCGGGTCGGGCTGGGATCGCACAGCGCGGCCACGAGGTGGCCGGGGCGTTCGGCGAGGCCCCGGGTGAACAGCTGGGCCCGGTGGCCCGTGCCGACGACGGCTGCGCGCAGGACGGGATTTCGGCTCATGACAGGTGGTCTGTCCCGGGGACGGGCCGTCCACTCCCCGACGTCGAAAGCGCTTGCCGAGGTCGGGTCAGCGCGTGAGGGTGATGCGAATGCCCACGGTGCCGTCCAGGCCCCGGCGCAGCCGGCTGCCGAGCAGCGTGAGCCGGCCGACGAGGCCGTACTTGCGGGCGATCAGCTTCCGGTAGCGGGCGGTGGTGGCCGCGTCGCAGATCTCCGCCGTCGCGGGCACCTGCTCGCCGGTGGGGTTGCCGCGCAGGTCGCAGGGGCCGACCAGGACGTCGGCGCGGTTGCGGATCCGCTTCACCTTCCAGGAGTCGGCCGGCGTCCAGGCGCCGAGCGCGTTCCCGTCGCGCACCACCCAGACCGGGGTGGCGACCGGTGTACCGTTCCCGCGGTAGCTGGTGATCAGCAGGTACTTGCCCGCGCCCGGTTCGGCCGGCGCACTGTCGTCCATGGCAGGCAGTGTACGAGCGCGTCCTCGGCTTCACTCCAGCGCCGTCGCCATGCGCCGCACCGCCTCCGTGACGACCTGGGGCGAGGTCGCCAGGTTGAAGCGGACGTGTCCGGCGCCGCCGGTGCCGAAGGGGAGGCCGGAGTTGAGGGCCACCCGGCCGTGGTGCAGGAAGGCGTCCGCCGGGTCGTCGCCGAGGCCGAGGGCACGGCAGTCGAGCCAGGCGAGGTAGGTGGCGTCGCCCGGGCGGTAGCGGATCGCGGGCAGGTGCTCGGCCAGCAGGTCCGCGAGCAGCCGCCGGCCCGCGTCGAGGCCGGACAGCAGGGCGTCCAGCCAGGCGCCGCCGTCGCGCAGGGCGGCGGTGTGGGCGATGACGCCGATGTGGCTCGGGCCGTGCCCGACCTCCTCGGGCATCCGGGCCAGGTCGGCGCCGGCCCCGGGCCCGGCGATCGCGAGGGCGGCCTTGAGCCCGGCCAGGTTCCACGCCTTCGAGGCGGACATCAGCGACAGTCCGCGCTCGGCGCCCGGCACGCTGAGGTACGGCACGAAGTCGGTGCCGCCGATCACCAGCGGCGCGTGGATCTCGTCCGCGACGACGCGGACGCCGTGCCGCTCGGCGAGTGCGGCGACGGCGGACAGTTCCTCGGCCGTGTGCACGGTGCCGGTCGGGTTGTGGGGGCTGCACAGCAGGTAGGCGGCCTGTCCTCCACCCGCCATCGCCTGCCGGAAGGTCTCCTCCAGGACGCCCAGATCGATGCGCCCGTCCGCCCCGAGCGGGGCCTCCACCACGCGCCGGTCCATGTGCTCGACGAAGTGGTAGAACGGCGGGTACACCGGCGGGTTCACGACCACCGCGTCCCCGTACCCGGTGACCAGCTTGAGCATCTCGACGACGCCCAGCATGACGTCGGGCACGATCGCGGTGCGCTCCACGGCGAGCCCGTCCCAGTTCCACCGCTTCTCGGCGAAGGCGGCCAGCGCCTCCGCGTAGGCCGTGCCGGCGGGGTAGCCGGTGTCGCCGAGGTGGAGCGCGTCGGTGACGGCGCGCGCGACGGGCTCGGCGAGCGGCACGTCCATCTCGGCCACCCAGACCGGCAGCACGTCCTCGGGATAGGTGCGCCACTTCATGCTCGTGCGGCGGCGGAGCTGGTCGAGCGTGAGGGCCTGCAGGGGATTCGGTTCACCGGACGTCTCGTGCGGGATCCTGGTCATGGGCACACGATAGGGGGCTGTGCAGTGAGCGGGAATCGTGAGTACGGGGAGCGGGGACGGGCCGAAGGCCCGTTCCTGGAGATCGCCTGCGACGAGTCCGGGTCGGACGGCGAGAACCTCACCGGCGGGAACACGGACGTGTTCGCGCACGCCAGCATGTCGCTGTCCGTGGCGACGGCAGCGGCGGCCGTGCGGGAGATCCGGGACCGGATCCGCTCACCGGCCGAGGAGTACAAGGCGAACCACCTGCTGCGGGAGAAGCACCGCGCGGTGCTGGAGTGGCTGCTCACGCCGGACGGGCCGATCCACGGGCGGGCGCGGGTGCATCTCATGGAGAAGTCCTTCTTCGTGGTGGACCGGGCCGTCGGTCTGCTTCTGGGCGACCCGGGCGCGGCCCTGGCCCTGTTCCGCGGGGGCCGCCGGACCTTCGGGGAGGAGGGCTGGCGGGCGTTCCTGGAGGCGGCCAACCAGCTGCTGCGGGTACGCAACAACGGGGAGCCGGGCGCCCCGGTCGAGGTCTTCTACGACACGGTCGACGCCCTGCGGCGGGGCCGTCCGGACACGGACGTGACGGGGGTCCTGGAGCGGCTGGCCGCGACCCGGGCCCGCGCGGTGTCGTACCGGGCGGCGTTCCTGGACGGGCCGCCCCTGATCCCGGTGCTCAACCCGCTGCTGCCGGCGATCGTCCGGACGGCCGCGCTGTGGAGCGGCGACGGGCGGCCGGTCCGTCTGGTGCACGACCGGCAGAACATGCTGACTCCGGACCGCATCGCCTGGATCGAGGAGACGGCCCGGCAGGCGGGGGTCGGCCTTGCCGGGTTGCGGCTGGTCGTCGCGCGCGAGGACGCGCGGGTGCAGGTGGCGGACTTCCTCGCCGGGATCGCCCGCAAGATCGCCTCCGATGAGCTGAACGGACGCGGGGACCCCGCGCTCACCGCGCTGCTGCGGCCATACGTCGATCCGGCCTCGGTGTGGGGCGACCCGCGCAGCCGGGCCCTGCTCGCCGCCCCGGCGGACCTGGATCCGACCGTTCCCGCCGCCGGCCGGCGGTGAAGAGATCACGCGTGCGCTGAACACGGCACGGCTGCGCCCCGTATGGGAAGAGGGCACTCAACTCAAGGAGTGCCCCGCGGTGTTCACACCGTGATGTTCGGGTTCGGGAGCCATGCATGAGGCACGCACGACGACGGGTCGTCCGGCGAGTGACACGGCTGGCGGCCGTCGGCGGACTCCTTCTCGGAGGAGCGATGGTCACACGCGCCGTGGCGAGCGAGCCCCCCGACCCATCGATCGGCGTACCGTACGCCGCGAGGCCGGCCACGAGCATGGGCACCGACCTCGTGTCCCGGCTCGGCACCTCCCGTACGGCGGGCAGCTGGGTCGACTCCGCCGGCCGGCCGGTCGTCGCGGTCACGGACGAGAAGGCGGCCGACGAGGTCGAACGCGCCGGCGCGCGGGCGAAGATGGTGCGCCACAGCATGAGCGACCTCAAGTCCGCCACGGCGACGCTGCGTTCGGCGCCCCGGGTACCCGGCACCGCCTGGGCCCTGGACTACAAGAGCAACGAGGTGGTGGTCCGGGGCGACAGCACCGTCTCCGCCTCCGACTGGTCCCGGCTGACCGACGTCGCGGAGGGCATCGGCGGCTTCGTGCGCATGGAGCGCACCGAGGGCACCTTCACGACGCGGGTCAACGGCGCGCAGCCGATCCTGTCGACCGCCGGGCGCTGTTCGGCGGGCTTCAACGTGACCGACGGGGCGACCGACTACATCCTCACGGCAGGGCACTGCGGACCCGACGGCTCCGTCTGGTTCGCCGACGACCGGGGCCGGGAACAGGTCGGCACATCGCTCAAGGGCAGCTTCCCCGGCGACGACTACTCGCTGGTGAAGTACGACAGCGGCCGCGCGGGCGAGGGTGCGGACGTCGTGGCGGTCGGTGACGGCAAGGGTGTGCGGATCACGGGCGTGGCCGATGCGGAGGTCGGGCAGAAGATCTTCCGCAGCGGCAGCACCAGCGGGCTGCGCGAGGGGGAGGTGACCGCGCTCAACGCGACGGTCAACTACCCCGAGGGCACGGTCACCGGCCTCATCGAGACGAACGTGTGCGCCGAACCCGGCGACAGCGGCGGCCCGATGTTCGCCGACGGCATCGCCCTCGGTGTGACGTCGGGCGGCAGCGGGGACTGCACGGCGGGTGGCACGACGTTCTTCCAGCCCGTGACGAAGGCGCTGACCGAGCTGGGCGTCAAGCTGATCGTGGCCAAACAGGCCGGTGCCGGCACGGGCTCCTCCCCCGCACCGTCGGCCTCCCAGGGCGCCGCCTCGCCCGGCTCTTCGGCGCCGGTCACGGGGGAGGACGTGTCGGGCCTGCTGAGCCGCCTCACCGACCCGCGCAACGTGGGCCCCGGCCTGCTGGTCATCGCGGGCAGCCTCGTGGCCCTGGTGGCGACCCGGTGGATCCGCGCGGAGCAGGACCGCAAGGCGTATCGGCAGTACTACTCGGCCACCTGGGGATGACGCCGTCACTCGGGGTACACCGGGCCGATCTCACTCTCGGGTGAGATCGGCCCGACGCATTTGAGCATTCCCGTCAGTCACCTGTTTGAGCCAAGACCATGTGAGTATGCCTTCCCGGCAGGCGGCCCAAATTACGACAAAGGTGCCACCTCAAACTATCTTGCTGGCTACATCCAGCCACGGGAGCCTCCAATTCCACTTCCCGCTATTGATTCAATGCGCAGCTCTGCATAAGTTTCCCTGCGGGCCGGAACCCCGGTCTTCTTTCCGCAGAGAATGAGGTGGTCCGTATGTCCATCACCATCAAGCCGGTCGAGAAGCCCGCGATGAGCAAGGTCGCTGGTGCCGTCCTCTGTGGCTGACGCTCATCAGTAATGGAGGGGAGGCGCATTGGCGCCTCCCCTCCGTTTCGCGACGAAAGGATCACCGCATGCTGAAGCATGACCCCGAATACCGTCCGCGCCTCAGGCACTGCACCTTCTTCGTCCCCAACAACGGGGATGACGTGCTCATGATCGTCGGGGACCAGCACTTCCAGCTGGAGCAGCACGGTGCCCAGCTCAAGGACTTCCTCAACCTCAAGCGCTACCTGGACGGCCGGCACACGATCCAGCAGATCGCGGAAATCACGGACGTCAGCCCGCAGGACGTGGCCGGGATAGTCGACGCCTTCGCGGAGCAGGGTCTGCTGCGTGAGGAAAACCCGGAACTCGAGAACATTCCCGTCGATGTGTTCCTGAAGCAGATCGACAAGTCCACGGCGATGTGGACCGAGCAGATCGGCTACCACCGCCTGTGGTCCGGGCTGGAGAACCAGGAATACCGGAAGGAGGTTTTCCTGGGTCTCATCCTGGAAACGTACCACTACATAAATTCAGCGAGCCGCCATATCTCCACGGCCATCGCCCACTGCACGGACCCGCAGTGGAAAAGGCTGCTCTCGGAGTATCTCGCCGAGGAATACGACCACGCCTGGATGGCCCGGGACAGCCTCATCCGTATGGGCCTGTCGAAGGAAGAGGTGGAGAACGCCCACCCCATCATCGGCACCTGGTCGTGGACCAACAACCTCTGCGAGATCGCGCGCGAGGACACCCTCGGGTACCTGGCGTGCACGAAGCTCTTCGAGGCCCGTGGCACCGAGACCCTCGAAGGCGCCGAGACCCTGCAACGGCTGGCCGAGGCCTACGGCTACCCGAAGGACTGCCTGGAGCCCCTGGTCTCCCACGTCAGGACGGACGTCGAGGCGAATCACACCGGCCTCCTCGAGGAGGCCCTGGAGGGACGCAAGTACATCCCCGCGGAGCAGGCGCACCGCGCGGTCAACAACCTCCACGACCTCAAGCACTCGTTCGACCAGTACAACGACGGGATCATCCTGTACTACTCGGACGTGTCCAACTACATCCCTCGTCTGAAGGTCGACTACTTCAGCCTGTGACGACCCAGCCGATCCCGAAGTCGCGTCCGCCGGCCGCCGCTCCGGCAGGCCGGTTCGCCCGCCTCTGGACCGCGTACACGGTCAATGTCGCCGGGGACGAGTTCTACGTTCTCGCCGTGCCGCTGATCGTCTACCAGGTGGGCGGGACAGCCGCGGCCATGAGCCTCGTCTACGCCTGTGCCCTGCTCCCGCAGGTCTTCATGGGCGTCTGGGGCGGCGTGCTGGCGGACCGCCAGGACCGTGTCAAGCTGCTTCGGCTGTGTTACCTGTGCTCGGCGCTGGCGCTGTTGCTGGCGTACGCGGTGTTCGCCGCCACGGACGTCAGTGTCGCGGGGCTGGCCACCATCGCCGTCCTGCTGGGCCTCACGGCCCCGGTGGCCGCGGCGAGCTTCGACAGTGCACTGCCCCACTTCGTTCCGCACGACATGCTGCCCCGCGCGAACGCCGCCACAGAGGCGTCCCGGACGGCCTGCGTGGTCCTGGGGCCGGCGGTGGCGGGATTCGCCGTCAGTCATCTGGCCCCCGAACAAGCCGTGTTGTTCAACAGCGTCTCCTTCGCCGTGGCCTATCTGCTGCTCCACCGCATCACCTCACCGACGATCCCCCGGGAGCGCACCCGCGGGGGCCCGGCGAGCCAGTGGCACGATCTGACCACCGGGTTGCGGTACCTCGTCACCGGCAACACCGCCGTGCGCATCGGCGTCCTCATGAGCACCGTGGTCAACTTCGTGTTCGGCGCGTACGAACCCATGGTGGTCTACCGCATGCGGCACGGCCTCGATCTGGGAGCCGGCACCGTGGGGCTCGTGTTCGCGGCGTCGGGAGTGACGTCCGTCGCCGTCGCGCTCCTGCTCTCCTGGAAGGCGCCCAGCCGTGGCCACCTCGTGGTCATGGGGCTGTCCGTGGCGCTCCAGGGTGTGGCCGTGGCCGGCCTGGGAGTCCTCACCTCGCTGGCGGCCGTCGTCGCCGCGCAGATCGCCTGGGCCACCGGAACGGTGCTGTACACCGTGTACTGGCGTGCCATGCGCCAGACCCTCGTGCCCGGAGAGTTGCTGGGACGCGTGGCCGGGACATGCCGTTCCATCGCCTACGGAGGAGCGTTCCTCGGCAGCGCCGTCTCGGCGGTGGTGCTCAACCGGTTCCTCGGTGTCGACACGGCGCTGCTGCTCGCCGGTCTCGTCTCCACCGTTCTGGGCGCCCTGGTCGCCGGATACGCCGTGACGCGAAGCGTCTCGGGAAAGGGCGCCTCATGACCGTACTGCTCGGCGCCACCGAGCTTCAGCGGGTGGTGACACCGCAGGACATGCTGCGAGCGCTGCGCCAGGGCTTTGTCGCGGCCCTCGGCACGCGGACGACCCCGCAGCGCGTGCGCCAGAGCCTGCCGGCCTCCGCCGGAAGCATCGCCGTTCTGCTGCCGGGGCTCCTGCCGGGCGTCCCCGCGTACACGGTCAAGGTGAACGCCAAGTTCCCCGGCGCCGTCCCGGCGATCTCCGGCATCGTCTGTCTCCACGACCTGGAGACCGGGGAGTTGCTCGCGCTGCTGGACTCCGCCTTCGTGACCGCGTGGCGGACCGGGCTGTCGGCGGCACTGGCCACCGACCTGCTCAGCCCGGCCGATGCACGCGCCGTGGGGATCGTCGGCGCCGGAGCCCAGGCGGACATGACGCTGCGCGGGCTGACCCGGTTGCGCACGGTCGAGCGGGTCGTCGTCCACGATGCCGACGCCGGACGGGCTCACCGGATGGCCGGATCCTGGCGACGCGCCGGACTCGCATGCCAGGTCGTCGGCAGTGCGCGAGAGGTCGCCCGCACATGCGACAGCGTCGTCACCGCGACCTGGTCCCGCCGCCCGCTGCTGCACCTGCCGGATGTCCGGCCGGGCTCGCACATCACCTCGCTGGGAGCGGACGAACCGGGCAAGGCGGAACTAGACGCCCGGCTGCTGCGGCACGCGCGCGTGATCGTGGACGACCTCGACCTGGCCATGACGTCCGGCGCACTGGGCACTGCGGGCCTCGGCCGGGAGGACGCCGCAGCCGTCCTGGGCCGGATCATCGACGGGACCGTCCCGGTGCGCACCGAGGCCGGGCAGGTGACCGTCTACACCCCGGTCGGTCTGCCCTGGCAGGATCTCGCGCTCTCCTGGGCCGCCTATCAGGCAGCGCTGCGGGACGGGGTCGGCGCCGGCTTCCGCTTCCCCGCGCGGCCGGAGGACGAGGGCGGCACATGAGCACGACTCCGACCGCCCCTCGAACGGGCCCTCTCGCCGGACTGGCACCGGCCGACGTCACGCCTTCGGAGGTTCCCCCGCTCGCCCTGTACCAGAGCCCGTGGACGATCGCGCTGGCGATCGCCTTCGCGTTCCGCGGTGCCGGGACGTATGTCATCGACGACATCGACAACGCCGGGGTCGCCCGCGGCAAGGAGCAGCGGCCGGATTTCCACGCCGTACGCAAAGAAGTGCTGAGCAAGAAGGGCTGGACCAACTGCCGTCCCCTGGGCGCCTTCTGTCCCGACGGACTGCTCTTCGCGAACCTCGCGCGCGCGGACTACACGGCGCTGGACCGCAGGGTGCCGCTCGCCGTGCTGGCCCGGCACCGTTCCACGACCGTCGAACGGCTCGTCCGTGAGACCTCCCGCAGGCACGGAATGTGGAGCCTGGCGGGACCGGACCGGGCGATCACCGCCGTGCCCATGCGGGACGCGGCGGCCGGTTTGCGCGACATCATCGCCAAGCACGAACAAGCCGTCCTGCGGACCCTGGCCCGGCCCCGGGACCACGAGCCGGCCCTGCGCAGACTGCGCCACCTCATGCCGGAACCCCGGCCGGAGGGCAGCCTGCTGGACTACTTCCGGCAGTGCCTGCGCCGCGGCCTGGAGCTCGTGGACAGCGACGCCCCCGTCCTGTCCGCGGCCCGCGATCTGATCCCGCCCGACGGGGGCCGGCTGCTGCCCCGCTTCCTCGACGGCGACCCCGAGGCCGTCGACGTCTACAACACGGCAGCGGCGATCCAGGGCAGCAGGCCGATCGACACCGACCACCCGCTCCCCTACTACACGGTCGGGCTCTCCGACGGTGTGCGCGCCGACCTGACCCGGGCGACGCGACCGGCCCGGGACCAGGTCATCGCCCCCAAGATCCTCGTCCTGGAGCGGGCCGCCGGGATGGCCCTGCCACGGACGACGGCGGCCCGGAGCACGATCCTGGCCCGCGAGCACGCCTACCGCGGGCTCGCCTGCGGCTCCAGCCAGGTGTTCTTCGACACCGACTGGCTGGAGTCCCTCGGCTCCTGCCGGACGGAGGTCCACGTGGACGAGCTCTTCCAGCCTCTGGTCGGACGCCGACGGACCATGCCTCTCGGTGGACTGGCGGCCGAACTGGTGCACCAGGACGCGGCCCAAGAAGAGGACCACCAGCAGGACCCGGCCCGGCAGTGGACACGCTGGGCGCTCCACGAGACCCTGACGGACCTGCGCACCTGGCACTACCCGGTGCTCACCTACGCCGTCGCCGGAGACGGGTGGCTGGAGCGGCTCAGGCTGCGCTCCTACACCGAGTACCGCACCAGCCCCCCGAATGTCCGTCCCCTTCCGGAAACGAAGAGGAGTGTCAATGGACGTCATGACGGCCGTACTGACCCGCCGCAGTGAACACGTCCTTGCCGAACCCGCCCCGAACGACGAGGAGTTCGCCTACCTGCTGCGGGCGGCCGCCACGGCGCCCGACCACGGCAAGCTCCGCCCCTGGCGGTGGATCCTGGTACGCGGCGAGGGACGCGCGGCGCTGGGCCGCTGCTTCGCCGACGACTGCGCCGCGCCCGGGTCCCGGCCGGACCGTACCGAGGCCAAGGCGCGCCGGGCACCGCTCCTCGCCACACTGGTGTTCGCCCCGGCCACCGGTCACCGCATCCCCGAGTGGGAACAACTGGCCGCCACCAGCGCCATGACCAGTTCCCTGATGCTCCTGCTGCACGCCCGGGGCTTCGGGAGCATCTGGCGCACCGGCAAGTTCACCGAGTCCGCGCAGGTCCGCCGGCTCCTCGGCCTGCGGCAGGACGAGCGTCTGCTGGGATGGCTGTACATCGGTACGCCCGGGGAGTCACCGCAGCACAGGCGCCGGGTGCTCGACGACGTCACCGACCGGATCTCCGTGTTCGCCCCGGAACTGGTGACCTCGTGAGCCGCTGACCGGCTGCCTGCCTCACCCCAGGGTGAGCAGCACCGTCGCCACCCCCGCCCCCAGCAGCCCCAGCGCCTGACGCCGGCTGATCCGCTCGTGCAGCAGGGCGAGGCCGAGGATGACGGGCAGGGCCGGGTAGAGGGACGCGAGGACGACGGCGACAGCGAGCAACTGGCGCTGCGCGGCGAGGAGGTAGAGCACGAGGCCGAGGGCCGCGCCGGCCCCGATGAGGAGGGCCTGGAGGCAGCGGCCCGGCGGCAGCCTCAGCCGGCGGGCGTGGCGGGCGGCGTCCGGCAGGAGGACGAGGACCGCGGCGACCCGGCCCGCGGCGACGGGCCACAGACCGCTCGCGGGATCCGCCTGCCCGAGGGCGAGGTACTGCACGGCCACGCCCGCACTGGCGAGCAGTCCGTCCGTCGTCCCCCTGCCCGCGCCGCCCCTGCCTCCGGAGACGAACCACAGCGCGGGGACGGTCACGGCGATGCCCAGCCAGGCCACGGCCCCCGGACGGTCGCCGAGGACGAGTACCCCGCACAGCACCGACAGCGCGACACCGGTGACGGCGCTCACGGGCACGACGACGCTCATCGCACCGCGGCTCAGCCCGCGGTTGAGGAACCGCATGGCGACGCCGCTGCCGACGCCGGACAGCGCGCCCCACAGCAGGTCGGCGGTGTGGACGGCGCCGGCGGGCACGAGGAGCGCGGCGGCACAGGCGAGCAGCAGCCCGCCGAGCTGGCCGAGGAAGGTGACGGCGGCGTGGTGGATGTGCCGGGACAACAGGCCGCCGGCGAAGTCGACGACGCCGTAGCAGACGGCCGAGGCAAGTGCGAGAAGGGCACCCATTCGATCAGGGGTGCCCCGGGACGAGGGTCCGATGCGTCAGCGGACCTGGCTGACGCTCAGGCAGCCGAGGCGGACCGCGGGACCGCGGCGGCCCACTCCAGGACGAGCCGCTGGTACTCCTCGCGCTGCTCGACGCTCAGTGTCCCGCCCGACCGGCGCCACAGGGCCCGGATCTCCTCGTTGACCTCGTCAGCCGTTCGCTGGG
Organism: Streptomyces sp. SID5464; assembly: GCF_009862985.1. Taxonomy (NCBI): domain Bacteria; kingdom Bacillati; phylum Actinomycetota; class Actinomycetes; order Kitasatosporales; family Streptomycetaceae; genus Streptomyces; species Streptomyces sp. SID5464. The sequence goes on along the minus strand of NZ_WWIQ01000003.1, from coordinate 14,637 downwards.
AAGAGGATTCAACAGTGGTGGACATGCTGTGAAGCATACGTCGCCGGAGGTGAAGACGATGTGAGTAATCGTGAGCTAAACGGTCATTCCGGACAGTGTTGCTGATCACGTCCATCTCCCAGTAAACGTGAGCCTGTTCACGCTTCGGCCGATCCCAGCACCAGCACCTTGATGGCCAGGACGGCCGCGCCGCGCGCCCAGTCGTGAAAATCGGACACCCTCGTCTCCAGTTCGACCGGGGCGGCCAGGGGGTGCCGGTTGTCGCGGACGGTGTCCTCGACCGCCTTGCCGGCCACGTCCATGAGCCCGACCCCCTCCCCCGCGAGCAGGATCTTCTGCGGCATCACGAAGTTGGAGATCTGCGCGACGAGCGTGCCCAGCGCCCGGGCCGCCTCGTCGACGACCCGGGCGGGCATCGGGTCCCCGGCGGCGGCGGCCGCGAGGATCTCCTCGTACGTCCGGTCGCGGCCGGTGGCGGCCTGGACCTGGTAGCGGATGTTGGGGATGGTCAGCAGCGAGACGGCACTGCCGCGCCGGCCGTCCGGGGTGAGCGGACCGCTCGGGTCCACGATCCAGTGGCGGCCGAAGCCGCGGTCCTCCTCGGCGCAGGGCACCCGCTTGCCGCCCAGGACCAGTCCGTAGCCGATGCCGGCGCCGATGGTGAGGACGACGAAGCGGTCCAGGCCGCGTCCGGCACCGAACCAGGTCTCGGCCTCGACCAGGGCGGCGACGTCGTTCTCCACGACCACGGGCAGCCCGGTGCGCTCCTCGACGAGTTCGGCCAGGGGGACGTCCCGCCACAGCAGGAAGGGGGACTCGCCGACGACGGCGCGGTCCTGGACGAAACCGCCGACCCCGATGCCGATCCCGGCGAGCCGGGGGTGGTCGCGGATCAGCTCGGCGGTCATCTCCCCGAGCACATCGGCGACTTCGGCCGGGTCGTGGGTGGTGAGCGAACGGTCGTGGCGGGCGACGATGTCGCTTCTGAGCGTGGTGACGACGCCGTAGACGGTGTCCTCGGTGATCTTGAAGCCGAGAAAGGACCAGGAGTCGGCGACGACGTCCAGCGGTGTCGAGGGGCGACCCTGACGCGCCTCCGCCGGCACCCCCGCCTCGGCCACCTCGATCAGCAGGCCGGACTCGATCAGCGGCTTCGTCAGCCGGGTGAGGCTGCCGGCCGACAGCCCCAGCCTGCGGGCGAGTTCGGTGCGCGACAGCGGGCCGTGCACGAGCACCTCGATCGCCACCGAGCGCTCACCCGGGCTCAGCGGCGGCCAGCTGGCGATGCCTGCGGTCATGTCGGTGCGACTCCCCTCGCCCTTTTCTTTCGCGCTGAAACCAACATGACCACTCTAAGACGATGGTGGTTCCTGCGAAAAGATGTTTGCACCCCTCTTGACGCAGCAATTGTTTCGCGCCAAAAGTAAGTCCCGCCAGAGGACGAGCCGCCGCAGCGAGGGAGTCTCCCGATGACCATCGCCTCCAGCAGCCCTCCGTCGCGTCTGCCCGTGGGCGGCGCGGCGGAGGCCCGCAGCAAGACCAGGACACGACGGAACGAGGTGGGCGAGAACCGGGGTGACGGACGACTGGCCGCGGTCTTCATCGCGCCGGCGCTGCTCGGCTTCGTGGTCTTCCTGCTCTGGCCGACGCTCCGGGGCATCTACCTGAGCTTCACCCGCTTCAACCTGCTGACGCCGGCGGAGTGGGTGGGCCTGGACAACTACGTCCGCATGGTCAACGACCCCATCTTCTGGGACTCCCTGTGGGTCACCGTCGAGTACGTCGTCATCAACATCGGTGTGCAGACGGTCGCGGCGCTCGCCATCGCCGTCCTCCTCCAGCGGCTGACGCAGTCGGCGATGCTGCGCGGCATCGTGCTCACGCCGTACCTGATGTCGAACGTCGTCGCCGGCCTCGTCTGGCTCTGGATCCTCGACACCCAGCTCGGCATCGGCAACGAGATCATCAGCGCCGTCGGCGTCGACCGCATCCCGTTCCTCGCCGACGAGACGTGGGCGATCCCGACGATCGCGCTCATCAACGTGTGGCGGCACGTCGGGTACACCGCGCTGCTGCTGTTCGCCGGTCTCCAGGCGATCCCGGGCGACATGTACGAGGCGGCCCGGGTGGACGGCGCGAGCGAGTGGCGGATGTTCTGGCGGATCACCATGCCGCTGCTGCGGCCGGTGCTCGCGGTCGTGCTGATCATGACCGTGATCGGGTCGTTCCAGGTGTTCGACACCGTGGCCGTGACCACCGCGGGCGGCCCTGCGAACGCGACCAACGTGCTCCAGTACTACATCTACGGCTCCGCCTTCGGGCGCTTCCAGTTCGGTTACGCCTCGGCCATGTCCGTCGCCCTGCTGGTCGTGCTGAGCGCGATCACCGTCCTCCAGTACCGGCTCACCCGGGCCGGCCGGACCGACCTCGGCTGAGGAGAGGGAGACACCGCAATGGCTGCCGTGACGACAACGACACCGACCCTGCGACCGGTCCGGCGCAGGTTCCCCTTCGGGCGGGCCGCCGCCTGGACCGTGATGGGGCTGATCGTCCTCATCACCCTGCTGCCGTTCTACTGGATCCTGCGCACCGCGCTGTCCACCAACGCGGGACTCAACGCGGATCCGACCAACCCCCTGCCCGTGGACCTCACCACGAGCGGCTTCGAACGGGCCCTGGGCATGCAGTCGGCCGAGGAGGCCGTCGCGCAGGGCGGCGCGGGCGGCGGGCTCGACTTCTGGCGCTATCTGCTCAACTCGGTGCTCGTCTCCACCCTGATCACCGGCTGTCAGATCTTCTTCTCCGCGATGGCGGCGTACGCCTTCTCCCGGCTGCGCTGGCGCGGGAGGGACAAGGTGTTCGGCCTCTTCCTGGCCGGGATGATGGTGCCCGCCATCTTCACGCTGCTGCCGAACTTCGTGCTCATCAAGCAACTGCACCTGGTGGACACGCTCCTCGGCATCGCACTGCCCACCATGTTCATGACGCCGTTCGCGGTGTTCTTCCTGCGGCAGTTCTTCATGAACATCCCCCAGGAGGTGGAGGAAGCCGCGCTGCTGGACGGCGCCGGGAAGATCAAGATCTTCTTCCGGGTGGTGCTGCCGATGGCGTCCACGCCGATCGTCACGCTGGGCGTGCTGACGTACATCACCTCCTGGAACGACTACTTCTGGCCGCTGATGGTCTCCTACAGCGACAGCTCGCGCGTGCTGACCGTGGCGCTGGCGATCTTCCGGGCGCAGACCCCGGCGACCGGCGTCGACTGGTCCGGGCTCATGGCCGCGACGCTGATCGCCGCGCTGCCGATGCTGGTGCTGTTCGCCTGCTTCGCGCGCCGCATCGTCAGCTCCATCGGCTTCACCGGGATCAAGTAGAGGGACTGTGATGCGAATTCGTATGCGTACGCTCGTCGCGGCGACCGGAGCGCTGGCGCTGTCCCTGGTCAGCGGATGCGCGCAGCAAGGCGCCGCCGGGTCCTCCCCGAACACGGTCACGTACTGGCTGTGGGACGCCAACCAGCTGCCCGCCTACCAGGCCTGTGCCAAGGGGTTCGAGAAGGAGAACCCCGGACTGAACGTCAGGATCACCCAGTTGGGCTGGAGCGACTACTGGACCAAGCTCACCGCCGGGTTCATCGCGGGCACCCAGCCGGACGTCTTCACCGACCACATCCAGAACTTCGGCCAGTACGCCGACCTGAAGGTCCTCGAACCGCTCGACGACCTCGGCATCAAGGACTCCGACTACCAGCCCGGCCTCGCCGCCAACTGGATCGGCAAGGACGGCCACCGGTACGGCGCCCCCAAGGACTGGGACACCGTGGCGCTGTTCTACAACTCGAAGATGACGAAGGAGGCAGGCCTCACCGCCGAGCAGCTGAACAGCCTCTCGTGGAACCCGCAGGACGGCGGCACCTTCGAGAAGGCCATCGCCCACCTCACGATCGACAGGAACGGCAAGCGGGGCGACGAGCCGGGCTTCGACAAGAACAACGTCAAGGTGTACGGCCTGGCCACCAACGGCGGCGGCTTCGGCGACGGCCAGACCCAGTGGAGCAACTTCGCCGCCTCCGCCGGGTGGAGCTACCTGGACAAGCCGCGCTGGGGCACGAAGTACCAGTACGACAGCAAGACCTTCCAGTCGGTCATCAAGTGGTACTTCGGCCTGGCGAAGAAGGGCTACATGCCGCCGCTGTCGGACTACAACGTGCAGTCCAACCAGGCGAACACCCAGGTCGCGGCGGGCAAGGCCGCCACCGCATTCGACGGGGCCTGGATGATCTCCACGTACGCCGGCTTCAAGGGCCGGGACATCAAGACCGCCCTGACGCCGGTCGGCCCGACCGGCAGGCGCGCCACCATGATGAACGGTCTCGCCGACTCCGTCACCAAGGCCTCCAAGAACAAGGCGGGCGCCAAGAAGTGGGTGAAGTATCTGGCCTCGGACGAGTGCCAGAAGGTCGTCGGCCGTTACGGCGTCGTCTTCCCCGCGACGAAGGCCGGGACCGAGGCCGCCGTCGCCGCGTACCGGAAGAAGGGCATCGACGTCTCGTCGTTCACCGAACCGGTGGCCGACAAGAAGAACTTCCGGACCTTCTCGTACCCGATCGCCAGCTACTCGGCGGACATGACGGCGCTCATGTCGCCGGCGATGGAGGACATCTACGGCAACGGAAAGCCGGTCAGCAGCCTCGACGAGACCAACGAACAGATCAACCGGATCCTCTCTCAGTGATCCCCCGACCAGTGAAGGGCACGCCTTACATGACGTTCTCCATCGGCATCGTCGGCGCCGGACAGTTCTCGGGACAGTTCGCCACGCTGTTCCAGGCCCACCCCGGCGTCAACGACGTCTACGTCACCGACCTGCTGCCCGAGAGGGCCGAGCAACTCGCCTCCGCCCAGGGACTGGCGGGCACCTTCCCGTCGTACCAGGCCATGCTGGAATCGGAGGACGTCGACGCCGTCGCGATCTTCACCCAGCGCTGGACGCACGGGCCGCTGGTGCTCCAGGGCCTGGGCGCCGGCAAGCACGTGTACTCCGCGGTCCCCATGGCGATCAGCACGGAGGAGATCGCGGCGATCATCGACGCCGTCAAGGCCACCGGGCTGACGTACATGATGGGCGAGACCAGCGAGTACAACCCGGCGACGGTCCACGCCCGCAACCAGATCGCCGAGGGCGCCTTCGGGCGGCTGTTCTACGCCGAGGGCGACTACGTCCACGACATGGACCTGGGGTTCTACGAGGCCTACCAGTACAGCGGCGGCGAGAACTGGAAGGCCACCGCCAGCTATCCCCCGCTGCTCTACCCGACGCACGCGGTCGGCGGGGTGCTGGGCGCCTGGAGGACGCACGCGGTCAGCGTGTCGGCGATCGGTGTCGTCGACGACCGGGGCGACGGTGTCTTCGACAAGGAGGTCAGCCAGTTCGGCAACGACTTCTCCAACGCCACCGCGCTGTTCGAGGTGGCGGGCGGCGGCTCGTTCCGGACGAACGAGTTCCGGCGGGTGGGCTACCCCTCGCACATACGGGAGTCCCGCTTCCGCTTCTTCGGCACCGAGGCGAGCATGGAGCAGCTCGCCACGGTCGCCCTGTGGCAGGACAAGCAGGGGGTGAAGGACATCAGCGAGCTGCTGGAGCCCAAGCCCACCATGTCTCCCGACGACCCGTCGCTCCAGCACATCGCGCCTGAGCTGCGGGCGGCCTTCACGTCCGGGTCGGCTCCCGTGCACGACCGTGCGCGGCTGCCGAGGGAGTTCGACAACCTCCACAACGGCCACGAGGGCAGCCACCACTTCCTGGTGGACGACTTCGTGACCGCCGTCAACACGCGCACCCTGCCGTCGGTGAACGCGTGGGTGGCCGCCCGCTACACCCTGCCGGGCATCATCGCGCACGAGTCCGCGCGGCAGGGTGGGGTGCGGCTGGAGATCCCGGACTTCGGGGACGCGCCCCTGTAGGGGCGTCGTGCGAGCCGGGTGCCTGGGATCAGGTGCCCGGCTTGCGGCCGTACACGAAGACGTCGTCGCCCTTCTTCAGCAGCGACCAGTACTTCTTCGCGTCGGTCTTGGTCATGTTGACGCAGCCGTGCGAGCCCGGCGGGTTCCACATGCTGACGCCGACCGAGTGGAAGGCCTGGCCGCCGTCGAAGAACTGGCTGTAGGGCATCGGCACGTCGTAGATCGACGAGACGTGATCGATGTCCCGCCAGTAGATCTTCTTCAGGCCGGTGCGGGTCTCGTAGCCGTCGCGGCCCGTGCGGACGGGGACGGGGCCGTAGACGAGCTTCTTGCCGTCCTGGATCCAGCTCAGCTGGAGGCTCAGGTTCACGCAGGCGATCCGGCCCTTGTTGACCGGGCACTTGCCGTCCTTGTTGGGGTTGTTCCCGACGGCCTTCTGCTTCTGCATCAGGTCCATCACGCCCCAGGTGACGGACCCGGCGTAGCCGGCGTTCGGGGAGATGCCGTGCTTGGTCTGGAAGGCCTGGATCGCCTTGCAGTCGGCGGCGGACTGCTTGCCGTCGACCGGACGGCCCAGGAACTTCTCCACCTGCTTCTGGTACGGCCCGGTCTTCGTGGTGCAGCTCGCCGCCGCGGCCGGACTGGCACCGAGTGCGAGTGTGAGCGGGGCCACCAGTGCGGTGATCCCGAGTGCGACGGCGCCCCGTCTGCGTACGTCCCCCATGGTTGGTCATGCCCTTTCGGAAGTGGTCGGTGGTCTGCGATCCCTGCCAGCTAGACGGGCGAGCGCCGAGTCCGGTTGTGCGGTCGGCGCGGCTGCGACGGAACAGTGACATTTCCCACCGGCGCGTGACAGGCCATATAGATGCACAACGGGCATTCCGGACAAGAGGCGTTCCGGGGTCGGGTGCCTCACCGGTAGCCGGTCGTGTCGGCCGGCCCGCCCGCGTCCTGCACCTCGACGAGGTAGCGCCAGGCGTCCGGACGGCTGCCGTCGAGGTCGGTGAAGCCGTACACCTGGGCGAGGCCCCCACTGGAGAGGGACCGGCCGTTCCAGCGCGCCACGTCCGGGTCGGCGGCGAGCGCGGCCACCGCCCGGCCCACGTAGCGCGGGGTCTCCGAGATGGCGAAGTGGGGGACGCGCTCCAGGGCGTCGCGCCAGTTGTCCTCCCGTACCCCGAAGTGGTCGAGCATCATCTCCGAGCGCAGCCAGCCGGGGGTGAGGGCGACGGCGGTGGCACCGCGCGGGCCGAGCTCGTGGCCGAGGGCGAAGGCCATGCGCAGGACGGAGGCCTTGGCGAGGTCGTAGAAGAAGTTCACGCGGTAGTTGTCGGCGTTGTAGTCGGCGGTTCCGTCCGTGACCTCGACGACCAGGCCGCCGGGGTGGCGCAGCAGCAGGGGCAGGGCGTGGTGGCTGGTGATCGCGTGCGTCTCGACCGCGAGCCTGAGCAGGCGCAGGCCGTTGTCGAGGTCGTGCTCCCAGAGCGGCGTCTCCCACTCGAAGAGGTTCTCACCGCCCCAGATGTCGTTGACCAGGACGTCGAGGCGGCCCTGCTCGTCGGCGATCCGGTCCACCAGAGCGCGCACCTGCACCGGGTCGAGGTGGTCGGTGGGTACGGCGATGCCCTGCCCGCCGGCCTCGGTGACCAGGTCGGCGGTGTCCTCGATGGTCTCGGACCGGTCGTACTCCGAGCGGCGGGCGCGGGTGGTGCGTCCGGTGACGTAGACGGTCGCGCCCGCCGCGCCGAGCTCCACCGCCATCCCCCGTCCGGCGCCCCGGGTCGCTCCGGCGACCAGTGCGACCTTGCCCTTCAGCGGAGCTGACATGTCCGTCCTCCCGAGACCGTGGCTGCTTGTCGCCTCCAGGGTTACGGGTAAGCCGGACATCTCCTGTCGCCTTTTACCGGCGACACGCGGTCAGTGCCCCCGGGCGATCCACTCCTGGAGGTGCGGGGCTTCCGCGCCGATGGTCGTGGAGTCTCCGTGGCCGGTGCGGACCGTCGTCCCGGGCGGCAGCGTGAGGAGGCGGTCGCGGATCGAGTCGATGATCGTCGGGAAGTGCGAGAAGGACCGGCCGGTGGCGCCGGGGCCGCCCTGGAAGAGCGTGTCCCCGGTGAAGACGGTGGCGAGCCCGGGGTCGTACAGGCACACCGCGCCGGGCGCGTGCCCCGGGGTGTGCAGGACCCTCAGGTCGGCACCGCCGGCCTCGATCACCTGGCCGTCGACCAGCCAGGCGTCGGGCTCGCGGTCCGGGTGGGTCTGCTTCCACAGCGGCAGGTCGTCATGGTGCAGCCAGATGGTGGCCCCGGTGCGCTCGGCGAGGGCGGGGGCGGCGTCGATGTGGTCGTTGTGGGCATGGGTGCACACGATGGCCGTGAGCCGGCGGTCCCCGACGGCCCGGGCGATGGCGTCGGCGTCGTGGGCGGCGTCGATGACGATCGCCTCGTGGTCGTCGCCGACGATCCAGACGTTGTTGTCGACGTCCCAGGTTCCGCCGTCGAGGCTGAACTGGCCGGAGGTGACGAGGTGTTCGACGCGCGGGGTCATCACAGCACCACCACCGAGCGCAGCACGTCGCCGTGGTGCATCCGCTCGAACGCCTTCTCCACCTCGTCGAGCTGGATGGTCTCGGTGACGAACGCCCCGAGGTCCAGGCGCCCTTGCAGGTGCAGGTCGATCAGCATGGGGAAGTCGCGGGAGGGCAGGCAGTCGCCGTACCACGACGACTTCAGCGCCCCGCCGCGCCCGAACACGTCCAGCAGCGGCAGTTCGAGTTTCATCTCGGGGGTGGGCACGCCGACCAGGACGACCGTGCCGGCGAGGTCACGGGCGTAGAAGGCCTGCTTGTACGTCTCCGGGCGGCCGACGGCCTCGATGACGACGTCGGCGCCGAAGCCGCCGGTGAGTTCGCGGATCGCCTCGACCGGGTCGGTCTCGCGCGAGTTGACGGTGTGGGTGGCGCCCATGGTCCGGGCCGTCTGAAGCTTGCGGTCGTCGATGTCGACGGCGATGATTTTCGCCGCTCCGGCGAGGTGCGAGCCCGCGACGGCCGCGTCGCCGACGCCGCCGCAGCCGATGACGGCGACCGTGTCGCCCCGCCCGACGTTTCCGGTGTTGATCGCGGCGCCGATGCCGGCCATGACGCCGCAGCCGAGCAGCCCGGCCACCTGCGGGGCGACGGCCGGGTCGACCTTGGTGCACTGCCCGGCGGCGACGAGGGTCTTCTCGGCGAAGGCACCGATGCCTAGGGCCGGGGACAGCTCCTGACCGGTCGCGGCGAGGGTCATCTTCTGCCGCGCGTTGTGGGTGTCGAAGCAGTACCAGGGCCGGCCGCGCAGACAGGCCCGGCATGTCCCGCACACCGCACGCCAGTTGAGGATCACGAAGTCCCCGGGTGCGACGTCGGTGACGCCGTCGCCGACCGCCTCGACCACGCCCGCGGCCTCGTGGCCGAGCAGGAAGGGGAAGTCGTCGCTGATGCCGCCCTGCTTGTAGTGCAGATCGGTGTGGCACACCCCGCAGGCCTGGACGCGCACGACCGCCTCCCCCGGGCCGGGATCGGGCACGACGATCGTCTCGATCCGTACCGGCTCGTCCTTGCCGGGTGCGATCACACCGCGTACTTCCTGCGCCATGCTGACTCCTTCGTCGGCCGGGATGCCTTCCTTTCCGACCCTACGCGCGACTGATCGGCAAGGGATGCGGATCGGCCACCCGCGGCGCCGTATCACCAGCTCACACGCTGCCCGAAAACGCCGGGCACCGCACCCGGCGGCCCCCGTAACCTGACAGCTCCGCCCCACGCCGAAGGAGCGACGTGAGCATCGCAGAGACCGACCCCGGCACGCCCGCCTGGCGGCTGCTCCTCGCCTACGTACGGCCGCACCGCCGGTCCCTGTTCGCCGGTGCGGTGCTCTCGCTGGTCACCGGGGCGACCGGGCTGATGCTGCCGCTGGTGGCGCAGGACCTGATCGACGATCTGGCGCACGACCGGGCCATCACCGGCGCGCTGCTGGCCATGTCGGCCCTGGTCGTGGCCAACGCGGCGCTGGGCGCGCTGGGTTCGTACGTGTTGCAGCGCACCGCCGAGTCGGTGGTGCTCGGCGCGCGGCGCGCCCTGTCGTCGTATCTGCTGCGGCTGCGGATCACGGCCGTGGACCGCAGCGAACCCGGCGACCTGATGGCCCGCATCACCTCGGACACCACCCTGCTGCGCGAGGTGACCACCGACTCGCTGGTCGGGCTGGGCACGGGCGGTCTCACGCTCGTCGCGACGGTGGTGATGATGGGCTTGGTGGACGCCGTGCTGCTGGGCGTCACCCTCGCCGTGATCCTGGGCGCGGGCGTGATCCTCGGCGTGATCGTGCCGCGCATCAACAAGGCGAGCCGGCAGGCGCAGGACGCGGTGGGTGTCATGGGTGCCTCGCTGGAGCGGATCCTGGGCGCCCTGCGCACGGTCAAGGCGTCCGGTGCCGAGCACCGGGAGGAGCGCACACTGCACGAGGCGGCGCAGGAGTCGTGGCGGCAGAGCGTGCGGGCCGCCAAGTGGTCGGCGGCCGCGGGCAACACGGCGGGACTGGCCATGCAGATCGCCTTCATCACGGTGCTCGCCGTGGGTGGCGCGCGCGTGGCGACCGGCGCCGTCGACGTGGGCACGCTCGTCGCGTTCCTGCTGTTCGTCTTCTACCTGATGTCGCCGATACAGCAGGTCGTCGGCGCCGTCACGCAGTACCAGACGGGCACCGCGGCCCTCACCCGCATCCAGGAGGCGCTGCGTCTGCCCGCCGAGCCGGCGGCCGCTGCCGCCCCGCTCCCCTCCCCCGGCGCGCGGCCCGCCGCCCTCGCCTTCGACGATGTCCGCTTCCGGTACGCCGACGATTCGCCGTACGTCCACCACGGTGTGACGTTCGCCGTGCCCGCGCAGGGCATGACGGCGTTCGTGGGCCCGTCCGGCGCCGGCAAGACCACCGTCTTCTCGCTGATCGAGCGGTTCTACGATCCGGACTCCGGGGTGATCACGCTCGACGGACGCGACCTCGCCGACTGGGAGCTGCCCCAACTGCGCGCCGCGATCGGCTACGTGGAGCAGGACGCGCCGGTCCTGTCGGGCTCCCTGCGGGACAACCTGCTGCTGGGCAATCCGGAGGCGGACGACGACGCCCTCGCGCGGGTGCTCAAGACGACCCGTCTCGACGGCCTGGTCGCCCGGCTGCCCGGCGGCCTCGACACACTCGTGGGGCATCGGGGCACCAAGCTGTCGGGCGGTGAGCGCCAGCGTGTCGCCATCGCCCGGGCGCTGCTGCGCCGCCCCCGGCTGCTGCTGCTCGACGAGGCGACCTCGCAGTTGGACGCGGTCAACGAGGCGGCGCTGCGCGACACCGTCGCGGACGTGGCCCGTACGACCACGGTCCTCGTGGTGGCGCACCGGCTGTCCACGGTGACGATGGCCGACCGGATCGTGGTGATGGACGCGGGCCGTGTCCGGGCGGTCGGCACCCACCGCGAGCTCGTGACCGCCGACCCGCTCTACGCGGAGCTGGCGGCGACCCAGTTCCTGGCCGCGGCGGACTGAGCCGGCGGGCGGGCATGCGAGGGCCGCGTGTGTGCGGCTGCGCTTGCCTAGCCCGGCGGACGGGAGGAGGCTCGACAGGAGAGGCCCCTCGCGGCCCGCTCCGACCGGGTCGCGGCCCTTCGAAGGAGATCATCATGGGAACCGCGGCAGACCCCGCCTTCGACAGAGAGACACTGCGCCAGGCTCTGGAGGGACAGAACCCGGAGATTCTGCTCTCGCTCTACGCGGACGACGCGGAGTTCCGCATCGTCGACCACACGACCCAGCCCAGCCACCCCAAGGTCCTGCACGGCCGGGACGAGATCAGCCGGATGCTGGAAGACGTCTACAGCCGCGACATGACGCACAAGCTGGAGCGGTGCGTCATCCAGGGCGACGAGGCCGCCTACAGCGAGAGCTGCGAGTACGCGGACGGTGTGCGCGTCCTGTCCGAGTCGATGATCTCGCTGCGGGACGGCAAGATCGCCGAACAGACCCTGGTCCAGGCCTGGGACGAATAGGCTGCCCGGGGCGTGATCAGCGCATCCACGCGCTGTACGACATGACGTCGCCCTTCTTGACGCCGTACTCGGGTTCGGCGGTGGAGAAGGTGCTCTCCAGGCCGAGGACGGCGCCGGTGACCGGGTCCATGACCAGCATGTGGTGGGCGCCGGGGCCGTCGTACACGTACGCCTGACCGGGTCGCCCGAGGCGGTCGGTCACCTGGCCGACGGGCCGCAGTCCCTCGGCGCCGGCCAGGAGGCGGGCGAGCGCCGCGGTCTCCCGGGCGCCGAGGGTCCAGTGGTCGAGCAGCACCTCGACGGCGTCCAGCAGTTGGGGCGTGGTCAGCGGAGTGTCAGAGTACTGAGCCTCCGTCAGGTAAGCGCGCAGCCGGGCGGGCTCGTGCGGTGGCGGGGACTGGGGCGGGGCGTCGCTCCAGCTCGGCGGATAGGTCTGGTCGCTGATGACGTGCCCGTCGTCGACGAGGTGCGGCTCACCGCCGGCGTCGGAGAGGACCGGGCGGCCCGGATGCCTCGGGTCGGTCGCCACGACGAGTTCCGTGTGACTGCCGTCGGCCCGCCAGCGCACGATGCGCTCTTCGGGCAGGGTGATCGGGGGCTTGTCCTCCGACATGCCCATGCTCCAGGACTGCACGTGCGTGCCCTTGCGCAGGCGGGGAGATCCGTCGACGGCAGCCTGTGCCGCGCGCTCGGCCAGCCGGTCCAGGGGCAGGGGTGTGGAGCCGGTCTGTACCACCAGCGGGCGGGGTGCGGCGGCTGCCGGTGTGGTGTTGGGGCCGCTCAGTACGAGGGTCAGCGCCAGGGCGGCGACCACGGCCGTGGCGATGAGTCCCCAGGCCAGCCGGGGCCGGCCCGTGCCGGGCACCAGCCGGTCCCGCAGCCGTCCGGAGGGCCGCTCACGCAGCAGCCGCTCCAGTCGGCGCTCGGCGCCGTGGTCCAGGGGGCCGTCGCCGAAGTGGGGCGCGTCGGACGGCACCGGGTTGGCACCGCGCAGCAGTTCGAGTTCGTCAGCCATGGCCGTGTTCCTTAGGGGCGGTGACGTGGGCGGCGGGGAGGGGACGCGGGGCCCGGGCATGGCGTCCGGTCGAAGGCGTGATCAGGGCGCGTGCGGCGCGTCGGGTCGTGGCCCGGGGCAGGACGCGTGCGGGGCGGCCGGTCATGGTCCAGGGCAGGACGCGTGCGGGGCGGCCGGTCATGATCCGCGGCAGAGCGCGTGCGGCCCGACCGGCCGCGGTCCTGGACACGGCGTGCGCGTCGAGGCCAGCGGCGGTCCCGGACCGGGCACGTGCGTCGCAACCGACCCCGATCCCGGTGCCGGTCCTGGTCCCGCACAGACGGTGTACGCCGCGACCGATACCGGTCCCGTACCCGGACCCGGCCAGGGACAGAAGGCGTGCCGGGCAACCGATCCCGACCCCGAACACC
>NZ_WWIQ01000003.1:0-988 GCF_009862985.1 Streptomyces sp. SID5464 | reverse complement strand
AGGACGTGCACGGCGGGGCCGGCCACAGGCCCGGACACGACGCGTGCGGCGCAACCGATCCCGACCCCGAACACCGCTCGTGCGGCGCCGCCGACCACCCCGGACAGGGCGTGTGCTCTACACGCGATCCCGTCCCTGGAGAGGACGTGCACGGCGGGGCCGGCCACAGGCCCGGACCCGACGCGTGCGGCGCAACCGATCCCGGACCCGGACAGCGCACGCGCGTCCGCTGCGCTGACGGGGCGCGCCCTCGGTGGACCGTCACCCGCCGCCGCCCCGGGCTCGGAGAGGACGTCGGTCATCGGCGATCCCCCTCGCCCAGTGAGTGTCCCGTGTCCGCCAAGTCCGCCGAGTCCGCCATGGCCGCGGGACGCATCCCGTCGATCTCGGCTCTGAGGCGGCGGCGAGCCCGGTGCAGCCGCATCGCTGCGGCCCGCCTGCCGCAGCCGAGGGTGATCGCGACCTCGTCGATGCCGAGTTCCTCCCAGGCCGTCAGGCGCAGCACCTCCTGGTCGGCCGCGGAGAGCCGGGCGAGTGCCTCGTGCACCCAGCCGCCGGGCGTGTCCGCCTCGGGGCCCACCGCGATGTGCCGTCCGTGCGCGGTGTCGTCGTTGCCGAGCCGGTCGACGAGCCGGCGGCGGCGTCCGTGGCCGCGCACCGCGTTGGCCAGGCAGTTGCGTGCCACGCCGTACAGCCAGGGCAGTGGAGAGGAGGGCAGGTCGGCCCGGCGCCGCCAGGCGACCGTGAACACCTCCGCCACCACTTCCTCCACCTCGCCGGCCCGCCCGTCCAGTCGCCGCGCGACATAGCGGCTGACCGCCCAGTAGTGCTCGCGATAGGCAGCGGCGAAGATCTCGTCGTTGCTCATGTCCCGTTCGTGTCCGGCACCTTCCCTGTCGTCACACCCGGTTCCGTGATTCTCGTCGCGTCAGGAGAGTGTGACCTCTACCTGGCCACGTCGTTCGCGTTCTTCGTCATCGGCGGCGTG
>NZ_WWIQ01000029.1:44845-45050 GCF_009862985.1 Streptomyces sp. SID5464 | reverse complement strand
CCGGACGAGACCCCGAACCAGCCACCCCACCGGACCCGAACGGGACCCCGAACCCACCGGACCCGGACGGGAACGCGAACCCGCCGCCCCGCCGGTCCCTGGCAGGGGTCCGAACCGGCAGCCCGCCAGCCCCGGACGGGACCCCGACCCGGCCAGCCCGCCAGCCCCGGACGGGACCCCGAACCAGCCACCCCACCGGACCCGA
>NZ_WWIQ01000029.1:36230-44597 GCF_009862985.1 Streptomyces sp. SID5464 | reverse complement strand
CCCGAACCAGCCACCCCACCGGACCCAGACCGGGAACCCAAACCAGCCACCCCACCGGGCCCTGACAGGGCCCCGACCCTCCACCCCACCGGCGCCTGACGGGCTCCCGAACCGGCCGCTCCGCCGGTCCCAAAACGGACCCCGAACCAGCCGCCCCGCCGGTCCCAGACGTGCCCGACCCAGCCACCCCACCGACCCCAGACGGGAACCGGAACCAGCACCCCGAACCAGCCGCCCCGCCGACCCTGTCGGCGTTTCCCGCCTGCCCCGGCCTTCGGGCGGGTGACGGGGATGTGACGGCTGGGCCTACTCCTCCGGTGGGAACACCGGCTCCCCGCTGTCCTCCAGCGTGATCGTGATCGCCTCCACCGGGCAGCTCTCCGCCGCCGCCAGCACCCGCTCGTTCGCGTCCGTGTCCGGGTCGGCCGGATGGGACTGCCGGGCGGAGTCCAGGCGGAAGCCGTCCGGCGCGTGGTGGAGGCACTGGGCCGAGCCGATGCACAGGGAGCGGTCGACCTCCACGTGCCAGCGGTCGCCCATCGCTACGCGTCCGCCGGGAGGTGGATCATCTTGTGCTCCAGGTACGCGCCGTACCCCTCGGGCCCGAACTCCCGCCCCAGGCCCGAGTTCTTGTAGCCGCCGAAGGGGCCCAGCATGTCCAGGCTGAAGGTGTTGACCGAGTACGTGCCCGTACGGACCTGCCGGGCGATCTCGATGCCGTGCTCGACGTCCGCCGTCCACACGCTGCCGCTCAGTCCGTAGTCGGAGTCGTTGGCGATCTTCACGGCGTCGGACTCGTCGTCGTAGGGCAGCAAGCAGATCACCGGGCCGAAGATCTCCTCGCGGGCGATGCGCATGGAGTTGTCGACGTCGCCGAAGAGGGTCGGCTCGACGTACCAGCCGCGGTCGAGGCCCGCCGGACGTCCACCGCCGGTCAGGATCTTCGCGCCCTCCTCCTGGCCGATGCGGATGTAGTCGAGGTTGCGCTGCTGCTGCCGGCGCGCCACCAGCGGGCCCACCTGGGTGGCGGGGTCCAGCGGGTCGCCGACCACCAGCGCGCCCGCCGCCGCGGCGAGGGCGTCGGCGAACTCGTCGTAGCGGGAGCGCGGGAGGAGGACGCGGGTCTGGGCGACACAGGCCTGGCCGTTGTTCATCCAGGCCGCGGGCGCGATGCCCGCCACGGCCGTCTCGACGTCCGCGTCGGGCAGGACGACGGCCGCCGACTTGCCGCCCAGTTCGAGCGTCACGCGCGTGAGGTTGCGGGCGGCGACCTCCATCACGCGCTTGCCGGCCGCGACGGAGCCGGTGAAGGACACCTTGTCGACGCCGGGGTGCCCGACCAGGTACTCGCTCACCTCCCGGTCGGCGGGCAGGATCGACAGCACGCCCTCGGGCAGCCCGGCCTCCCTCGCGATCTCGCCGAGCAGGTACGCGTCCAGCGGCGACTCGGGCGAGGGCTTGAGCACGGCCGTGCAGCCGGTGAGCAGGGCGGGGGCGAGCTTGGCGGCGGCGACGAACTGCGGGACGTTCCAGGGGACGACGGCGGCGACGACCCCGACGGGCTCGCGCCGGACGAGGATGCGGCCGAGCACGCCGTCGCGCCGCTCCTCGTACGTGAAGTTCCGGGCGACGGTGATCGCCGAGTCCCAGACCATGACGGCGCCGAGGGCCTGGGCGAGGACGCTCCAGGAGTACGGCGAGCCGTTCTGGCCGGAGATCACGCGGGCGATCTCGTCGTGCCGGGCGGCGATCCCGTCCTTGATCCTGCTCACGACCTCGATCCGCTCGTCGAGGCTCATGCGCGGCCAGGGGCCCTCGTCGAAGGCCCGCCGGGCCACCCCCACGGCCCGGTCCACATCCGCCGTCGAGGCGTGCGGGACGCGCCCGATGACCTCTTCCGTGTGCGGCGAGATCACCTCGATGACGTCCTCGCCCAGGGGGTCGGTCAACTCCCCGCCGACGAACAGCTTTCCGTGTTCCACGAGCTCTGTCATGGCCGACTGCCTTCATATCTGACGGTGTTTCAGGAACTGATACCAGTTCTCGTTATAGTGGGCAATGGCCGTGGAACGGAGGGCAGATGAAGAGCAGCCAGGACCGCGAGCCCATACCGGCGGTGTACGACCACGGCGGAGGCGTCCGGTCCCTGCGGGTCCCCATCCCGGACAACCCCCTCGGCCACACGCTGGTGTACGTCGTCGACACCGACCGGGGCCCGGTGCTGATCGACACCGGCTGGGACGACCCGGCGTCCTGGGACACCCTCGCGTCCGGCCTCACGGCGTGCGGCACCTCGGTCGCCGAGATCCACGGCGTGGTCGTCACCCACCACCACCCGGACCACCACGGCCTGTCCGGCCGGGTCCGTGAGGCGTCGGGCGCGTGGATAGCGATGCACGCGGCGGACACCGCGGTCGTACGGCGGACCCGGGAGGCCCGCCCCGAGAGCTGGTTCTCGTACATGACGGCCAAGCTCGCCGCCGCGGGTGCCCCGGAGGAGCACATCGCCCCGCTGCGCGCGGCCCGGCACCGCACCCTGCCGGGCCTCTCCCCCGCCCTGCCCGACCGCGACATCCTCCCCGGCGAACTCCTCGACCTCCCCGGCCGCCGCCTGCGCGCGATCTGGACCCCGGGGCACACGCCGGGCCACGTCTGCCTCCACCTGGAGGAGACCCACCCCGCCCGGCTCCACGGCCACGGCCGCCTGTTCTCCGGCGACCACCTGCTGCCCGAGATCACCCCGCACATCGGTCTCTACGAGGACCCCGACGACACCACCGTCACCGACCCCCTGGGCGACTACCTCGACTCCCTCGAACGCGTGGGCCGCCTGGCCCCCGCCGAGGTGCTGCCGGCCCACCAGCACCCGTTCCCCGACGCCGCCGCCCGCGTCCGCGAACTGCTCGCCCACCACGAGGCCCGCCTCACGGACCTGCTGACCCTCCTCGCCGAGCCGCTCACCCCCTGGCAGCTCGCCGAACGCATGGAGTGGAACCGCCCCTGGGCCGACATCCCCCACGGCTCCCGCACCATCGCCGTCTCGGAGGCCGAGTCCCACCTGCGCCGGCTGGTCAAGGCGGGCCGGGCGGAGGCGGTGCCGGGGAGTGATCCGGTGACGTATGTAGCGGTGCAATGAGGTGGCAAACCCGGCGGCGCCGGGACGCCGGGGTGCTAGGAAAGCCCCATGGACGCCATGGAACGCCTCCTCGCCGAACGCGCCTGCGAGCGCCTGATCACCGACTTCGTGCACCGGCTCGACCTCGGCGAACCCTCCTCCGTCGCCGACCTGTTCACCGAGGACGGTGTCTGGACGTGGCCGGAGGACGGGCGGCTGATCAAGGGGCGTGACGCCTTGCGCGCCTACTTCGGCTCCCGCCCCGCCGACCGGCTGTCCCGCCGCCTGATGTCCAACGTCCTGGTCAGGGTGGCGTCCCCGGACACGGCCGAGGCGATCTCGTACTTCACGACGTACCGCGTCGACGGCTACGAGGGCGGGGTCGTCCCGGCCGGGCCGCCGGTCCAGGTCGGGCACTACGAGGACACGTTCCACAGGGCCGACGGCACCTGGCTGCTCGCCTCCCGGACGCTGCACCTTCCCTTCGGCGGAGCCACCCCGCGGGCCAACTCGCCTTCGGCGTAAGCCGGATGGCGTCCGGGCAGGGCCCCTAGGATGAATGTGCCGCGGCGCTCGCAGGCCTGCGGAGTTGCGTTCCACCGCAAGGAGACACGCCCATGGGCACCGAAGAGGCCGCTCGTACGACATCCGGCAGCGGAGCCCTGGACAGCAGGTCGGCCGGGCCCATGGTGCCGCGGCTGGTGCTGGGTGCCCGGCTCAGGCGACTGCGCGAGGAGCGGGGCATCGGCCGGGCGGACGCGGGGCATGTCATCCGGGCCTCCTCGTCCAAGATCAGCCGGATGGAGGCGGGTCGGCACGGGTTCAAGCTGCGGGACGTCGCCGATCTGCTCACGCTCTACGGCGTCACGGACGAGGCCGAGCGCGCGACCCTGCTGGCGCTGGCCGAGCAGGCCAACACCCCGGCCTGGTGGCAGTATTACAGCGACGTGGTGCCCGCCTGGATGCAGATGTACCTCGGCGCCGAACAGGCGGCGAGCGTCATCCGCTGCTTCCAGGTCCAGCGCGTTCCCGGGCTGCTCCAGACCGCCGACTACGCGCGGGCCTCCATCCGGCTCGCCCACCCGGACGCCGGTGCGCAGGAGATGGACCGCCGGGTCGCGCTGCGGATGACCCGCCAGCGGATCCTGCACCGGCAGCCGGCGACCCGGCTGTGGGCCGTGATCGACGAGGCGGCGCTGCGGCGCCCGGTGGGCGGCGCCGCCGTCATGCGCGCACAGCTCAGGCATCTCATCGACATCTGCCGGCTTCCTCAGGTCACGGTGCAGATCCTGCCGTTCCGCGTCGGCGGCCACGCCGCGGAGGGCGGCCCGGTCACGATTCTGCGCCTGCCCGGTGGTGAGTTGCCGGACGTGGTCTACCTCGAACAGCTCACCACCGCGCTCTATCCCGACCGGCCCGCCGAGATCGAGTGCTACTGGGACGCGATGAACCGGCTGGTGGTCGAAGCCGAGTCACCGGACGAGACTCCGACCATTCTCCACCGCGTCCTCCAGGAGACCTGATCAGCGCTTCAGGGCGACACCGCCGTACTGGTGCACCTCCGCGGGGAGATCCAGGGCCGCGGCGTCGGGGCGCCAGCGCGAGCAGGACGTCACGCCCGGTTCGAGCAGTTCCAGACCGTCGAAGTAGCGGGCGATCTGCTCGGGGCTGCGCAGGATGTACGGGATCGAACCGCCGTCGTTGTACTGCTGGATGGCCCGGACGTAGTCATCGCTGGTGTCGGTGCTGTCGTACTGGACGAGGTAGCTGCCGGAGGGCAGGGCGTCCACCAGCTGCCGCACGATCGCGCATGCCTCGTCGTGGTCCTCGATGTGGCCCAGGATGCCCATCAGCATGAGGGCGACGGGCTGGTCGAAGTCCAGCGTCTTGCCGGCTTCCCGGATGATCGTGCTCGGCTCGCGCAGGTCGGCGTCGACGTAGTTGGTGACGCCCTCCGGGGTGCTGGTGAGCAGCGCGCGGGCGTGGGCCAGCACCAGCGGGTCGTTGTCGACGTAGACGATCCGGCTGTCCGGGGCCACCCCCTGGGCGATCTGGTGGGTGTTGTCCACGTTGGGCAGCCCGGTGCCGATGTCCAGGAACTGGCGGATGCCCTCCTCGGCGGCGAGATGGCGGACGGCTCGGGCGAGGAAGTAGCGGGCGGCGCGGGCTCCGGTCTCGATACCCGGGAAGATCTCGCGGAACGCGTCACCGGCCACACGGTCGACTTCGTAGTTGTCCTTTCCGCCCAGCCAGTAGTTCCAGATCCGGGCCGAGTGCGGCACGGAGGTGTCGATCTTGGGAAGCGGCTCCTGCCCGGAGTTCCCCACCTGATCACTCATGGACGCTCCTGCGTGTGGTCGTGGAGGCCCACGTTAGCTTGTTCGCCGACGCGTTCCCCCCTGAGACAGCATCAACTCCTCGGCCTTTCCGAGTAGTTCGACTTCGGCCCGGCTCATGGTCGGGTTGGCGGACCGCCGGCGCAGGGCCTCGGTGAGGGCGGGCCGGGTGAGGGGGGACGGGCCGGCGAGGAGGGCGGTCAGCATGGTGCGGGCCGGGCTGGAGAGGTGGTCACCGGCGACGGCGGCCTGGGCGAGGATGACGGCGGACGCCGCCCAGTCCAGGGCCGGGTCGCCCTCCTCCGTGTTCGACCAGTCGATGACGCGGGGACCGTCGGGGGTCAGGATCACGTTCTCCGGGTGCAGGTCCAGGTGCAGGACGCGGACGGCCGGGCCGGTGGAGCGCAGGGCGGGGATGGTGTGGAGGTTGCGCAGCAGCCGGGCGAGGAGCGAGCCCGCCTCCGTCAGGTCCAGCGTGCCCGCCAGGCAGGCCTGGAGCATGGTCGGGCCGGAGAGCCGTTCCAGCACCAGGTCCGTGCGCGAGCCGGTCGGACGGACCCGGGGCACCGGGTAGCCGTGGGCGCGCACGTGCTCCATCACCGCGCCCTCGCCCGCCGCGTCTCCCCCGCCCTCCCGTTCACGCCGCAGCACCCACGCCCCGTCGATCTCGTACACGTCGGCGCGGCGGCCCGAGCCGAGCAGTCGTCCCGGTGGTGTCGGCGGCATGCGCCGAAGGTACTCCGGCCCCCGGCACCCCTCAGCCCGTTCTGGACGTGCGGGTACAGTAAGCGGGTCGTCATCACACCCGTACGGGGGAAAGCCGGTGCAATTCCGGCGCTGACCCGCAACCGTGAACTGCCGTCGAGGCGGTGAGCCGGATCGCCCCGTACGGTTCGTGACCGGCTCACGTGCCCGGCAGCCCGCCGGTGCACGGCACCGTCGAGGTATACGGAGCCGAGCCGCCGGGGGTGCCCCGTGCTGCCCGGCTCCCCCGCAGGGAGAGGCACCCGCCGATCATGAACGTCCGCCGCAGCGCCGCGGTCCTCGCCGCCGTCGCCGTGATCTGCGCCGCCCCGCCGGCCGCCGCCGCCCCGTCCCCTTCCCCGTCCCAGGCCTTCCCCTCCGCCCTGTACGGCGACAAGGACCCCCGGTACGACGGCGTCTGGCGCCAGTCGCTCGCCCTCCTCGCGCAGCACACGGTGGGCGTGAAGCCCGCGGCGAAGTCCGTGCAGTGGCTGGTGCGCCAGCAGTGCGCGGACGGTTCCTTCGCCCCGTACCGCGCCGACCCGACCACCGCGTGCGACGCCAAGACCATGGTCGACACGAACCAGACGGCCGCCGCCGTACAGGCGCTCACCGCCCTCGGCGGGCACGACGCCGTCACCGGCAAGGCCGTCGCCTGGCTGAAGTCCGTCCAGAACAAGGACGGCGGCTGGGGCTACACGCCCGGCGGCGCCAGCGACACCAACTCCACGTCCGTCGTCATCGGCGCGCTGACCGCCGCCGGCGAGAAGCCGGAACAGGTCGAGAAGGGCGGCAAGTCGCCCTACGACGCGCTGCTGACGCTCGCCCTCGCCTGTGACGGCGACGACGCGGGCGCCTTCGCGTTCCAGCCGGACAAGAAGGGCGAGCTCGCCGCCAACGCGGACGCCACGGCGGCGGGCGTGCTGGGCGCCTTGGGCAAGGGCATGGTGGTGAAGCCCGCCGAGAAGACGGAGGCGACCGGGGCGGCGAAGGGCGAGACCTGCGCGGACGAGAAGACGCCTGAGCAGGCCGCGGCCAACGGAGCCGCCTACCTCACCAGGACGCTCGCCGAGGACGGCCACCTCACTTCGGCCCTCGCGGGCTCGGACCCCCAGCCCGACCACGGCAACACCGCCGACGCGGTCGTCGCGCTCGCCGCGCACGGCGACACCGGGCAGGCGGAGAAGCCCCTGCGCTGGCTGGAGAAGAACTCCGCCCCGTGGGCCGCCCAGAACGGCCCCGCCGCCTACGCCCAGCTCATCTTCGCCGCCCACGCGACGGGCACCAACCCGCGCGACTTCGGCGGCACCGACCTGGTGAAGCAGCTGAACGCGACCGGCCCGGCCCCGCAGACCGCCGGGAAGACCCGAGCGGCGGAGGAGAAGAGCGACTCGGGCTCGGACGTCTTCGGCGTCTGGTGGTACGTCGGTGTCTGCCTCGTCGCCGGCGTCGGCATCGGCTTCCTCTTCAGCGGCCGCAGGAACAGGCAGCAGCCGTGATCCGCCGAGCCGTTCTCCTTCTCCTGGCCTCGCTCCTGCTGTGCGCGGGAGCGGGCCAGGCCCAGGCCGCCGGCTACCGGTACTGGTCGTTCTGGGACCGCGACGGCGACCACTGGGTCTACGCCACCCAGGGCCCGTCCACCGCCCGCCCCTCGGACGGCGACGTCCAGGGCTTCCGTTTCGCGGTGAGCGAGGACTCCGGGGACGCGGCCCGACCGCGCGGCGAGGCCGACTTCACGACGATCTGCGCCAAGACGCCCGCGCAGGACGGCAGGAAGCGAGTGGCTCTGCTCCTCGACTTCGGCACGCCGACGGACGCCCCGCCCGGCGAGACGCCGCCCCCTGCCCGAACGGCCTGCGCCCGGGTCTCCCCCGACGCGACAACGGCCGAGGCCCTGGCAGCAGTGGCCAAGCCGTTGCGCTACGACACGAACGCCCTCCTGTGCGCCATCTCGGGTTACCCGGAGAAGGGTTGCGGAGAGCAGCTGTCGAAGAAGCAGCCCCCGACCGCAGAGAAGAAGCACACCTCGGACGGCGGCCCGTCCCTCGGTTTGGTGGGGGGAATCGCCGTAGTGGCGGTACTGGGCGCGGCAGCAATCTGGCAGGTACGGCGGCGTGGGCGGTCTTAGCCGGCTTAGCTGCGGGCAGTCGTGCCGCCGGGGCGGCACCGGTG
>NZ_WWIQ01000029.1:21071-36074 GCF_009862985.1 Streptomyces sp. SID5464 | reverse complement strand
GGTGGGCGCAGCGGCACCCCGCAGCGCCGGGCTGCGCGACCCACCGTCCTGCACCCAGCAGCCTGGTGGCTCTGGTCCCTTTCCCTCGGCACCGCGGCCACCCGCACCACCAACCCCCTCCTCCTCACCCTCCTCGTCACGGTCTCCGCCTACGTCGTGGCCACCCGCCGCCCCGACACCCCCTGGTCCCGCTCCTACGGCGCCTTCGTCAAACTCGCCCTGGCCGTCCTGCTCATCCGCCTGCTCTTCGCGACGGTCCTCGGCTCCCCCATCCCCGGCACGCACACCCTCCTCACCCTCCCCGAAGCCGACCTCCCCGCCTGGGCCCAGGGCATCCGCCTCGGCGGCGAGGTCACCGCCGAGGCCCTGACCTTCGCCCTGTACGACGGCCTGAAACTGGCCACCCTCCTCATCTGCGTCGGCGCCGCGAACGCCCTGGCGAACCCCTCCCGCCTGCTCAAGTCCCTCCCTGGCGCCCTGTACGAGATGGGCGTCGCGGTCGTCGTAGCCCTCACCTTCGCGCCGAACCTCATCGCCGACGTCCAGCGCCTCCGCGCCGCCCGCCGCCTGCGCGGCCGCCCGGACAAGGGCCTCCGGGGCCTGCTGCACGTGGGCCTGCCGGTCCTGGAGGGCGCGCTGGAGCGCTCGGTGTCGCTCGCCGCCGCGATGGACGCCCGCGGTTACGGCCGTACCGCCCAGGTCCCCCCCGCCGTGCGCCGCACCACCGCCGTCCTCACCCTCGGCGGGCTGCTCGGCGTGTGCGCCGGAACGTACGGTCTGCTCACCGCCGAGGGCGCCACGTACGGCGTCCCGGTGCTCCTCACCGGCCTCGCCGCCGCCCTCGCGGGTCTCCGGCTCGGCGGACGGCGGTCGCTGCGCACCCGCTACCGCCCCGACCGCTGGGACGTGCGTGCCTGGCTGGTCGTCGCGTCCGGCGTGGCGGTCGCCGCGCTCCTCACGCTCGCCGCCGCCCGTGACCCCGCGGCCCTGCACCCCGGCGTGGTGCCGCTCATGGCTCCCACGCTCCCCCTCTGGCCCGCGGCGGCGATCCTCCTCGGCCTGCTGCCCGCGTTCGTCGCCCCCGATCCCAAGGAGCCGTCGTGATCCGCTTCGAGGACGTGTCCGTGACGTACGACGGCGCCGCCGAACCCACCGTCCAGGGCATCGACTTCGAGGTCCCGGAAGGGGAACTCGTCCTCCTGGCCGGCCCGTCCGGCGTGGGCAAGTCCACCGTCCTGGGCGCGGTCAGCGGGCTCGTCCCGCACTTCACCGGCGGCACCCTGCGCGGCAGGGTCACGGTCGCCGGCCGGGACACCCGTACGCACAAGCCGCGCGAACTCGCCGACGTCGTCGGCACAGTGGGCCAGGACCCGCTCTCCCACTTCGTCACCGACGCCGTCGAGGACGAACTCGCCTACGGCATGGAGTCGCTGGGCCTCGCCCCGGACGTGATGCGGCGCCGCGTCGAGGAGACGCTCGACCTGCTCGGCCTGGCCGACCTGCGCCACCGCCCGATCGCCACGCTCTCCGGTGGCCAGCGGCAGCGCGTCGCGATCGGCTCGGTCCTCACCCCGCACCCGAGCGTCCTCGTCCTGGACGAGCCGACCTCCGCGCTCGACCCGGCCGCCGCGGAGGAGGTCCTGGCGGTCCTCCAGCGGCTCGTGCACGACCTCGGCACGACGGTCCTCCTGGCGGAACACCGCCTGGAACGCGTCATCCAGTACGCCGACCGGATCGCCCTCCTGCCCGCCCCGGGCGCGCCCCCGGTCGTAGGCACCCCGGCCGAGGTGATGGCCGTGTCCCCGGTGTACCCACCGGTGGTGGCCCTGGGCCGCCTGGCGGGCTGGACGCCCTTGCCCCTGACGGTCCGAGACGCCCGCCGCAAGGCAGGGGATCTGAGGCAACAGCTGAAATACGTCCCGGAGGGGCGCGGGGAACTGCGCGATCAACCACATTCGACCCGCACCCGCAAACCCGTGGCACAACCCACCCCAGTGGGCGCAGCGGAGCTCCATGCCCTCTCCGTCATCCGCGCCCGCATCACCGCCCTGCGCCACATCGACCTCACCATCGCCCCCGGCGAGACGATCGCCCTGATGGGCCGCAACGGTGCCGGAAAGTCCACCCTCCTCAACTCCCTGGTCGGCCTGGTCACCCCCACGTCGGGAACCGTCCGGGTCGGCGACGCGATCCCCCACCGCACGCGCCCGAAGGACCTCGTACGCAAAGTCGGCCTCGTGCCACAGGAACCGCGCGACCTGCTCTACGCCGACACCGTCGCCGCCGAGTGCGCCGCGGCCGACCAGGACGCGGACGCGGAGCCCGGCACCTGCCGGGCCCTGGTCTCCGAGCTGCTCCCCGGCGTCACCGGCGACACCCACCCCCGGGACCTCTCGGAGGGGCAGCGGCTCGCCCTCGCCCTGGCCGTCGTACTGACGGCCCGGCCCCCGCTGCTCCTGCTCGACGAGCCGACCCGCGGCCTGGACTACGCGGCGAAGGCCCGCCTGGTCGCGGTGCTCCGCACCCTCGCCGCCGAGGGGCACGCCATCGTGCTGGCCACGCACGACGTGGAGCTGGCGGCCGAGATCGCCCACCGGGTGGTGCTGCTCGCCGACGGCGAGGTGATCGCGGACGGCCCGACGGCGGACGTCGTGGTCTCCTCCCCCTCCTTCGCCCCACAGGTCACCAAGATCCTTGCCCCGCAGCACTGGCTCACGGTCTCCCAGGTCCGCGCGGCCCTCGACGAGGCCGGCTGATGGACCCCAGGAGCACCCCCCAGCGTCAGGCCCGGGCCGTCCGCCTCGGCCCCCGCTCCGTCACCGCCCTGGCCCTCGTCAGCGCCGTGGGCGTCGTGGGCTTCGGCTGGCCGTTCCTGACCCCGCCCACCTCGCGGATCAGCGCGCACGCGCAGGACGCGCCCTGGCTCTTCGCGGGCCTGCTGGTGCTGCTCGTGTCGGTCGTGGCCGCGGCGATCTCGGAGTCCGGTCTCGGCCCGAAGGCGGTCGCGATGCTCGGCGTGCTGGCCGCGACGGGTGCGGCCCTGCGTCCGATCGGGGCCGGTACCGCCGGTATCGAGCCGATGTTCTTCCTGATGGTGCTGAGCGGTCGGGTCCTCGGCCCGGGGTTCGGGTTCGTCCTCGGCTCGGTGACGATGTTCGCGTCCGCGCTGCTCACGGGCGGGGTGGGCCCGTGGCTGCCGTTCCAGATGCTGGCGATGGGCTGGTTCGCGATGGGCGCGGGCCTGCTGCCGGGCCCGGACCGGCTGCGCGGCCGGGCGGAGCTCGTGATGCTCGCGGCCTACGGCTTGCTCGCCGCCTTCGCCTACGGCACGGTCATGAACCTGGCCGGCTGGCCCTTCATGAGCGCCCTCGCCTCGAACGTCGCCTTCGACCCGCACGCGGCGGTCGCCGCCAACCTGGCGCGGTTCCTCGCGTACTGCCTGGCCACCTCGCTGGGCTGGGACCTGGGCCGGGCCGTCGTCACGGTCGTCCTGACGCTCACGCTCGGCCCCGCTGTTCTCCGGGCCCTGCGCCGCGCCACCCGCCGGGCGGCCTTCGAGACGCCGGTCACGTTCGACGCGCCCCGGACGTGAAGCCGCCCACATGACCCCGGTCACCTACGAAGCGGGGCCGTAGGGACAACCCCCGGTCACGGGTCAGACCTTCCGCGCACATGCGGCCACCCCTAGTAAGCGGGTTCCTTGCGGGCACCCGGCGCGCCTGTTTCTCTGGCCGTGCCCACCCCCCAAGACCGAAGGCGGCGGCCCCCTGATCCCCGGGGCCGTCGCCTTCGCCTTCTACTTGCTCTGGAGCTTCCCCAGCGGCTCGGGGTCCTCCTCCAGCGCGGCGGCCGCCGCCTTCCAGCTCGTGTCCCCGGGGTAGAGGGCGCTGCGCAGGTAGGCGGTGGTGAGGCGCTGGAGCAGTGCGACGCGTGCGGGGCTCTCGTCGGTCGTCTCCGCCACCTCGTAGCCGGGGATGCCGCCGAGGGAGTGCTCCGCCCCGAACAGCGTGAGCAGGCTCTTGTTCCCCGGGCTGTAGGTGTAGGGGTCGGTGAACCAGTCCGGTCCGCGCGTGGACAGCACGGAGTCGTCGTGGTCCCCGGCGACGATGAGCGCCGGCGTGGTCATGGTGTCGAAGGACGGCCTCATGAAGGGGAGGTGCTCGACGGCGAACGGGGTCAGGTCGTCGCCCAGGCCGGCCATGGCGAGCAGCACGCCCGCCTTCACACGGGGGTCGGACATGTCCTCACCGGGAACACCGTCGGAGTCGAGGACGCGCGCGCCCAGCAGCGTGCTCGCCGTCTGGGCGCCCCAGGAGTGGCCGGCCACGGCGACGCGGTCGCGGTCGAGGCGCCCGGCCAGGCCCGGTACGGCGGCTTCGAGTACGTCCAGTCCGTCCAGCACACGCGTGAGGTCCTCGATGCGGAAGCGCCAGATCCGCGGCGTGCGGGGGTCCTCGGGAGGCAGGCCCAGCGTCCTGGAGTCCAGGTGGGTGGGCTGCACCACCACGAAGCCCTGGGCGGCCCAGTGGTCCGCCAGCGGGGCGTAGCCGTTCATCGACCAGCCGAAGCCGTGCGAGAAGACGACGAGGGGCAGACCGCCGCCGGTCGCGGGGGCGGACACCCGGACCTGGAGGTCCTCACCGCGCCCCGGGACGGGCAGCACCACCGGCTTCGCGGAGATCACCGTGGTCGAGTCGGGCAGGGAAGTGCCGGGCATGGAAGTGCCTTCCGTTCAGGTCTGCCATCATGAATGAAGCGGAACGTCGTTCCGATTACGGGAAAATACAATACGGAACAGCGTTCCGCTTCACAAGGTCACGGAAGGACGGCACGGTGAACGACAGCGGCCAGAGCGCCGGAAGCTCAGCCCGGTCCAAGCGCAAGGACGCCCGGCGCAACCAGCAGACGCTGCTGAACGCGGCCGCCGAGGTCTTCGTCAGCTCGGGCGTGGACGCGCCGGTGCGTGACATCGCGGCCAGGGCCGGCGTCGGGGTGGGCACGATCTACCGCCACTTCCCCACCCGGGCGGACCTCGTCATCGCCGTCTACCGCCACCAGGTCGACGCCTGCGCCGAAGCCGGCCCGACCCTGCTGGCGGCCGGCCCGACACCCCTCGCCGCCCTGGTGCGGTGGGTGGATCTCTTCGTCGACTTCCTGGTCACCAAGCACGGCCTGGCCACCGCGATGCAGGGAGACAGCACCTGCTTCGGGCCGCTGCACGCCTACTTCCTCGACCGCCTCCTGCCGGTGTGCACCCACCTGCTCGAGGCCGCCGCCGCGTCCGGCGAGATCCGCTCCGACCTCGACGCCTACCAGTTCCTGCGCGGCATCGGGAACCTCTGCATCGGCGCGGACACGGACCCCCGCTACGACGCCCGCCGACTGGTAGCGCTCCTCCTCGCGGGACTACGCCGACCGCAGTGACCGCTACCGGGTCCGAACCCGGAGTTCCTTCACGCCGTTGATCCACGCCGACCTCAACCGGCGGGGATCCTCGACCAGCTGAAGGCCGGGCATGGCATCGGCGACGGCGTTGAAGATGAGGTCGATCTCCAGCACGGCGAGGGACTTGCCCAGGCAGTAGTGCGGGCCGCCGCCGCCGAACCCGAGGTGGGGGTTGGGGTCACGGGTGATGTCGAAGTCGTCCGGCTCCTCGAAGACCTCGGGGTCGTGGTTGGCGGAGGCGTAGAAGAGGCCGACGCGGTCGCCCTTGCGGATCAGCTTGCCGCCCAGCTCGGTGTCCTGGGTGGCGGTGCGCTGGAAGGCGGCGACCGGGGTCGCCCAGCGCACGATCTCCTCCGCCGCCGTCGACGGCCGCTCCCTCTTGTACAGCTCCCACTGCTCGGGGTGGGTGAGGAAGGCGTGCATGCCGTGGGTGATGGCGTTGCGGGTGGTCTCGTTGCCGGCGACGGCCAGCATCAGCACGAAGAAGCCGAACTCGTCCGAGTTGAGGTTGCCCTCGTCCTCCGCCGCGACCAGCTGCGTCACGATGTCGTGGGCGGGGCACTGCTTGCGGTCGGCGGCCATGTTCATCGCGTAGGCGATGATCTCCGTGGCCGACTCGGCGCCGACCTCCTCGGTGATGGCGTACTCCGGATCGTCGTACGCGATCATCTTGTTGGACCAGTCGAAGATCTTGTCCCGGTCCTCCTGCGGCACGCCCATCAGCTCGGCTATCGCCTGGAGGGGCAGTTCGCAGGCGACCTGGGTGACGAAGTCGAAGGGGCCGGTGTGGGCGCCGGCGTTCGCCACGATCGTGTGGGCACGGGCCCGCAGCCGCTCCTCCAGCGCGCGGATCGCCCGGGGCGTGAACCCGCGCTGCACGATCTGCCGCACCCGCGTGTGCTCCGGCGGGTCCATGTTCAGCAGGATGAACCGCTGCGCGTCGATGGCGTCGCGCTCGATGTGCTCGTTGAAGCGGATGATCGCCGTGTTGAGGTACGACGAGAACAACTCCGGATGCGTGGAGACGTACTTGACGTCGGCGTGCCGGGTGACCGCCCAGTACCCCTCGTCCTGGAAACCGGCGAGACCCGCCGGCTGCGGCACCCAGCAGACCGGCTCCACCCGGCGCAGCTCGGCGAACTCCGGCAGGGGCACGCGGCTGTGCAGCAGGTCCGGGTCGGTGAAGTCGAACCCGTCGGGCAGCGCGGGACAGGACATGGGCGGCTCCCACCACTCGTACCGACTCTGAGTCTGACGGCCCATCAGCTGTGCGGAGTTGCGGTGACGGTAGTAACGGGTTCTACAAGAGGCAAGAGGCACGGACATCCCAATTGCCCGCACGACCCTTGCGGTCGGCAAGCGGCCCTCAGCACACTGCTGACAGAACTAGAACGCGTACTAGTTCCGCGTAGCCTCCCGGAGAGGACCCGCACCCATGGCTGCCGAACCCGTGATCGTCGAAGCCGTACGCACCCCCATCGGCAAGCGCGGCGGCGCGCTCGCCAACCTGCACCCCGCCTACCTCCTGGGCGAGACGTACCGCGAACTCCTCGGCCGCACCGGCATCCCCGCCGACTGCGTCGAGCAGATCGTCGGCGGTACGGTCACCCACGCCGGCGAGCAGTCCATGAACCCCGCGCGCACGGCCTGGCTCACGATGGGGCTCCCCTACGAGACGGCCGCGACGACCGTGGACGCGCAGTGCGGGTCCTCCCAGCAGGCCTCCCACATGCTGGCCAACATGGTCGCCACGGGCGTGATAGACGTCGGCATCTCGTGCGGCGTGGAGTCGATGTCCCGGGTGCCGCTCGGGTCGGGCTCGAAGCACGGGCCGGGCAAGCCGTTCCCCGACGAGTGGAACGTCGACCTGCCGAACCAGTTCGAGGCGGCCGAGCGCATCGCCCGTCACCGTGGCCTGACCCGCGAGAAGGTCGACGCCCTGGGCCTCGCCTCCCAGGAGCGGGCCGCCCACGCCTGGGCGGAGGAACGCTTCAAACGAGAGACGTTCGCGGTCCAGGTCCCCACGACGGAAGAGGAACAGCACGCCGGGCAGGGCATGTGGCGCCTGGTCGACAAGGACGAGGGCCTGCGCGACACGACGGCGGAGGCGCTGGCCGGCCTGAAGCCGATCATGCCGACGGCGGTCCACACGGCCGGCAACTCGTCGCAGATCTCCGACGGGGCGTCGGCGATCATGTGGGCGTCGAAGCGGATGGCTCGCGCCCTGAAGCTGAGGCCCCGGGCCCGGATCGTGGCCCAGGCCCTGGTGGGCGCCGACCCCCACTTCCACCTCGACGGGCCGATCGACGCGACCAAGGCCGTGCTGGGCAAAGCCGGGATGTCCCTCAAGGACATCGACCTCGTGGAGATCAACGAGGCGTTCGCGTCGGTCGTACTGAGCTGGGCGCAGGTCTTCGAGCAGGACCTTAAGAAGGTGAACGTCAACGGCGGCGCGATCGCGCTCGGGCACCCGGTCGGAGCGACCGGGGCCCGGCTCATCACGACGGCGCTTCATGAACTGGAACGCGCGGACAAGGAGTTCGCGCTGATCACGATGTGCGCGGGGGGCGGTTTGGCCACCGGCACGATCATTCAGCGGTTGTAGTCGTCGTCCAGTTGATGAAGGTGGTGAACGTGGCGGGGTCGAGGGTGAGGATCGGTCCCGCCGGGTTCTTCGAGTCGCGTATTGCGATGGTGGTGTGGGGGGTTTCGGCGACCTCTACGCAACTGCCGCCTTGGTCGCCGCTGTAGCTGGACTTACGCCACTGGGTCCCTGCCGGGATCACACTGCTCGCCATAGCGTTCCTCCATCACACGCCGGATCAACTCCGCCGATTCCCTGAGGGAGAGCGCGGCGGCTTGCAGGTGATCGTAACGGAGCGAGCAGTCCTTGACGGTGTCTGGGTTTGCGGTCGGATGCCCGCTGCCGTACCCCTCGGTATAGACGATGTCGGGATCGCTATCGAAGCGGAAGAGGTCGAATGAGCCTTGGAGTCCCGCGTGGGCTCCAGAGGAGAACGGCAGGACCTGAACGTTGATCCGGGGGTTGCCCTCGAAGGACAACAGGCGGGCCAGTTGGCCGCGCATGATCTCCCGGCCCCCGATCTCCTGGTACAGCGCGGCTTCGCTGATGACTGCCCAGAAGACGGTCGGCTCGCCCTTCTCGAAGATGCGCTGACGTGCCAGCCGAGCGGAGATGCGGTCGTCGAGGTCGGTCCTGTCCAGCGCACCCAGCACCGCGCTTGCGTACGCCTTGGTCTGAAGGAGGCCATGCACCAGATGCGTGTGGAAGGTGCACATCTCGACTGCTCGGGCCTCCAGCTCAGCCACTTGCCTGAACCAGGCGGGCAGCTGGCTGCGCAGCACCAGTTCGACCAGCCGGGAGAACATACCGTCCGTGCCCAGCGCCGCGTCCACCCGCTCACTGAACTCCGGCGTCGGAACCTTCCGCGCCGTCTCGATCTGGCCGACGAGCGAGCCCGTGTAGTTGAGGATCTCCCCGAGCTGCTTCTGTGTCAGCCCGGCGGCCTCCCGGTGTCTCCTCAGCTCGTAGCCGTAGTAGTCGAGCGGGGACGCACCAGGGTCAAGGGCGTTGATGTGGGTCACGGCAGAAGCCCCTCTCACGCAACTCGGCCCACAATGGGACCGGTTGTATCCGTTCCGTAGCCCAGCGTAGTCACGGCACGTCAGCCTCGTCCCGTGAACGAATACATTCCCGCCCAGTACACGATGCGCCTCACCGTCGGTGAACACGCCGCCCGCCACATCCGCCGCATCGTCCGCTCGTTCCTCGAAGAGTGGCGCATGCCCGAGCTGGCGGACGCCGTCGAGCTGGGCGTGACCGAGCTGCTAGCGAACGTCGTACAGCACGTCCCGGACCGCCGCTGCACGCTGCTGTTGCTGCGGCAGTCGGCCGGCGTACGGGTCGAGGTGACGGACGGCAGCGATCAACTCCCCTGCTCGCCGACCTCGTTCGACCTGGAATCCGAGGGCGGCCGGGGACTGCTCCTGCTCGACGCGATGGCCGACAAGTGGGGCGTGTCGCCGTGGCGCGGGGGCGGGAAGACGGTGTGGTTCGAATGCGGGGCCGAGTCCCTAGCTCTAGAGTGAACAGTCCTGCCGGCTCGGGGGACGGGTGTGATGGCGCGGATCGTCGGTGTGCACGGGGTGGGCAAGCAGCGCCTGGGGAGCAACACGCTGCTGACGGACTGGGAGCCGGCGCTCGCCGACGGGCTCGAACGGGCGGGCGGACCGGAACTCGCCCCGGGCGAGCTGCGGATGGCGTTCTACGGGGATCTGTTCCGGCCCGCCGGGCACACCCTGGCCGTCGGCGACCCGATGTTCACGGCGGACGACGTGGACGACGGGTTCGAGACGGAGCTGCTGCTGGAGTGGTGGGCGGCGGCGGCCCGGGTCGATCCGGCCGTGCCGCCGCCCGGCGGGGACACACTGGCCCGCTCGCCACGTGCCGTGCAGACGGCACTGAGGGTTCTCCAGCACTCGCGTTTCTTCGCCGAAGTGTCGCTGCGGGCCCTGGTGTTCGACCTGAAGCAGGTCCGGCGCTATCTGACGGACGGTGAGCTGCGGGCGGCGGCCAGGAGCCGGGTGGAGGAGGCGATCGGCCCGGACACGCGGGTGGTGGTCGCGCACTCGCTCGGCTCGGTCGTCGCGTTCGAGGCGTTGTGCGCCCGCCCCGGGCACGGGGTGCGCGCGCTGGTGACACTGGGGTCCCCGCTGGGGATGCGGATGGTGGTGGACCGGTTGCGGCCCGGACCGGAGGTGTGGCCGGGGACCGCTTCGTGGACGAACGTCGTCGACGAGGGCGATGTCGTCGCCGCGGTGAAGGACCTGTCGCTGTTCTTCGGAACGAACCTCGTCGGCAAGGTCGTCCACAACGGCTCGCACGCGCACGACGCCGCCCTCTATCTGACCGCCAAGGAGACCGGCGAAGCGGTGGCGGAGGGCCTGGCATGAGCGGGACCGAGCCGCGGCGCTTCCTCATCGCGACGGCGATCAGCCACTACACCCACGCACCCGAGTGGGACCGCCCCGGACTCGTCGAGGCCCGCCGCAACGTGGTGGAGTTGTTCACCCGGCACCTCGGGTACCAACACGTGTCCGACCTCGGAGCCAACCCGACCCAGCAGCAACTGCTCTGGGAGTTACGCGAGTTCTGCCGGGCGCCGGACCGTCGCCACGACGACATCGTCGCCGTGTACATCGCCGGACACGGCGAGGTCGTCGACAACGACTACGTGCTGCTCACCTCGGACACTGACCCCGGCGATCTCCACGACGCGCTGCAGCCGAGCATGCTGGCGCGCAAGATCCTCGCCGGGACCCGGGTGCGCAAGCTGCTTCTCATGCTGGACACCTGTTACTCGGGGCAGGGCGGCAACGAACTCCTCGCCACGATGGCGAGGCTGAAGAACGAGTGGCGCGAGGGCAACGGGTGCCTCGCGGTGATCACGTCGGCGCAGCCCCTTCAACTCGCTCAGACCGGCGCCTTTCCCGAGCTGTTCTCGGAGGCGGTGACCAGCCTGGCCACGGCGGGCTACTCACCGGAGAACCTTGCCCTCGACGCGGTCGTCAACGCGACCCGCAACAACCCCAAACGTCCGGGCCATCAGCACATCGGCCTGGAACTCATCGGTCTGACGGGCAAGGTGCCGCCCTTCCTGCCCAACGCCAAGCACAGCCCGCAGCTGTCCCACACGGACCTGGCGCTGCAACAGGCCGCCGAGTGGGACCAGCAAGACCAGCGACGGGACGTGGAATTCCGTACGCGGTTGTTGCGCCGGGCCATGGGGCACCGTGAAGAAGACCGCGTGGGTTGGTGGTTCTCCGGCCGCCATCAAGCGCTCGAGGACATCACCTGCTGGCTGGGCGAGCACCCCGACGACCGGAGGTCACTGGTGGTCACCGGCGCCCCGGGCTCGGGCAAGACAGCCGTCCTCGGTCTCCTCGCGGCAGTGAGCGATCCGGAGTACCGACAGACCGTGCCGCTCAGCAGCCTGGGCCTCTCCGGACGACAGCTGCCTCGTAAGCGGGCGATCCGTGCCTCGATCTACGCACAAGGCCTCACCGATGAACAAGTCGTGCGTGCACTGGCCGCGGCTCTGCGCCTGCCGGTCGCGGAGTCGGTGGCCGACCTGCTGAACCACCTCAACCAGGGGCCCGCACCGAGTCGTCCACATGTCGTCCTGATCGACGGTCTGGACGAAGCGGCGACGCCGACCACACTGTGCAGCCAGGTCCTGCGGCCCCTGACCGAGCTGGCTCCGCAGCACCTTCGGTTACTCCTCGGCACCCGCCCTCACCTCTTCACGCCGCTCGGCCTGCACCGTTCCGACCACATTGACCTGGACGCACCCCGCTACGCCGACCCGCAGGCCGTGCTGGCGTACACGGTCCGCAATCTCCTCGACGCGCACCCCGAGTCCCCGTACCTCGCCTGCCCGAGCGAGGTGCGGCTCGGCGTCGCACATGCGGTGGCGTCGGCCGCCGGACACTCGTTCCTGGTCGCCCGTATCACCGCCGGCACGCTTGCGGCCACGCCCACGCTGCCCGATCCCCAGGACGCCGACTGGCTCCGGTCGCTGCCCAGCGCTGCCGCTGACGCGATGCACCGGGACTTGGACCAGCGCTTCGGAGCGGACGCACAGAGGATCCTCGACCTCCTGCGGCCGCTGGCCTACGCGCAGGGCCAGGGCCTGCCCTGGGAAGACATCTGGGCTCCGCTGGCGTCGGAGATCTCCGGGCGTCGGTACACCAACCACGACCTGCACCGGCTGCGACGGGAGGCCGGCGCCTACGTGGTCGAGGCGGTGGAGGACGGGCGCTCGGTGTACCGGCTCTATCACGAGGCGATGGCGGAGTTTCTGCGCAGGGAGCAGGACGCCGAGGCGGTGCACCAGGCCTTCACCCGGACTCTGCTCCGGACGGTGCCGTACGGCCTGGACGGCTCGCGTGACTGGGGGCGTGCCCATCCCTACGCCCTGCGGCATCTCGCTCTGCATGCCACACGAGCGGGCGAGCTCGACGTGCTGATGGCAGACCTCGAG
Source organism: Streptomyces sp. SID5464 (assembly GCF_009862985.1). NCBI lineage: Bacteria > Bacillati > Actinomycetota > Actinomycetes > Kitasatosporales > Streptomycetaceae > Streptomyces > Streptomyces sp. SID5464. Next base: position 23,565 of record NZ_WWIQ01000029.1, on the reverse strand, counting down.
TATCTGGTGCACGCGGAGAGCGACGCGTTGACGCTCCGCCTCTTGCAGTGCCGCGACGACACCGCCCGTCTGCATGCCGCGATCTACCGCACCTCGATCGACGTACACCGCCGGCTCGACCCGCCCGGCCGTCGGCAGGTTCTGGCCCTGGACGCCGCGCGCTTCAACGTGCCCGAAATTCTGGAGGCACTCAACAGCAAGGCTGCCAAACGGGCCTGGAAGCCGGTCGCCGCCTCAGGCTCACGGGTGTCGGGCAACCTGCGCCACACCTTCACCGGCCACACCGGCAACGTGGAAGCAGTCGCGTGCGCGGTGGTGGACGGCCGCGCGATCGCCGTCAGCGGCGCGAAAGATGCGACGCTACGGATGTGGAACCTGGCCACCGGCCACCGGAGCGAGCCGCTGACCGGCCACACCGGCTCCGTGAAGTCCGTGGTGTGCGCGGAACTGGACGGCCGCCCGGTGGCCGTGAGCGGTTCGGCCGACGGCACCGCCCGGGTGTGGGATCTCGTCGGCGGCCGGCCCGTCGGAGCACCGCTCACCGGTCACAGCGACTCTGTGAACGCCGTGGCGTGGGCCGAGGTGGACGGTCGCCCCGTCGCGGTCACTGGGTCGAACGACAAGACGCTGCGGGTATGGGACCTGGCCACCGGTCAGCCGACCGGCCTCCCGATGACCGCCGGCGGCGCTGTCACGACCGTCGCGTGCGGCACGGTGGGGAACCACGCCGTCGCAGTCAGCGCGGCGCGCTCGGGGCTGGAGGTGTGGGAGCTGGCGACATTGCGACAGCGGGGACAGCTGGAGCGAACGGCGCAGAACCAGATTCTGGCCGTCGCGTGCACGACGCTGGACGGCCGTCCGGTCGCCGTGGGCAGTTGCACTCGCGGCCGACTGCACCTGTGGGACCTGGACACGTTGCGGCACCTCGCCGAGTGGGAGGGACACGGCCACTACTGGACACCCTCGCTCGTGTGTACCGAACTGGACGGCCGGCCGGTAGCGATCACCGGCTCCCACGACGGGGCACTGGCGGTATGGGACCTCAGGGACCGTCGGCTGGTGGGGACGCCCCTCACCGGTCACAGCAGTGGTGTGCTGTCGGTGGCGTACACATCGTCGGCCGGTCGGACGATCGTCGTCTCCGGCTCGTTCGACCACACGGTCCGTGTCTGGGACCTGTCGTCCCACCAGGTCTTCGGGGATCCCCTGATCGGCCACACAAAGCCGGTGTCCGACATGGACTTCGCCGTGATCAACCGTCAGCCGGCCATCGTCACGGCCGCCGCAGACAACACGGTGCGCGTCTGGGAACTGGCCACGGCTCAGCCTGTGGGGACGCCCCTCCGAGGGGAAGGCGACATCCGCGCGATGTCGTGCGTGGTGTTCGAGGGGCGGCAGATCGCCGTCAGTGTCTCCCGGAGCGGGGCGGTGCGGTCGTGGGACCTCGGAACCGGCCGGCCCATGGGACCACCTTTGCGCAGGTCCGAGGTGGCCAGGCCCAGCATCGCGTGTGCTGTCATGGGCCAGCGGCTCGTATGCGCCGCCAGCGCCCCGCGCGACTCGGTACAGGTGTGGGACATCACGACCGGCGTCGACCTGTATCCGCCGCTCACAGGCCACAGGAAGCCGGTGACGGCGGTTGTCTGCACCGTCCTGGACGATCGGCCGGTGGTCGTCACCGCCTCGAAGGACGAGACCCTGCGGATCTGGACCCTGGACGGCGGGAGACCAGTGCGCCGCATCCCGCTCGACCTCTCGCCCTCGGCCATGGCGTGCACCGTGCTCGACGGCCGCCAGGTCGCTGTGATCGGCTCTCGCGAAGGGCACCTACGCATGTGGGATCTCGCGACGGGCCAGCCGTTGAAGAAGACGATGAAGGGGCACACCAGTTATGTCCTGTCCGTGAGATGCGATGTACTCGAGGGGCGGCCGGTCGCCGTCACCAGTTCCCTGGACAACACGATCCGGATCTGGGACCTCCTGCGCCGCACCGTCGCCGACGTTCTTCACGTGCCCGGCACCAACGCGGCACTGATCTCCCCGGACACGAGCTTCCTGGCCTGTGCCTTCGGCGATGACATGGCCGTCTTCAGCAGGGCATGACGCCCCGAGGCCTCCTCCTCGGGAAAGACGCCGAGCGGCTGCCCGGGCGGATCCTGGAGGGCGACGATGTGGTCGACCGCCGGCGGGTTGCGACCGACCTCAGACGGAATTCATCGATCGGCCGGAGCTCGCATGAGCCGCCCGGGACTCCTGGTGCGGATCGGCGGTGGCCGGCCGCGGCCCCGTCAGTACGTACACGAGGCCGAAGCCCGCCCCGACGACCAGGGCTCCGCCCACCGCGTCCAGCACCCAGTGGTTCCCGGTCGTGACGATCGAGGAAGCGGTGAGCAGCGGGTGCAGCATCCCCAGGGCCTTGATCCACCAGCGGCGCGCCAGGACCGCGATCACGACGCCGCACCACAGTGACCAGCCGAAGTGCAGCGACGGCATC
>NZ_WWIQ01000029.1:0-20922 GCF_009862985.1 Streptomyces sp. SID5464 | reverse complement strand
CCAGGACCGCGATCACGACGCCGCACCACAGTGACCAGCCGAAGTGCAGCGACGGCATCGCCGCGTACTGGTTGGTCAGGGCCGTGAGCGTGCCGTAGTCGGGCTGGGAGAAGTCCTGGACGCCGTGGACGGTGTCGATGAAGCCGAGCGTCGGCATCAGCCGGGGCGGGGCCAGCGGGTAGAGCCAGAAGCCGACCAGGGCGAGCAGGGTGGCGACGCCCAGGGCGGAGCGGGCCCAGCGGTAGTCGGCGGGGCGGCGCCAGTACAGGACGGCGAGAACGGTCAGCGGGACGATGAAGTGCAACGACGTGTAGTAGAAGTCGAAGAAGTCCCGCAGCCAGTCGATCGTGACGACGGTGTGGTTGGCCCAGTGCTCGATGTCCAGGTGCAGGGCGCGTTCCAGGCCGAGGATCTGCCGGCCGTGTTCCTCGGCCTCGGCCCGGCCGGCCGAGTTGCTGCCGCCGGTCGCGGCGAGCCGGACCTGGGCGTAGGCGGCATAGGTGACCCGGATGAGGAGGAGCTCCAGGAGGAGGTTCGGCCGGGTGAGGACCCGGCGCAGGAAGGGCACCAGCGGGACGTGCCGGAAGCGGGCCGGGACGGTGGGGGCGTACTCGGTCGGCAGCGGCGACTGGTAGTGCGGGGAGGCGCGGGAGAGGAACGGCACGGCCGTGGCGGCGGCGAGGGCGGCGAGCAGGACGAGGTTGGTGCGCAGCGGGTCCAGCGCCTGCATGTCCGGCATCATCATCCTGGTCGGCAGGGTCATGACCAGGACGACGGTGACCGGCCAGACGTACCGGTCGGAGGCGCGTCTGCCGGCCCGGCCGACGACCGCGAGCAGCACCCACAGCAGCTGGTGCTGCCAGGCCGTGGGCGAGACGGCGATCGCGGCGCAGCCGGTGATCGCGACGGCGAGGAGGAGCTGGCCGTCGTCGAAGCAGCGCACGGCGCGGCGCAGGGCCAGGACGGCGACGGCCGCGCCGAGCGTCAGGAAGAGCGCGACCTCCAGGGGGCCGCTCAGGCCGAGCCGGAGCAGGGCGCCGTGCAGGGACTGGTTGGCGAGATCGTCGGCCGGGCCGCCGAGGCCGACGCCCGCCATGTGGTGGACCCAGTAGCGGTGGGAGTCGTGCGGCATCGCCGCCCAGGCCAGTCCGGTGCACGCGGCGAAGGCGACGCCGGTGGAGAGCGCGGCGCGGCTGCGGCCGGTGAACCACAGCAGGGGCGTGAAGAGCAGCAGGGTGGGCTGGAGCGCCGCCGCGACGCCGATGAGCAGGCCGCTGGTCCGCTGGCCGTGGGCGGCGAAGCAGCCCAGCAGGACGAGCAGGACCGGGATGATGCTGGTCTGGCCGAGCCACAGGGTGTTGCGGACCGGCAGGGACACCATGAGCAGGCTGATGGCGACCGGGGCGGCCAGCAGGGCCGTGCGGCGGCCGACGGGCTGGGGCAGGGCCCGGGCGGCGATCAGGCCGAGGGCGACGACCAGCAGCAGCGTGCCGAAGGTCCAGCCCCAGCCGAGGGCCTGTTCGGCCGAACGGGTGAGGGGCTTGAGGACGAGCCCGCCGAAGGGTGTGCCGGTGAAGCGGGTGGAGTCGTAGAGCGAGCCGGTCACGTGCAGCACGCCGTTCGGCCCGACCCAGGTCTCCAGGTCCGTCAGCCGCTCCCCGCGTGGGCTGCCGAGGACGACGGCCACCTGCCGGGCGGCGAGGGCCGCGACGATCAGCCACAGCCCGAGGCAGGCCACGCGCAGGCGTGCGCGGGTCCCGCCGACGGCTGTCGCTCCGAAGGCCTCCGCCGGTCGTCCGCTGCGGTCCGCATTCGTCACGCCACGTCGACCTTCTACCCGGTATGCCCCTCTTCGTCCGGTTGACGATAGCCCGGGAGGCGCGTGGTTGCCTCTCGTGGACGCGAGAAGGATCACATCAAGATCTCGTGGGAACCGCTCCCAGCCGGGCATACGTGCCTGCATAACCGGTGTTTAGATGCACCCTGCAACGAAAGGCGTACCGCCCGTAAAGGGCTTTTCTTCGCCTATCGTCGCTTTTCGGCCCGTACGACAGCGCCGCCGCGCGGACCGCGTCCCTGTCCCCGTCGAAAGGTAGGCGAGCGAGTCTTGTCGACTGTCTCAGTCGTCGCTCCCGCGTCCGGCCTGAAGAGCCGCGCAGCGAAAACCCACGGCACCACCGTCACCGACCCCGCGCTCGTCAAGCGCGCCGTGAAGGCGGCAGCGCTGGGCAACGCGATGGAATGGTTCGACTTCGGTGTCTACAGCTACATCGCGGTCACGCTGGGCAAGGTCTTCTTCCCGTCGGGCAACCCCACCGCACAGCTGCTCTCCACGTTCGGCGCCTTCGCCGCGGCCTTCCTGGTCCGTCCCCTCGGCGGCATGGTCTTCGGCCCGCTCGGCGACCGCGTCGGCCGCCAGAAGGTCCTCGCGCTCACCATGATCATGATGGCCGCGGGCACCTTCGCGATCGGCCTGATCCCCTCGTACGCGACGATCGGTGTCGGCGCGCCGATCCTGCTCCTGGTGGCCCGCCTGGTGCAGGGCTTCTCCACCGGCGGTGAGTACGCGGGCGCGTCCACCTTCATCGCCGAGTACGCCCCCGACAAGCGGCGCGGCTTCCTCGGCAGCTGGCTGGAGTTCGGCACGCTCGCCGGCTACATCGGCGGCGCGGGCCTGGTCACGCTGATGACGGCCCTGCTCTCCGCCGACGACCTGACCTCCTGGGGCTGGCGCATCCCGTTCCTGATCGCGGGCCCGATGGGCATCATCGGCCTCTACCTGCGGCTGCGGCTGGAGGAGACCCCGGCGTTCGCGGCCGAGGTCGAGAAGGCCGAGACCAACCGCCCCAAGGTGCCGCTGCGCGAGATGATCACCGGCCAGTGGCGCGCGCTGCTGCTCTGCGTCGGCCTGGTGCTGGTCTTCAACGTCACCGACTACATGCTGCTGTCGTACATGCCGAGCTACCTGACCGGTCAGCTCCACTACGACGAGACGCACGGCCTGCTCGTCGTCCTCGGCGTGATGGCCCTGATGATGATCGTCCAGCCGTTCGTCGGCGCGCTGACCGACCGCGTCGGCCGCCGCCCGGTGATCGCCACCGGCTGCGCGGGCTTCCTGCTGCTGTCCGTCCCGGCCCTGCTGCTGATCCGCGAGGGCAGCCTGCTCGCGGTCGCGCTCGGCATGGGCGCCCTGGGCCTGCTGCTGGTCTGCTTCACGGCGGCCATGCCCTCGGCCCTCCCGGCGCTGTTCCCGACGAAGGTCCGCTACGGCTCGCTGTCCATCGGCTTCAACGTCTCCGTGTCCCTGTTCGGCGGCACGACGCCGCTGGTCGTCACGGCCCTGATCGGTGCCACCGGGAACATGATGATGCCCGCGTACTACATGATGGCCGCGGCCGTCATCGGCGGTTTCGCCGTGTGGCGCATGGCGGAGTCGGCCGGGCGTCCGCTGCCGGGTTCGGCACCGTCCGTGGCCGGCTGAGACACGCCGGGGGAAACCCCGCTGACAGCGAAGCGGTGCACCACGTATCTTCGTCACGCCAGTAGTTAGGGATGCTAACTATGCGTACGAAAGGTAGAGGTGCATGAGCGAGTCGCACGTCTGGGACGAGGTCGACGCCTACTTCACCGCCCACCTCGCCCCGGACGACGAAGCCCTGGCGGCCGCCCTGCGTGACAGCGACGCCGCCGGGCTTCCGCACATCAACGTCGCGGGCAACCAGGGCAAGCTCCTCCAGCTCCTGGCCCAGATCCAGGGCGCCCGCCACATCCTGGAGATCGGCACCCTCGGCGGCTACAGCACCATCTGGCTGGGCCGCGCCCTGCCCGCCGACGGGCGGCTGGTCTCCCTGGAGTACGACCCCAAGCACGCCGAGGTCGCCGTCCGCAACATCGCCCGCGCCGGCCTGGACAAGCTCGTCGAGGTCCGGGTGGGTCCGGCCCTGGAGTCGCTGCCCAAGCTGGCCGACGAGAACCCGCCCCCCTTCGACCTCGTCTTCATCGACGCCGACAAGGCCAACAACCCGCACTACGTGGAGTGGGCCCTGAAGCTCACCAGCACGGGCAGCCTGATCGTCCTCGACAACGTCGTCCGCGGCGGCCGCGTGACCGACGCGGCGAGCACGGCACCGGACGTGACGGGCACCCGCGCCGCGATCGAACTGATCGGCAGCCACCCGCGGTTGAGCGGCACGGCGATCCAGACGGTCGGCATGAAGGGGTACGACGGGTTCGCGCTGGCACGGGTGCTGGCGTAGGGGGTGTCCGCCGGGGCGGGCGCTCAGATCTCGTGGAAGAAACCGACGTTGACGCTGCGCGGGGCGGTGCGGTCGTGGATGACGACCTCGCCGCTGCCGCCCCTGGGCAGCGGGACGGTGCCGCCGTAGGCGAGGGGCTGGGCGTACTCCCCGACGGTGAGCCGGACTTCGGAGGAGGGGTCGGGCTGGGAACCGCGCAGCCAGGTCAGCTGCCAGGTCCCCTCGGGCCCGCACAGGAACTCCAGGTGGACGCGGGAGACGAACAGCCAGTCGTCCGGCGTGGAGAGCCGGCACACCGACTTGTCCCGGCCCACCCGCAGCACGGCGCCCGGCTCGCTGGGCGCGTCGGCCATGAGCATGCCGGCCGTGGCACCCTCCTCCGCCGCGGACACGGCGGCCATGGTGAGTTCGAGCACGTGCGCTCCTCCTGAGACGTCCTGGTGGGACTAGCCCGCCGCATGATAGAACGCCCGGCTGCGCGGTGTCCGGCACAATGGGTTCATGACCGAGCGAAAGCCACCCGGCGTCGGCTTCGAGTCCTGGGTCGACAAGCAGATCCGTGACGCGGAGACACGCGGCGAGTTCGAGCGGCTGCCGGGGGCGGGCAAACCGCTGCCGGCCGATGTGGACGCCACCTACGACGAACTGTGGTGGATCAAGCGGAAGATGGCCCGCGAGGGCATCTCGGTCCTGCCGCCGACGCTGACGCTGCGCAAGGAGGCGGAGGACGCGCTGCAGGCCGCGTACGCGGCGCCCTCGGAGCAGGCCGTCAGGAAGATCATCGGCGAGATCAACGACAAGATCCGCGACATGATGTTCAAGCCGCCGCCCGGGCCCCCGCTCGGAAAGAAGCCGTACGACGTCGAGGACGTCGTACGGCAGTGGCGGGAGCGCCGGGCGGACGGATGAACCGGGCCGCTCACACGTGGAGCAGCCGTTCCGCCAGCTCCCGGTAGTCCTTCAGCGCCAGCCGGAGCTGCTCGGTGTCGCCGCTCGACACGGGCTTGCCCTCGCCGCCCTCCACCGACTGCCAGGAGTGGCGCAGGGTGCGGCGACGCTGGGTCACGGCCTCGGTGAACCGGGCCGCGATCTCCTCCAGCACGTGGTCGGCCTCCTCGACGGCGGCCCGGGGCGCGTCGACGAACTCGGCGACGGCGTGGTGCAACTGCGAGACGAGTTTGTCGGACTCCTCGTGCGGGAGCAGGTGCGTGCCCGTGCCGTGGGGGGTGCCTTCCCGTTCCCGGGAACCCGCGGGGCCTGTGCCGTGGCCGGTGCCCAGGGCGGTCTCACCGCGGGCATCGGGGTCGGCGGCGGAGCCACGGGTGCCGGGGGTTCCGGGGGCGTCGGGGGTGAGGCGGCGGTTGCCGGGGGCCTCGTCGCCGGGCGGTCGGGTCATGCTGGACATCGAATCTCAACTCTCCTTCGCCTGACGTCGGTGCAGCGCCCACGGCGTGTGTCCGCCACGGGCGGCCGGAGCCTTGCGGCCGCCGTTCAGCCCGGCCTTGTGCCGTCCGCCCTCATGGCGTCCGCCCAGGTGCGGGCCGGCGGCGTGGCCCCCGCCGTCGTGGCGGGCCGGCCGCACCAGCTCCTCGAACAGGGCGCGGGCCGCCACCATGGCCTCACGCATGTCTTCCGTACCGGTGCCGCCGTCCCGGGCGTCGTCCGCGCGCAGGTGCGCCGCGCGGTGTACGCGCCGGTAGCCGTCCACGTGGTGGGCGTGGTGCACGGACAGCGCGGCGAGCTGCTCCTCGTACTGCCCGCCGTCCGGGAAGCCCCGGGCACCGGCGAGCTCCGCGAGCAGCCGGTCCGCCTCGGCGACCGCCTCCCGCGGCGAGTCGACGAACCGCTCCTGAGCGGCCGTCCAGCGCGCCTCGTACTGCTCGCGCTGCGCCGGCTCCAGCGCACGTTCGCGCAGCTCGCCGTGGCGCTCCAGGCGCTCGGCCAGCTCGCGCTCGGCGGCCTTGGCGTCGCCGTCGTGCCGGGCGACGGCCAGGTCGTACTCGGGTCCGAAGCGCCGCTTCAGGCTCGGGCCGCGCCGAGGCCCGCGGGCGCGCAGGGTCATGGCGGCCGCGATGATGACGACGACCGCCGCGATCACGATCAGAGCAATGATCAGGCCAGTGGACATGAATGCCTTCCGGGTTCTCGGCCCAACCGGCTCTCCTCGCGAGCCGGTTCGCCGACCGGGTAGCCCCAAAGCAGGCCCCCAAACGGCGGCCGGGCCGCCCCCGGGCGCGGACGGTCCCCGGGTTATTCGGTTGCGGCCCCGCCACGGCATCCGCCGAGAATGCCGGTCATGACCTGGACCGTGGCCCCGGAACCGTACGACTCCCCCGTCGCCGCCGCCCTGTGGCGGGCGTACTACACCGAGGTCAGCGACCGCTGGTACCTGCTGCACGAGGGGCGCCGGACCGACCCGGACGAGCTGGAGCGGGAGATCGCCGAGCAGCCGGGCGCCGATCTCGCCCCACCGGGCGGCCAGTTGCTGGTCGCCCGCTACGGCGGCGAGCCGGCCGGCACGGCGGGCGTACGGCTGCTGGACGACACGACCGCCGAGCTCACACGGGTCTTCCTGCACGAGCCGATGCGCGGCAAGGGCGGTGCCGCGCTGCTCGTCCGGGCCGCCGAGGACACCGCTCGCGGGCTCGGCGCCCGGCGGATGGTCCTCGACACCCGAGGCGACCTCGTCGAGGCCCGCGCCCTCTACACCCGGCTCGGCTACGAGGAGACCGCACCGCACAACGACGACAAGTACGCCGAGCACTGGTTCGCCAAGCACCTCACCTGACGCACCGAGGCCCCCCGCTTTCAGCCCATCCGCTCCACCGGCCGCTCGGCATACGGCCGCTCCCGCCGCGAGCCGCACAGTTCGCCGTTCAACTCCCGCACGAGGTGCACCAGATCGGTCGGCCGGTCCGGTCCCCACCAGTCGCCGAGCAGCTCGGCGAGGGACGCCTCACGGGCCTGGGCCAGCCGTTCGGCGACCTCGCGTCCCTGGTCGGTCAGCACCATGTCGAGGCCCGTGCGCACGGCGAGCCTCCGCTCCTCGACCTGCCGTACAGCCTCCATGATCACGGTCAGCGGCACGGGCATCCGCTCGGCCAGCACGGCCGGCTCCACCGAGCCGTACCGCCTGATCCGCAGCAGCAGCCAGCTCGCCGCGGGCAGCAGGTCGTAGCCCGCCCGGTCGGTGATCTTCCGGTAGATCTCGCGCCGCCCCGCGCGGGTGCCGAGCACCGACAGCGCACGGCACACCTCGTCGTACGAGGACCGCTCGACGGGGTTGCTGGCCAGGGTCTCCGTGACGTCGGGCGCGGTGACCGAGCCGCGCAGCCGGTCCTCCTTCAGGAACCAGGCCAGCACGAAGCCGAGGAGCGCGACGGGGGCGGCGTACAGGAAGACGTCCGTGATGGACACGGAGTACGCGTGCAGGGCCGGCGGGCGCAGGCCGGGCGGCAGGGCGGCGATGCCGCGCGGGTCGGCCTCCAGCGCACCCACGGAGACGCCGGGGGGCAGCGGGGCTCCGCGGAAGGCGTCCGTGAGCTGGTCGCCGAGCCGGTTCGCGGAGATCGTGCCGAAGACGGCCACGCCGAACGAGGCTCCGATGGAGCGGAAGAAGGTGGCGCCGGAGGTGGCGACGCCCAGATCCTCGTACGGGACGGCGTTCTGCACGATGAGCACGAGGACCTGCATCACCAGGCCGAGGCCGAGTCCGAAGACGAAGAAGAAGCCGCTCAGCTCGGCGGTGGAGCTGCGCTCGTCGAGCTGGTGGAGCAGGAGCAGCCCGAGGGTGGTCACGCCGGTGCCGGCGACCGGGAACACCTTCCAGCGGCCGGTCCGGCTGACGATCTGCCCGGAGGCCGTCGAGGCCAGCAGCAGCCCCAGCACCATCGGCAGCATGTGCACACCGGACATGGTCGGGCTGATGCCCTGCACGACCTGGAGGAACGTCGGCAGGTAGGTCATCGCGCCGAACATGGCGAAGCCGACGACGAAGCTGATCACGGCGGCGAGCGTGAAGGTGCGGATTCCGAAGAGCTTCAGCGGCAGGACGGGTTCGGCGGCCCGCCGCTCGACGGCCACGAAGGCGACGGCGAGGACGACGCCCAGCACCGCGAGCGCGACGATCTGGGCGGATCCCCACCCCCAGGTCGTACCCCCGAGCGAGGCGACGAGCACCAGGCAGGTGGCGACGGCCGCGATGAGGAACGTGCCGAGGTAGTCGATGACATGCCGCCGCGTCCGGCGCGGGATGTGCAGCACGGCCGCGATCACGGCGAGCGCCACGAGTCCGACGGGCAGGTTGACGTAGAACACCCAACGCCAGCTCGCATGCTGGGTGAACAGCCCGCCGAGCAGTGGCCCGAGCACACTGGTCGCCCCGAACACGGCACCGAACAGCCCCTGGTAGCGCCCGCGTTCACGCGGTGGGACGAGATCGCCGACGATGGCCATCGACAACACCATCAGCCCGCCGCCGCCGAGCCCCTGCACGGCCCGGAAGACGATGAGCTGGGTCATGTCCTGCGCCGTGCCGCACAGCGCGGAGCCGACCAGGAAGATCACGATCGCCGTCTGGAACAGCCGTTTACGGCCGTACTGGTCGCCGAGTTTGCCCCACAGCGGGGTCGCGGCGGTCGCGGCCAGCAGGTAGGCGGTGACCACCCAGGACAGGTGGTCCATGCCGCCGAGGTCGCTGACGATGGTGGGCAGCGCGGTCGACACGATGGTCTGGTCCAGGGCGGCGAGCAGCATCCCGAGGAGCAGGGCGCCGATGGAGACCAGGACGTTCCCGGGCACCTGCTCCTGGACGGCGGCGCCCTGGTCCGGCGCCTGCGTGGCGTGCGCATGTCCGGCCATGAGACCTCCCGAGGTCCTGTGACATTTTCCATCGTGACCGGTGTGACGCGGTATGGCCCGCCGAGTCCTTTTGGAAGCATTCATTCCGCGAGCTGGCCGTCGGCACTGTGGAGAAGATCTGGATAATCTCTGGAGTTCGCGAGGGGAGGGAGGAACGCGTGGAACAGCCGAACGGCCACCCGTGCCCGGAGTGCGGCACGCCCAGACAGCCGGACAACACCCCGTCCTGCACCTGCACTCACCGCGTCGCAGAGGCCCTCCGCAACGCCCGCACGACCGAGGCGGCAGCAGCGGAGGACTTCGACCCGCTCCGCATCCGCCCGTACGTCGAACTCACGCCGGGAACACCCACCCAGTCCCGCGCGGACGAGAGCACCCCGCGACACCGCTCTGCGGAGGCCGCGCCCACGCCCTCACCCGCGGAGCCCTTACACACCGAGCCCCCCGGGCAAACCCCCCGTCGTCCCCAGGCCCGCCCTACGGGGCCCTCGGGCACCGCCGGCCCCGCACAGCCGTCCCCGGCGGACGCCCCCGCCCCGCCTCCACACGCCGAGGCTTCGCCCGCGCAGGGCACCGCAGAAGTCCCGCGCGCACGCACCGAAACCCCCACGCCGGCAACCGAAGACGACGCCCCGCTGCGAACCCCCGGGCGACCGACCGACACCCCGCGACCGCCCCTGCCCCACCCCGCGGAGCCCCAGCGCACCGCCGGCCCCGCACAGCCGTCCCCGGCGGACGCCCAGGCCCACCACACCGGCGGCCCCGCCCGGGCGGACGCCTCGCGACGAATCCGCGCGGACGGCCCGGCCAGGTCCTCCCGCCCGACGGCCGCGGACCCCGTACGGCCCGTCCGGGCGACCGAGGAAACCCCACGGCAGACGGACGCAGACGGCCGGCCCTCGCCCACAGCGGACCCACACGCCCAGGTCCCCGCGCGGGCGACCGAAGGCACTCCGCGACAGCACCTCGGGCCGGCGGCCGGCGACGCCCCGCAGCCGCCCCTGCCCCACCCCGCGGAGCCCCCGCGCACCGACGGCGCCGCACGGGCAGCCGAGCGCGCCCCGCGACGGTCCATGACGCCCCCTGGGCAGACGCCGCCCGCCGAAGGCGCCGCGCCACCGCCCTCCCCCGCCGACACGACCATGCCCCTGCGCCCGGCCGACCTCGACGCGACCACCGTGCTGCCGGCCTTCCCGGCCTCGCCGGGCACCGCGCCGCTCTCGACCCCTCCGGCCCCCGCCACGACCGAGCCCAGCGTCACCGACCTGCGGCTTTTCGACGGCATCGGGGGGCCGGACCGGGGTGGGCGGGAACCGGACGAGGCCGGGTCGAGGCCCAGGCGTCGGCGGCGCGGCGCGCTGCTCGGCGTGGCCGCCGGGGCCTGTGTCGCCGTCGTGGCCGCGGCCGGGTACGCGAGCGGGCTGTTCTCCTACGAGGCACCGTCCCGGGACACCGCGCTGCCGGACGACCTCCGGGCGAGCGTGCCGGACGCCCCGTCGAGCAGCGCGGCGTCCACACCCCCGGCGGGGAGCGCGCAGGCCACGCCGCCGGCCCCCGCGGCACCGCCGCCGTCGCCGTCGGCGACCGGGAGCCCGTCGGCCTCCCCGTCGCCGTCCACGCCGAGCGCCTCGCCGAGCCCGTCGCAGTCGGCCACCCCGTCGGCGCCCCGGACGTCCGCCTCCGCCACCGGCCCCGCGAACCCGCCCCCGGACAACTCCCGGCAGAACGGCGGCCCCACCGTCCTGCGCCTCGGCGACCGCGGCCCGGAGGTCACCGAACTCCAGCTCCGGCTGCGCCAGTTGTACCTCTACGGCGAGGACCCCGACGGCGACTACGACAGCCGGCTCGAGGAGGCCGTCCGCAACTACCAGTGGTCACGCGGCATCCAGACCGACGACCTCGGCGTCTACGACCGGGAGACGCGGGCGAAGCTGGAGTCGGAAACCAAGAAGCCGTGACCGGCCCGACCGCCCTACTGTGACGCCGTGACCACTCAGGTGATCGTTCTCAACGGCGGTTCCAGCTCGGGCAAGTCCGGGATCGTACGGTGCCTGCAAGAGGTGCTGCCGAACCCGTGGCTGGCCTTCGGTGTCGATTCGTTCGTCGAGGCGCTGCCCGCGAGGATGCGGGGCTCGGAGGAAGGGATCACCTTCACGGCGGACGGCGGGGTGAGCGTGGGTCCGGAGTTCCGCGCACTGGACGCGGCCTGGACCGAGGGCATCGCCGCGATGGCCCGCGCCGGCGCCAGGATCATCGTCGACGACGTCTTCCTCGGCGGACCGCACTCCCGGCAGCGCTGGGAGAAGGCCCTGGCCGGCCTCGACGTGCTGTGGGTCGGCATCAGGTGCGACAGCGCGGTCGCCGAGGGGCGTGAGATCGCCCGGGGCGACCGGGTCCGGGGCATGGCCGCGTCACAGGCCCACGTCGTGCACGAGGGCGTGCGCTACGACCTGGAGGTGGACACCACACACACCGAGTCCCTGGCGTGCGCGCGCACCATCGCCGCCCACGTCTGACCGACCGGACGGCAACACCCCCGAGCGTTCGTCACCCGCCGCGCGTTCCTCACCCGACGCGAACCCCTCACCCGATGTGCAGACGGATCGTCCCGTCGGCCACGGCCTCCACGCGCACCCGCGTGAGGTCGTCCACCACCACGTCCGGCTCGTGGAACGCGGCCCGGGACCCGACCCCCACCACCGTCATCCCGGCGGAGCGCCCCGCCGCGATCCCGGCCCCGGAGTCCTCGAACACCACGCAGTCCTCAGGGGCCACACCCAGCTCGGCGGCACCCTTCAGAAAGCCCTCCGGGTCGGGCTTGCTCGCCCCGACGCACTCCGCCGTCACCCGCACCTCCGGCAGATCCAGCCCGGCCGCGGCCATCCGCGCCGTCGACAGCGGAACGTCGGCGGAGGTCACGAGCGCGTGCGGCAGTCCCCGCAGCGCGGCGAGGAACTCCGGCGCCCCGGGGATCGGCACGACACCCTCGGTGTCGGCCGTCTCCTCGGCGAGCATCCGGGCGTTGTCCGCGTGGTTCTGCTCCATCGGCCGGCCGGGCAGCAGCAGCGCCATCGACGCGTACCCCTGCCGTCCGTGGACGACCTTCATGACCTCGTCCGGGTCCAGCCCGTGCCGCTCGGACCAGCGCCGCCAGACGCGTTCGACCGAGGCGTCGGAGTTGACGAGGGTGCCGTCCATGTCCAGCAGGAGGGCGCGGGCGGTGAGCACGGCGGTGGCCGTCATCGGCAGCTCCAAGGCTCAGGGCAGGACGAGGGCGCACGGCAGCCCCCGGGAGGGACAAGGCGGCCCCGCCCGCCGGTCAGGGAAAACGGGCGGGAGCCACTTTGTTTCTCCACGGTACAAAACAATCGCCGGATCGGCCAGGGCCTCCCGCAGACGTTCACCCGTCGTTCAGCTCGCCCCGGCTCACCCGGTCACGGCCTCCCACAGGCTCCACACCCCGAGAGCCAGCATCACCAGCGCCGCGATCTGCGTGATCAGCCGCAGCGGCACCTTCTTCATCAGCGCCTTTCCGCCGACGATGCCGATCCCGGCCACCGCCCACAGCGCGAGCACCGCGCCCAGGCCGACGGAGAGCGGGTCGTCGTAGCGGGCGGCCAGGTTCGCCGTCATGATCTGCGTGAGATCGCCGAACTCGGCGACCAGGATGAGCATGAAACCCGCGCCCGAGACCTTCCAGAAGGACTGGTTCTCCGGCTTGCGGACCTCCGCCTCGTCCTCGTCCTTCTTCAGCAGCAGCATCGCGGCCCCGCCCAGGAAGAGCACACCCGTGAGCGCGTGCACGAGCTGCTGCGGCAGCAGCGTCAGCACACTGCCGGCGGCGACGGCGAGCGCGACGTGCAGCGCGAAGGCGGCGGCGACACCGGCGAAGACGTAGGAGGCGCGATAGCGGGTGCCGAGGACGAGGCCGGCCAGGGCGGTCTTGTCCGGCAGTTCGGCGAGGAAGACGACGCCGAAGACGACGGCCGTCACGGTCAGGCTGATCAAGGGTTCCTCAATCGGTCGGGGCTGCCCCACCGAGAGTGCTGGATCCACACACGACACCTCGGCACGGCAGCACACTCGGCACCCGTGCCGTGGGGCACGGGCGTGCACTGCTTGCCGAAGGTCTCGCTGGCGGGTCCGTGAAAGGACCTGCCTCCGGGCGCCGGCTCAGGCGAGCTGAGCAGTGTGTCGACGGTCCGGCGAAGAGCTACTCCCCTTCTGCGCCGTCCATGGTACGCGACGGCCCCGGAGAGAAAACTTCCCACGTCTTGTCATGTCATGGACGCGTCACTAACTTCTCACCGGGCGCACACCTCCCCGCAACACGGCGCGACGAGCATTCCCTCGCTCGCAGCCCAACGCCCCCACCCCACAAGGGAGTTCGCATGCCGAAGTTCTACGCGCGTCGACGGCTCAGCATACTCGCGGGCCTCACCGGTCTCATAGCCTCGGTCGGCCTGCTCAACGGCCCGGCCGCCTCCGCCGCCCTGCCCACCCCCGTCAGCGGCGCCACCGCCCGCTCCTACCTCGCCACGCTCACCGTGGCCACCGAGGACCGCACCGGCTACAACCGCGACCTCTTCCCGCACTGGATCACCCAGTCCGGCACCTGCAACACCCGCGAGGTCGTCCTCAAGCGCGACGGCACCAACGTCCAGCAGGACTCCTCCTGCGCCGCCACCAGCGGCAGCTGGTACTCGCCCTACGACGGCGCCACCTGGTCCGCCGCCTCCGACGTCGACATCGACCACCTGGTCCCGCTGGCCGAGGCCTGGGACTCCGGCGCCGACTCCTGGACGACCTCCCGCCGCCAGTCCTTCGCCAACGACCTGACCCGCCCGCAGCTCATCGCGGTCACCGACAACGTCAACCAGGCCAAGGGCGACCAGGACCCGGCCACCTGGATGCCCTCCCGGACGGCGTACCGCTGCACCTACGTGCGCGCCTGGGTCCAGGTGAAGTACTACTACGGCCTCTCGGTCGACTCGGCCGAGAAGTCCGCGCTCCAGAATTACCTCGCGAACTGCTGACACGCGCGATTTCGCGCCGGGACCTCCCCGCTGACCTCCGTCGTTCCGTACCGTACGGGGCGACGGAGAGAGGTGATCGGCGATGGCCGGACTGCGGCTCGGACCGCTGCTGAGATACACCGACGGCGCGTCCGCGACCGTGTGGGTCGAGACGAGCCGCCCGTGCACGGCCGCGGTGCGCTGCGCCGACGGCGCCGGCGGCACGGCCCCGACCTTCCAGATCGCGGGCCACCACTACGCGCTGATCCCGGTGACCGGCCTCACGGCCGGTACGACCACGGCGTACGAGGTCTTCCTCGACGGCACCCGCGTGTGGCCGCTGCCCGATTCCCCCTTCCCGCCCTCGGCGATCCACGCGCCGGGCGGCGAGGGCGGCCTCCGCGTCGCCTTCGGCTCCTGCCGCTGGGCCGCGCCCCCGGCCGGCGGGCACGACCCCGTGGGCCCGGACGCCCTGGACGCGCTGGCCACCCGTCTCGTGGCCGACCCGGAGGGCGAGCGCCCCGACGTCCTGCTGCTGCTCGGCGACCAGGTGTACGCCGACGAGACCTCCGAGACGACGCAGCGCTGGCTGGCGGCCCGCCGCGACCTGAACGACCCGCCGGGCAACGGGGTCGCGGACTACGAGGAATACACGCACCTCTACTACGAGTCGTGGCTCGACCCCCGCATCCGCTGGCTGCTGTCCACCGTGCCCAGTTACATGATCTTCGACGACCACGACGTCGTCGACGACTGGAACACCTCCGCCGCCTGGCTCGCCGACATGCGGGCCACCGACTGGTGGCGGGAGCGGCTGCTGAGCGGCCTGATGTCGTACTGGGTCCACCAGCACCTGGGGAACCTCTCGTGCGAGGAGCTGTCGGCCGACCCGGTGTACGAGGGCGTCCGCAAGGTCCCCGACGGCACCGACGTGCTGCGCGCCTTCGCCGCCCGGGCCGACGCCGACCCTGCCACGGCCCGCTGGAGCTACCGGCGCGACTTCGGGCGCGTCCGCCTGCTGATGGTCGACAGCCGGGCGGCCCGGGTCCTCGCCGAGGACAGCCGCGCGATGCTCGACCCGGGCGAGGAGGCCTGGCTGCGCGAGCAGGTGCGGGACACCCCCGGGTCGTACGACCATCTCCTCCTCGGCACCTCGCTGCCCTGGCTGCTGCCGCATCTGGTGCACGACGCCGAGGGCTGGAACGCGGCGCTGTGCCGGGGCGAACGGGGCAAGCGCTGGGCCCGGTTCGGGGAGAAGCTGCGCCGGGCCGCCGACCTGGAGCACTGGTCGGCGTTCCCGGAGTCGTTCGCCGGGCTGGCGGAGCTGATCGCCGAGGCCGGCTCGGGGCGGGACGCCCCGGCGACGGTGTGCGTGCTGTCCGGGGACGTGCACCACGCCTACATCGCCGAGCCCTCGTGGCCCGGGCAGGGCCCGGACGCCCGGGTGGTGCAGCTCGTCTGCTCGCCCGTCCACAACTCCGTCCCCACGTCGATCCGGCTGGCCTTCCGCATCGGCTGGAGCGCGGTGGCGCGCGGGCTGGGCCGCGGCCTCGCCCGGCACGGGCGCCTCCCCCGGCCGCCGGTCGGCTGGCGCAAGACGGGCGGCCCCTGGTTCGGCAACCAGCTCATGACACTCACCCTGCGCGGCCGTTCGGCGCGGCTGCGACTGGAGCAGGCACGGACGCGGGAGGGAAAGGGCCCGCGCCTGACGACGCTCCTGGACTCGGAGCTTGCCCCGTAACCGCCCCGTTCCGCCCGTTTGTTGCCGCTGTGGCCGTGATGCTCGTGACGCGTCCCACAGCGAGGTCAATCCTTGGCCACGGGCCTCGGTTCCCACTCCCGGCGACGGCATGATGAGGCGGACCGTCCGCTTCCTCACCGACGGACCACCGAACGCGCCCCACACGCCCGGGAGTCCCACCCTTGCCTGCGCCGACCGAGGTATCCGCACCGTTCTCCGTCGCCCTGGTCGGCGCCGGGCCGCGCGGTACCAGCGTCCTGGAACGCCTCTGCGCCTCCGCCCCGGAGCTCCTCCCACCCGGAGCCCGGCTGACGGTCCACGTGATCGACCCGGACCCGCCGGGCCCCGGCCGCGTCTGGCGTACCGACCAGTCGCCGGAACTGCTGATGAACACCGTGGCCTGCCAGGTGACCCTGTTCACCGACGACAGCGTGGACTGCTCGGGCCCGATCCGCCCGGGCCCGAGCCTGTACGAGTGGGCGCGCGGCACGCTCGGCCCGGACGAATACCCGACCCGGGCGGAGTACGGCCGTTACCTGGAGTGGGTGTTCGCACGGGTCGTACGGAACGCGCCGGCGACCGTACGCGTCGAGACGCACCGGGCACGCGCGGTACGGCTCGACGACACCGCCGGCGGCCACCAGGCCCTCACCCTCGACGACGGCCGCACCCTGACGGGCCTGTCCGCCGTGGTCCTGGCCCAGGGGCACCTGCCGACGACCGCGGACCCGGTCCAGCGGCGCCTGGCGGCGCACGCCGCACACCACGGCCTGCGCCACGTCCCGCCCGCCAACCCGGCCGACGTGGACCTGTCCTGCGTACCGCCCGGCGAGCCCGTCCTGCTGCGCGGCCTCGGCCTCAACTTCTTCGACCACACGGCCCTGCTGACGACCGGCCGCGGCGGCCGTTTCGTACGGGACGCCCAGGGCCTGCGCTACCTCCCCTCCGGCCGTGAACCGCGGCTGTACGCCGGCTCGCGGCGCGGCATCCCCTACCAGGCCCGCGGCGACAACGCGAAGGGGGCGTACGGCCGGCACGTCCCGCTGGTCCTCACACCGGACGTGATCGCGGGCTTCCGCAAGCGCGCCGACTCCGGGGAGGCGCCCGACTTCCTGACGGAGATATGGCCGCTGGTCGCCAAGGAGGTGGAGACGGTGTACTGCACAGCGCTGCTCCGCGGGGCCGGGGCCTCGGGGCGACAGTGCCAGGAGTTCACCGATCACTTCCTGTCCGTGCCGCACGGCGATCCCGAAGAGGCCGTGCTGCTGGGCGAGTTCGGCATCGAGGACGCCGACCGCTGGTGCTGGGAGCGGATCTCCCGGCCGTACGCGGGACGGGACTTCGCGCACCCCGGCGAGTGGCGTGACTGGCTGCTGTCGTACCTGCGCGAGGATGCCGCGCAGGCCGCCCTGGGCAATGTGCGCGGCCCGTTGAAAGCGGCCCTGGACGTGCTGCGCGACCTGCGCAACGAACTCCGGCTGATCGTCGACCACGGCGGCCTCGCCGGCACCTCCCGCCGGGACCACCTGGACCGCTGGTACACCCCGCTCAACGCCTTCCTGTCCATCGGCCCGCCCCGGCGCCGCATCGAGGAACTGGCGGCCCTGGTGGAGGCGGGCGTGGTGCGCGTGCTCGGGCCGCGCCTGAAGGTGACGGAGGCGGACGGAGCCTGGGCGGCGCACTCACCCGACGTGCCGGGTTCGGCCGTCCGTGTGAGAACCCTCATAGAGGCCCGTCTGCCGGAGCCCGACCTGCGGAAATCGGCCGACGGACTCCTTCAGGGTCTGCTGCGGACGGGGCAGTGCCGTCCGCACACCGTCGACGGTTACGAGACAGGCGGGTTGGATGTGACACCACGCCCTTATCATCTGATAGACCGTCAAGGAGTCCCGCACGCCAGGCGGTTCGCCTTCGGGGTGCCGACGGAGGGCGTGCACTGGGTGACGGCGGCGGGGGCTCGTCCGGGTGTGGATTCGGTCACGCTTTCGGATGCGGACGCGGTGGCGAGAGCGGCCCTACGTGCGGCTGCGACGGAAACTGAGCTCCCGTCAGAGGTGAACCAGTGGCCAAATGTTGAACTTGCAAGCATTAATTAGTCACACCTAACGTGGGTTACTCATCGGTTCTGTCCCCCGACCGGCCCTCCCCAGGCCGGCCGACCGAAGGAGACCCCCACATGACCGCACGTCTCAACGACGCGCAGCCGTACGCGCTCGGACTGTTCCGGATCGTCATCGGCCTGCTCTTCGCCTGCCACGGCGCCGTCGCGCTCTTCGGTGTCCTCGGAGGTGTGGACGGCAAGGGCGCCACCGCGGCGACCGGCGCCTGGCCGAACTGGTACGCGGCCGTCATCGAACTCGTCGGCGGCACGTTAGTGCTGCTGGGCCTGGGCACCCGCGCGGCGGCGTTCATCGCCTCCGGCGCGATGGCGTACGCGTACTTCAAGGTCCACCAGCCGCAGGGCCTGTGGCCGATCGAGAACCACGGCGAGGGCGCGGCCATGTACTGCTGGTCCATGTTCCTGCTGGTGTTCACGGGTTCCGGCGCGTTCGGCGTGGACCGGCTGCTGGCCAAGCGCACATCGACGCAGGGCCGGCGGGCCACGGACCAGACGCCGGTGGCGGCCTGAGCCGCGGCCCGGACAGCGCTCCGCGGAGCGGCGCCTTCCCGCGTGTGCGGGGAGGCGCCGCTCCGGTGTGCGGGGCGGGCGGGGTTCCGGTGCAAGCAGGGCGGGGCGCTCCGCGCGGGTGACGACTCGGGACGAGGTGAACAGTCGGTACCGAACGTACGAGCCCCCCGTGAAACGCCCGTCACACCCCAGGCGTACGCTCTATGGCTGTCATCGGCCACTCCTGCCGCTCCGCCGCGCCACCGCGGCACGGTCTGGCCCACGGGGGACCAACGGGGAGTTGCGGTGCTGGAGCATGTGGGGTCGCTGTTCGGCAGCCCGTGGATCTACGCCGTGGTGACCCTGTCCGTGCTGCTCGACGTGTTCCTGCCGGTGCTGCCCAGCGGCGTCCTGGTGATCACGGCGGCGACGGCGGCGGCCGCGGGTTCGGCGGCCGACGTGCCCGACATCCTGGTGCTGACCCTCTGCGCGGCCACCGCCTCCGTCCTGGGCGACCTGGCCGCCTACCGCCTCGCCTGGCGCGGCGGCGACCGGCTGGACCGGGCGATCTCCCGATCCCGGCGCCTGACCACCGCGCAGGAACGTCTCGGCGCGGCCCTCGCACGGGGCGGCGGCGCCCTCGTCGTCCTCGCCCGCTTCGCGCCCGCCGGCCGCTCGGTCGTCTCCCTCGGCGCGGGCGCCGCCCACCGCCGCGCCCGCGACTTCCTCCCCTGGTCGGCCCTGGCGGGTCTCACCTGGGCCGTGTACAGCGTCGCCCTCGGCTACTTCGGCGCCCACTGGCTGGGCGCGAGCTGGCTGGGGACGGCGGTGTCGGTGGGGGCGCTGTTCGGGGCGGGGGCAGGGGCGGCGTACCTGATGCGCAGGGAGCCGCGGGCGTCGGGGGTGTCGTAGGGCCGGGGCGTCGGAGGGGCCCTGGACGGGGCCGGCCGTCACCCCACGCTAGCCGGCCCGCTGGGCCCGGGCGCCACGGATCTCCAGCCCGTCCAGCAACTCGGCCGTGGCCTGCGCGACGGCCTCCACGGCGCGGTCGAACACCTCCTGGTTGTGAGCGGCGGGGGCACGGAAACCCGAAACCTTCCGCACGTACTGCAACGCGGCAGCCCGAATGTCCGCTTCCGTGGCCTCTTCGGGCATGGCGGGCGGACGCAGGGTCTTGATACTCCGGCACATGCCCCCAGTCTCGCCCTTTCGGCCTCCGTACGACAGCGACGACTGCCATGATCTCCGCGAGGCGGCCACCACCGTGGGGCCGACCGAAGAGAGGAACCCGACATGGGGAACGAACTCACAGTGGCCGTCCTGGGCCCCGGTGGCGTGGGCGGTCTGCTCGCCGCGCTGCTCTCCCGCGCCGGCCACCGAGTGATCTGCCTGTCCGGCGAGGAAACGGCCCGCGTCCTGCGCACGGACGGCCTCCGGATCCGCAGCGCACACTTCGGCGACTTCACGACCCGTGTCGAGGCTGACACGCACGTGCGCGAACCTGTCGACGCCTGCCTGGTGGCCGTCAAACACACCTCCCTCGACGCCGCCCTGGCACGCGTCCCCGCGCCCGCACTGGCCGACGGACTCCTCGTGCCGTTCCTGAACGGCGTCGAACACCCGGCGACCCTGCGCGCCCGCTACCGCCCCGACCGCGTCGCCCCCGCCGTCATCCGTGTCGAGTCCACCCGCGTCGCCCCGGGCGTCATCGAGCACGGCAGCCCCTTCGCGGAGATCGACCTGACCGGCACGGCGGTGCCCCGGAACCGCCTCGACACCCTCGCCGAGGCCCTGACCGCCGCCGGCCCGGCCACCCGGGTCCAGGACGACGAGACGGCGGCCCTGTGGGCGAAGATGTCGTTCCTGGCCCCGATGGCCCTGCTGACCACCCGCCACGGCGTCCCCCTCGGAGACGTCCGCACCCGTCACCGCGACGAACTGATCGCACTGGTCGAGGAGACGGCCGCGATCAGCCGCGCGTGCGGCGGCCCGGCGGACCCGGCGCAGGCCCTCGACCGCTACGACGCCTTCCCGCCGTCGATGAAGTCCTCGATGCAGCGCGACGCCGAGGCGGGTCGGCCGCTCGAACGGGACGCCATCGGCGGCGCGTTGCTCCGCGCGGCCGAGCGGCACGGCATACCGGCTCCGGTGACGGCCCGGGTGGTGCGCGAGCTGGCCGCCGGCCCGGGCGCGGAGGCCTCGCGGAGACGCTGATCCGGCGTGGGGCCGCGAACGCCGATCACGACCACGAGCAGTCATCTTGTCTAACTGACAGTGCTGCCGGAGTCTCGATATGGTGCAAGCGGCGCGAAGGGGGATGGGCATGCGCAAATTCATGTCGTCGTTGCTCAGGGCTGCTCACACGCGCTCCAACTCGGCGTTACGGAGCTCCATGGCCGCACTCACGCCATTCCGCTTCAGACGCAGCCGAGAACTGGCGCA
>NZ_WWIQ01000028.1:29757-30875 GCF_009862985.1 Streptomyces sp. SID5464 | reverse complement strand
TCGGTGGGGGAGTTGGTTGCGGGGTTGGAGTCGGTGGTTGGTGAGGGGGGTGTGGTGGCTCGTGAGGGTGTGCGGGTGGGGTTGTTGTTCGCGGGTCAGGGGGCTCAGTGGGCGGGGATGGGCCGGGATTTGTATGAGGGGTCGTCGTTGTTCGCGGGGGTGGTTGATGAGTTGTGTGGGGTGTTGGACGGGTTGGTGGGTGGTTCGGTCCGGGAGGTGATGTTCGGGCTGGGTGGTGTTGAGGGTTTGTTGGATCAGACGGTGTGGGCTCAGGCGGCGTTGTTCGTGTTGGAGGTGGGGCTGTTTCGTTTGGTGGAGTCGTGGGGTGTGGTGCCGGATGTGGTGGTGGGGCATTCGGTGGGTGAGATTGCTGCGGCGCATGTGGCGGGGGTGTTGTCGGTTGAGGATGCGTGTGTGTTGGTGGCTGCTCGGGGTCGGTTGATGCAGGGGCTGCCTGTGGGTGGGGCGATGGTGTCGGTGGCTGCCGGGGTGGAGGTGGTGGAGCCGTTGGTGGTGGCTGCTGGTGCCGGGGTGGCGGTGGCGGCGGTGAATGGTCCGGCCTCGACGGTGGTGTCGGGGGATGCGGATGCGGTTGGGGTGGTGGTTGCGGCGTGTGAGGAGCGGGGGTTCAGGACGCGGCGGTTGCGGGTTTCGCATGCGTTTCATTCGGCGCGGATGGATCCGATGCTGGATGAGTTCCGGTCGGTGGTGGAGGGGCTGGGGTTCGGTGAGGCCCGGTTCGGGGTCGTGTCGACGTTGTTGGGGCGGGTGGCGGATCCGGGTGAGTTGGGGCGGCCGGAGTATTGGGTGCGTCAGGTGCGTGAGCCGGTGTTGTTCGCTGCTGCTGTGGGTGAGGCGGTGCGGGCTGGTGTGGGTGCGTTTGTGGAGGTGGGGCCGGGTGGTGGGCTGACGGCGATGGCGCGGGAGTGTGTCGGCGACGGTGAGGTTGTGCTGGTGCCGTTGTTGCGTAAGGGCCGGGGTGAGTGTGCGTCGGTGTTGGGGGCGGCGGGGCGGTTGTGGGAGCAGGGTGTGGAGTTCGACTGGCGGGCGATCCTGCCGCCGGTGCCTGCTGTCGAGTTGCCGACGTACGCCTTCGACCACACCCCCTACTGGCTGGA
>NZ_WWIQ01000028.1:3541-29639 GCF_009862985.1 Streptomyces sp. SID5464 | reverse complement strand
CCCCCTACTGGCTGGAGCAGGAGACGGCCGCGCCCGGCGACCCCGTGGAGCGGGAGTTCTGGGACCTGGTGGAGAGCCAGGACGTGGGGCAGCTCAGTGCGCTCGTCGGGCTGGACGACGACGGCCGTTCCGCGGCGGGGGCGGTACTGCCCGCGCTGTCGTCCTGGCGACGACGTCAGCGGCAGAGCGGTCGGCTCGATGCCCGGCGGTACCGGATCGACTGGAAGCCCGTTGCCGTCGGCACGCCGGAGCTGTCCGGGACCTGGCTCGTCGTCGTCCCCGCCGGGCTGGACGACGCGGAGCCGGTGTCCGGGTGCGTCCGGGCCATCACCCGCCACGGCGGCGAGGTGCGCCGGCTCGCGGTGGACGCCGGGAGCGGCGAGGCCCGGGACGCCCTGAGGGCGGCGCTGCGCGACGCGGCCACCGGTACGCCCGAGATCGCGGGAGTGGTGTCGCTGCTGGGGCTGTGCGAGGCGCCCGTGCCCGCGCATCCCGAGCTGCCGGCCGGTGTGGCGGGCACCGTGCTGCTGATCCAGACGCTGGCCGAGACGGGGATCGACGCCCGGCTGTGGTCGGTGACGAGCGGGGCCGTGCGGGCGACGGACGACGACGGGCCGGTGCGGCCGGAGCAGGCCCCGGTGTGGGGACTCAGCCGGGTCGCCGCTCTGGAGGAGCCCAAGCGCTGGGCCGGTCTGATCGATGTGCCCCCGGCACTCGACGACCGGGCAGGGGAGCGGCTCGCCGCCGCTCTGGCCGGTATCGGCGACGAGGACCAGGTCGCCGTCCGTGGCGATGGCGTCCTGGCCCGCCGGCTGGTGCGCGCCCCGCTGGGCGGGGCGGCACCGGTGCGCGACTGGCGGCCGACGGGCACCGCGCTGGTCACCGGCGGCACCGGTGCGCTCGGCGGGCACGCGGCCCGGTGGCTCGCCGGCCACGGCGCGGCGCATCTGCTGCTGGTCAGCCGCAGTGGGCCGGAGGCTCCAGGTGCCCGTGAACTGCGGGACGAACTGACCGCGACGGGGGCCGAGGTGACGATCGCCGCCTGCGACGTCTCCGACCGGGCCGCGCTCGCAGAGCTGCTCGCCGGCATCCCGGCCGAGCACCCGCTGACCACCGTCGTGCACACCGCGGGCGCGCTCGGCAGCGGAGCCGCCCTGCTGGAATCGGACCTGCCGGGGATCGCGGAGGTGTTCGCGGGCAAGGTCGCCGGCGCGGTGAACCTGCACGAACTGACCGCTGACACGCCACTCGACCTGTTCGTCCTCTACTCCTCGAACGCGGGCGTGTGGGGCGGCACCCGGCAGGCCGGTTACGCGGCGGCCAACGCCTACCTCGACGCCCTCGCCGAGCATCGCCGCGCCCACGGCCTGCCCGCCACGGCCGTGGCCTGGGGAGCTTGGGCGGGCAGTGGGATGGCTGGTGACGAGGAGGCCGTCGAGTGGCTGGGCCGCAGCGGCATGCGCACCCTGGACCCCGAGACGGGGCTGGCCGCGCTGCACCAGGCCGTGCGGCACGACGAGACGTTCGTGGCCGTCGCCGACCTGGACTGGCAGCGGTTCGCCGAGACGTACCACGCGGCCCGGCCCCGGCCGCTGATCGCGGAGATCCCCGAGGCGCGGCGGGCCGAGGAGGAACCGGCGGCCGAGCAGGGGCCGGCGCCGCTGGCGCGTCTGGTCGCCGAGACGTCCGCGGCTCGAGGGCCCGCGGTGCTGTTCGAGGCACTCTGCACCGAGGTGGCAGCGGTTCTCGGGCACACCACGGTGGCCGAGTTCGACCGCGAACTGCCCTTCGGTGACCTCGGGTTCGACTCCCTCACCGGAGTGGAACTCCGCAACCGGCTGGCCGCGGCCACCGGTCTGAGTCTGCCGACGACCCTCGTGTTCGACCATCCGACGCTCGGCGCGCTCGCCGAGTTCCTGCTCGGTCGGCTCCAGCCGCAGCAGGCGGAGGAGGCCGCCCCGGCGCTGGGGGAGATCCACCGCCTCGAGCAACTCCTCGGTACGCTCGCGGACACCGACGACCGGGACGAGATCACCGGCCGGCTGGAGACGCTGCTGTGGAACTGGCGGCGTTCGGCCTACGGCGACGACCCGGCCTCGGTGCCGCTCGGTTCCGCGTCCCCCGACGCGGTGTCGCTCGACACGGTGTCCGTCGACTCGGTGTCGGACGAGGACATCTTCGGCCTCATCGACAAGGAGCTCGGCGACGACTGACCCGCGCCGGCCGCGCGGGGAGTTGACCGCACCGGCCGGCCGAAGCGAAGCGAAGACCCCGGGTGCGGCGACGCCATGGCATCGTCACCGCACCCGGGGTCTTCGTGCTCCGCCCCGGCGCGAGGCTCAGGCCCCGGGCTCCTGGAACCCGTCCTCCAGGCAGGCCAGCAGCCGGTCCAGTTCGGCAGCGGGGTCCAGCTCCGGCTGGTTGGCCCAGCGCAGCATGACGTCCATCATGATCCCGAAGATCGCGCCGCTCAGCGCCCGCACCGGAGCGTCCGAAGGACCGGCCCCGGTGCGCTCCGCGACCAGCTCGGCGAGGGTCCGCAGCGTCTGCTTCACGTTGCCCAGACTCGCCGACCACAGCTCGGGCACGGTCACCATCAGGATGTCGCGGTCGCGCTGGGTGCTCATCTCCGTGGCCGAGAGGCCCTCCAGAGTGCTGTACAGGGCGCGGCGCATGGCCTGGACGGGGGGCAGCTCGGGCGGCTGCGCGCGGAAGGCCTGTACGAAGAACGTCTCGTCGTCGGAGACGACCAGGTCCTCCTTGGTGGCGAAGTAGCGGAACACGGTGCTCGCCGAGACCTCGGCGGCCTCGGCGATCTGCTCGATCGTCGTCGCCTCGTAGCCCTGGTCCCGGAACAGCCGCAGGGCCTCCTGCTGGATGGCTGCCCGGGTCTTGGCCTTCTTGCGCTCCCGCTGGCTGATCTTCCCCGGATGCTCGCCGGTCCCTTGCGTCGGTTTCAGGTTGGACACGCTCATGCTCCACATTCTCCAGGCTCTCCGGCGGCCGGCCGGTCACGGCTGTGCCGCGCCCGGCCGCGTGCGGCGGTGGCAGCGAGGAGGAGTTCTCATCTCCTCAAAGTGCTAGTAGGCTATCAATTGAAAGTCGACTCCTAAAAGAAGGTTGCCTGTCATGAGGCTCGCTCTTTACCGGCTGGGGCGCGCGTGCTTCCGGCGACGACGCCTGGTCTCGTTACTCTGGGTGGCTGCCGTCGTCGTCGTGAGCGTCGCCGGCGCGCTGCTGTCCAGGCCCACCGTGGACTCGCTCTCCATCCCGGACACGGAGTCGCAGCAGGCCATCGACCTGCTGGACGAGCGCTTCCCGGAGGCCTCGGCCGAGGGCGCGGTGGCGCGCGTCGTGTTCGCCGCGCCGGAGGGCGGGAAACTGGACCGACCCGACTACCGGCAGGCGATCGGGCGGGTCCTCAGCGAGGTGCGTGACCTGCCGGACGTGGCCGACGTGACCGACCCGTTCGAGGACAAGGCCGTCTCGCCGGACGGGCGCATCGCCTACGCGCAGGTGGCCTACTCGGTCCCCAGGAACGATCTGGCGGACAAGGACCGTGAGGCGCTGCTGGACACGGCCGAGCCGGGGACGCGGGCCGGACTGGCCGTGGAGTTCGGCGGCGAGGCCGCCCAGCCGCGGCCCGGCCAGGGCGCGGGCGAGCTCATCGGACTCGCGGCCGCGGCCGTCGTCCTGTTCGTGACCTTCGGCTCGTTCGTCGCCGCGGGACTCCCGCTGCTCGCGGCCATGCTGGGTGTCGTCTTCAGCCTCAGCATGATCGAGCTGAGCACCCGATTCACGGACCTCAACTCGGACACGACCGCGCTCGCGCTGATGCTCGGCCTCGCCATGTCCATCGACTACGCCATGTTCGTGGCCTTCCGCTACCGGGAGGAACTGCGGGCCGGCGAGGATCCCGAGCACGCCATCGGCACGTCCGTGACCACGGCCGGCGCCGCCGTCCTGTTCGCCGGGCTCACCACCGCCATCGCGCTCGCCGGTCTGGTCGTCGTCGGCATCCCGATCCTCACCCAGGTCGGCCTCGCCGCCGCGTTCGCCGTCGTCGTGTCCACCCTGGTGGGCCTGACCCTCGTGCCCGCTCTCCTCGGCTTCCTCGGCCGGCGCATCCACGGCCGGCGCGCCGCCCACGTCCAGGACAAGGCGGCACTCGCCGAGGTCTACGAGGAGGCGCAGCACCGTGCGCAGGGCTACCGGGCCGACGGGAAGCCGACGTTCGGCATGCGCTGGGTGCGGCTGGTCATCCGCCGGCCCGTCCTGTTCTCCCTCGCCTCCGTGGTCGTGCTGGGCATCCTGGCGGTGCCCGCGCTCGACCTGCGGCTCGGGCTGCCCGACGACAGCGCCGAGCCGGAGAGCTCGACCTCGCACCAGGCGTACGACCTGCTGACCGAGGGTTTCGGGCCCGGGTTCAACGGGCCGCTGACCGTGGTCGTCGACACCGCGAAGAGCGGCAAGGACGCCAGGGCCACGGCGGAGAGCATCGGGCAGGAGCTGTCCGGCATCCGCGGCGTGGCGGACGTGAGCCCGCCGGTGCCCAACAAGGCCGGCGACGCCGCGGTGATGACCGTGGTGCCCGGCAGCGGTCCCACGGCGGCCGAGACGGAGGAGGTCGTGGACGACATCCGGGCGGCGGTGAAGGACACCCGGACGTCCGGCGAGGCGGACGTCGCCGTCACCGGTCAGACCGCGATCAACATCGACATGTCGAAGCGGATCGCCGACACGCTGCTGCCCTACCTGCTGATCGTCGTCGGGTGCGCGTTCCTGCTGATGATCGTCATCTTCCGGTCGATCCTGGTGCCCCTGAAGGCGACCCTGGGCTTCCTGCTCAGCCTCGCCGCCACGTTCGGGGCGCTCGTCGCGGTGTTCCAGTGGGGCTGGCTGAACGACCTGCTCGGCATCCACTCCACCGGCATCATCGTGAACCTGCTCCCCGTCATCGTCATCGGCCTGTCGTTCGGACTGGCCGTGGACTACGAGATGTTCCTCGTGACCCGGATGCGGGAGGAGTACGCCCGCGGGAACACACCGGAAGAAGCCATCGTCAAGGGCTTCATGCAGAGCGCCAGAGTCGTCACGGCCCTGGCCCTCATCATGATCAGCGTGTTCGCGGGCTTCATCCTGGCCGACGCGGATCTGACGAAGTCCTTCGGATTCGCCCTCGCCGTCGCGGTGTTCCTCGACGCGTTCGTCCTCCGCGTGACCATCGTGCCCGCCGTGATGGCGCTCTTCGACCGGGCCGCCTGGTGGCTGCCGCAGTGGCTGGAGCGCAGGCTGCCCCACCTCGACATCGAGAAGTCGGACATCGCACCGCCGGAGACCGAGCGCGAAGTCGGGGAGGACGCCGCCACGCGCACCTGAACCCGGCCGGACACACGGCAGCGGCCCCCGCGGGTGCGGGGGCCGCTGTACGGCCGGGCTGCCTCGCCCGTCCGCAACCCTCAACCCTTCTTCTTACGGGCC
Source organism: Streptomyces sp. SID5464 (assembly GCF_009862985.1). Classification (NCBI taxonomy): domain Bacteria; kingdom Bacillati; phylum Actinomycetota; class Actinomycetes; order Kitasatosporales; family Streptomycetaceae; genus Streptomyces; species Streptomyces sp. SID5464. Next base: position 24,158 of record NZ_WWIQ01000028.1, on the reverse strand, counting down.
CCCTTCATCCGGTTCTGGCCGAAGCCCGGGGCCTTCTCCTCGTCGTACGACGCGCGCGTCTCCAGCACGGTGTACGGCAGCGGGCGATGGCCCGCCGTGAGATACCGGTCCCAGTCCACGCGGGCCAGACCGGCCTCGCCCGAACCATCGGCCTCCCCGGCGGCCGGCAGCGGAAGCAGCGCGTCCAGCATCTCGCCGCCGGGCGCCGGGTACACCCCGGCCTCGGCGAACGCGACGGCCGGCGCCTCGTCCGACTCGTCGACGGACTCCAGCCACGGCCCCCAGGCCGCGGCGACCACAGGCAGGCCGGCCTGCCGGTGATGCCTGGCCAGCGCGGTCAGGAACGCGTCGGCCGCAGACCCCACGACCGTGCCGGCCCGGCCGGGCAGCGACACGACCGACGTGGACAGCACGAAGAAGTCCGTACCGCCCGTGAGGCCGACGTCTGTGAACCGCCGCGTCAGCTCCACGGGACCGCGCAGGGCACCGGCGAGTTCCGCGCCGAACCGCGCCCCGTCCAGCTCGTCCAGCCCCCCGCCGGCGACCGGCTGCGGCAGCAGCAGCACGCCACGCAGTGGTGGCCGGCCATCGGCGCACAACTCGGCGAGCCGGGCCACGTCCGCAGCCGAGGACAGGTCGACGGCCACGTGCTCCAAGCGCTCGATACCCGCATGACCGGTCGTTCGTGCGCCTGCCAGGTCACCCCGCTCCGATTCCGCACCCGCCAGCACCACCGAACGGGCACCCCGCGCGGCCAGCCACTCCAGTGCCGCCGCCGCGTGTCGCGTATCGCCGCCGGCCACCAGGTACGTGGCGTCCGGCCGCAGGGCGAGTCGCTCACCGCGGTCCGCCGGGGCCGGCCGCCGCTCCAGACGGGCCTCGAACCAGCGCCCGCCGCGCACGGCCAGCCTGCCCGCGCCCGGCAGCCGCATCACCTGGCCGAGCAGGGACACCACCGTGGGCGGGTCCTCCGCCGGGTCGAGGTCCACCTGCGCGCACGGCAGCTCCGGGTGTTCCCACACCAGGGACGTGAACAGCGCCGTCAGCGGAGCCTGCGCCGGGTGTGGCGGCCCGCCCGCGAGTCCGGCCGCCGCGCCCGCCGAGCACAGCACGATCCGCGGCGTCTGCTCCGCGTACTCCTGGAGGAACCCCCGCACGAGTGCCAGCGTCCTGCCGCCGCGGCGGCACGCGGCGTCCAGTGGGTCATCGGCGCCCGAGGCGGGCTCGCGCGCATCACCCGCGTCGTGCACGAGCAGCCCGGCCACCGTGACGCCCCGCTCCCGCAGTTCCGCGAACGTCTTTCCCACGACGTCCGGGTCGCCGGTGCCGACCGGCACGGTCTCCGTGCCGTCACGCCCCTCGGCGTCCTCGCCGGCCAGCGCGACCGCGGGCACGCCGAACAGCGCCAGTTCATCGCACCAGGCGGCGGCCCGCTCCGGGTCGTCGCTGAACACCAGCCAACTGCCGGTGCCGCCGCCGATGGCGCCCGGGCGACCGTCCTCGGCGAGAGCGTGCCACACCACTTCGTGCCGCTCCAGCGGCGCCTCCGCCAGCCCTGCCGGCTCCCTGCCGGCCATCGGCCGCAGCCGCAGCCCCTGCACGGCCGCCAGTCGCACGCCCTCCCCGGACAGCACGACCGCGTCGGCCGCTCCGTCAGCGCCGTGCCGCACGCGCAGCCACACCACCTCGGACGGCGGACCGGACACCTCCAGCCGGTCCACGGACACCGGCGTGCGCGGGCCGGAGCCGGACAGCGCGGCGAGCTGAACGGCCGCTTCGAGCACCGCGGCCCACCGCGACCACCCGCTCGGCCCCGTCGGCACGTCGGCCGTGCCCACCAGGGCCACGGCCTCGTCACCGCCGAGCCACACCCGTCGCAACACCCGCAGCGGCTCCGCGTAGTCGCTGCCCTGCCGCCACAGCCGCCGGTAGACCTCCGCGACGTCCAGTTCGGCCAGACCCTCGGGCAGCGACTCCGGGTCGACCCGGTCCGGTGCGGGCCGGGTCACGGCCGGGACGACCGTCGCGCCGCCCCTCTCGGCCCATCGGCCGCCGCCCGTGCCCGGCCCCTTGACGAACGCCCGTACCCGGTGCCCGTCGCCGCTGTCCTCCCGGGAGGTCTGGAGGGCGACCGGGGTGCCGGACGCGGCGCTCACCGTGCCGGGCAGGCGTATGCCGGTGAGCGTCCACGCCGAGTCGGGGGACCCGTGCCGGGCCGCCGCCAGCAGCCACTCCAGCCGCGCCCCGGCGGGCAGCACCGGCGTGCCGTACAGCTGTTGCCCGAACACGCCCGCCACCTGCCCCGGCGTCAGCTGCTGCGTGAAGGACTGCCCCGTGGCGTCCACCAGGTCCAGGGCGGTGCCCAGCAGCGGATGCGGCGGAGCGGCGACCACGGAGACCTGCGGCTCGGGCGGAACCAACCAGCAGCGCACCTTCTGGTAGGGGTACGTCGGCAGATCCACCCGGCGCGCTCCACGGCCCTCGAACGCCTGGGACCAGTCGATGGCGACGCCGTCGGTGTGCAGTTCCCCGAGGGCCGACAGCAGTGCCTGCCCGGGGGGCCGTCCGCCGCCGGGCACACTGGCCAGAAGCAGGGGCCGGCCCGGCTCGCCGAAGCCGGCGGCACTGCGGCCGGCCGGACCGGTGAGGTCACCGGACAGGTCCAGCCCGACCAGCCGTGTCACACCGTCCGTCCGCAGGCGGCGCACCCCGTCCAGGAAGCGGGTGGGCCCGCGCAGGTGATCCAGCCAGTGCTCGGCGGACCGCAGTTCGGCCGGCTCCACCGGCTGTCCGGTCACCGTGGACAAGAGAGGCACCTCCGGCTCACGGAAGGCCAAACCCGCGACGATGGCGCGCAGTTCGGCCAGCGCGGCCTGTTCGTCGTCCGGTGAGAGCAGCAGCCGTGCGGGGCGCGGGGCACCCGTCGCCCGGCCGTGTGCGCGCCAGTGGGCGGCGACCCGTGCCACGGCTCCGGCGTCGCCGGAGACGACCGTCGTGCCCGGTTCGTCGACCGCGGCCACGGCGGCACCGACCTGCTCCTGGCTGCCGGACAGCGCGGCGCGGACCTCGTCCTCGGTGGCCCGCACCCACACCGATGCGCCCGGCCCCGTGGCCACCCGCTCGGTGATCCGGCCCAGCGCCGTCACGAGGGCGGCGCCGTCCGCCAGTGACAGGGCGCCCGCCGCGTACGCCGCGGCCACCTCACCGGCACCGTGTCCGAGCGTGGCGTCCGGTCGTACCGCGAACGCCGTCAGCAGCCGGTGCAGCGCGGTGTTCAGCGCGAACGCCACGGCCTGCCCCACCACGGTCGGCTCGGCGCACGCCGGTCCGGGCTCGCGTACCGCCGCTCGGACCTCCGGCCCGAGCAGGCCCGCCAGGTGTTCCGTCACCTCGTCGAGCGCCTCCGCGAACGCCGGGAACGCCTCGTACAGGCCGCGTGCGGTGCGCGGTCCCTCCGCGTCGGCCGGCCGGTCGCCGCTCGTGCCGTCGCCTGCGCCGCCGAAGAGCAGGGCGGTCTGCCCCTGGGCGCGGGCGACCCCGCGCACCAGACCGTCCGCGGTCCTGTCGCCGGCCAGCGCGTCGAGTCCCGCGGCGAGTTCCTCCCGGCCGGTTCCGAGGACCACCGCGCGGTGCCGGAACGACGATCGTGTGGTGTGCAGCGAGTGTCCGACGTCGACGGGTTCCGCCGCCGTGATCGTGGCACGCAGCCGCTCCGCCTGCTCGCGCAGCGCGGTCGGCGACTTGGCCGAGAGAACCAGCGGCACCGTCCGCTCAGGGTTTGCCGGACGGGCGGCCGGCTCGTCCGCGGGCGGCTCCTCGAGAATCAGATGGCCGTTCGTGCCGCTGAGGGTCAGACAGGTCAGACCGGCGCGCCGCACCCGCTCGCCGCGCCGCCACGGCTCGGGCTCCGTCAGGAGCCGGACGGTGCCGGACGACCAGTCCGCGTGCGGAGTCGGCCCGTCGACGTGCACGGTGCGCGGCAGCCGTTCGTTGCGCAGCGCCATCACCAGCTTCACGATGCCGGCGACGGCGCCCACCGTCTGGGTGTGGCCGATGTTGGACTTGACGGAGCCCAGCAGCAACGGCCGCCCCGCCGGCCGCTCCTGACCATAGGTGGACAGCAGCGACGTCACCTCGACGCCGTCGCCGAGCGTGGCGCCCACGCCGTGCCCCTCCACCGCGTCGACGCTGTCGGCCGTGACCCGTCCGTCGGCCAGCGCAGCCCTGATCACGCGTTCCTGCGCGCGTCCGCTGGGGGAGATGATGCCGTTGGTGGCGCCGTCCTGGTTGATGGCGGTACCGCGGATCACCGCCATCACCGGATGGCCGTTGCGGCGGGCGTCGGACAGCCGCTCCAGGAGCAGCATGCCGGCGCCCTCCGCGAGGCTGACGCCGTCGGCCGCCGCCGCGAACGACTTCGAACGGCCGTCCGGGGCAAGGAGGCTGCGGCGGTGGAAGTCCATCAGCACGGTCGGCAACGACATGACGCAGGCGCCGCCGGCCAGGGCGAGCGCGCACTCGCCGTTGCGCAGTGCCTTCACGGCGAGGTGCAGGGCCACGATCGAGGAGGTGCACTGGGTGTCGACGGTGACCGCGCCGCCCAGCAGACCGAACTGGTACGCCAGACGGCCCGAGGCGGCGCCCACCGAGTTGCCGAGACCGAGGTGGTCGAGGACCTGCGGGGGCGGAGCCTCCCGCATGAGCAGCGGGTAGCCGCCGAACTGCACACCGGCGTAGACCGCGGTACGGCTGCCGCGGGCCGCCACCGGGTCGATCCCGGCGCGCTCGAACGCCTCCCAGGTCGTCTCCAGCAGCAGCCGCTGCTGCGGGTCCATGGCCGCCGCCTCGACGGGGTCGAGGCCGAAGAAATACGGATCGAACTCCTCGACGCCGTGGATGAAACCGGCGTTGACGCCGTCCAGTGCGGATCCGGCCTGCCAGCCGCGGCCCGCCGGCAGGCCGCCGACCGCGTCACCGCCCGAGTCGACGAGGTCCCACAGGTCCTCGGGAGAGCGCACGCCCCCCGGGAACCGGCACCCGATTCCCAGGACGGCGATGGGCTCCTGGCTCTGTGACTCCGCCGCCGCGAGCCGTCGGCGGGCCTGTTGCAGCTCGGCCGTGACCTTCCGGAGGTACTTCTGCAGTTTCTCTTCGTCGGGCATCTCGCTGTCAGCTCCCCTGCTGCTCCGGGGTGACGTGGCAGTCCTGGGTGTCGTAGTGCTTCCACTCGCCCTCCGCCTCGACGTACGCGTCGAGCTGGAAGTGGTGGTCGCCGAGCACCGTGTACACGTCCTTGGTATTGGTGCGGACCCCGACCTCACCGAGCACACAGAAGCCGCTGAACACCAGATGGCCGTCCTCCTGCCAGCCCGGCGAGGTGACGGTGCCCATCGTCCCCATGGTGTCGATGTAGTAGGACTCGAACTGCTGCTGGACCTCGTTCCAGCCGATGATCCACTTGCCGTCCAGCTTCCAGGTGCCGTCCGCGTACGTCCCGGTGAGGTCCATCTGGATGTAGTGATCGTGCATGACGCGCCGGGTCACCGACTCCATGCGCACCCCGGTGTCGAAGTGGGTGACCATCCTCCCGAGAAGGAAGTCCAGGTCCTTCAGCCGCGGGGACGGCGGCCGGTGCTCGGTGCGGGGCCGTTCCGTCGGACGGCCGGAGAGATAGGTGTTGATCTTGCCCGCGTCGCTGGCGATGTCCGTCATGCTGTCGTCACCCTCGTTTCTTGGCAGTGCTTGGCTGTGGGCCGTACGTGCTGTGCCGCGGCGCGGCGGCAGCCATGCGGTGGTCAGACCGCCGAGTGCTGGAGCTCGCGCACCATTGCCGCGATGCTCCGCACGCTCTTCAGATCGCTGGGGTTGATCCGCAGGGACGGCACCGCGACGCCCAGCTCCTCACGGATGTGCGCCAGGAGGACCACCGTGTTCAGGGAGTTGAGGACGCCCAGCTCCAGCAGGGGCGTGGTCTCCTCCAGTTCGCCCTGCGGGTCCCCGTCGAGAAAACGGTCCCGGATGAACGCGGAGATCTGCTCGGCGATCTCGTCCTGGGCCATGGGTGCTCCTTCGTGTCCGTCACGGTTCGAGCCGCGCGGCGAGCGCGGCCCGGTCGACCTTGCCGTTGCGGGTCCTCGGCAGTTCCGGCAGCAGCCGCAGGACGTCCGCGAGCATGTAGCGCGGCAGCCGCTTCGCGCAGTGGCCGCGCAGCGTGAGAGGGCCGGGCCGGCGGCCCGGCCCGGGCACCACGAACGCGGCCAGCCGGGCGTCCACGCCGTGCCCGGTGACCACCACCACCGCCTCGGCCACATCCGGGTGCGACGTCAACGCCGCCTCCACATCGCCGAGTTCGACACGGTGGCCCCGCACCTTCACCATGTGGTCGCGGCGCCCCACGTAGTCGAACGAGCCGTCCGCGCGCAGCTGCACGATGTCACCGGTGGCATACGCACCGCGCTGCGGCGGGGCACCCCAGTAACCGGTCATCACCGTCGGTCCGTCGACCAGCAGCTCGCCCTCCTCGCCCGGACCGCAGACGGAACCGTCGGCCGCCCGCGCCCAGACCCGGTCGCCGCTCGCCGCCCGGCCGATCGGCACCGGCCGGTCCCGTTCCAGATCGGCGGGCGTCACCTCGTGGTACGTGCAGACGTTCGTCTCGGTCGGGCCGTAGAGGTTCAGCAGCCGGGCCGGTGTCCACGCCGCAAGCCGCCGCACCTGGCCGATCGGGAACGGCTCCCCGGCGAACAGCACGGCACGCAGCGCGTCCGGCGCCGGCCGGTCCGTCAGACCACCGGAGCGCATCATCAGCGTCAGCGCGGACGGTACCGAGTACCACACCGTGATGCGTCGCTCGTACAGGAACTCCACGAGCTGCTCGGGTGCGTAGGCCAGTTCGGAGGGCACCAGGTGCACGGCCGCGCCGACCGTGAAGGCGGCGTACAGATCGAGCACCGACAGGTCGAACGTCAGCGGTGCGTGGTTGGCGAACCGGTCCTCAGGTCCGGGGGCGAGCAGGTCGACCACCCAGCTCGAGAAGGCCAGCGCGTTGCGGTGGCTGATGCAGACCCCCTTCGGGGCGCCGGTCGACCCGGAGGTGTAGAGGATGTACGCCAGGTCGTCCGGCCCGACGGGCTCGGCGAACCGCCCCGGGCCGTCAGGCTCGTCGTCACGGCCGGCCGTGGGCCCGGTCTCCACCAGGTCGGCGCACGGCACACCCGGCAGCAGGGCCGACAGCTCCGTCGTCCGGTCCGCGGTGGTCAGCACCGCCCGTGCCGCGCAGTCGCCGGCCACCAGCGCCACGCGCTCGGCGGGCGCACTGTCGTCGGCGGGCACGTAGGCCGCACCGAGCCGCAGCACGCCCTGCATCGCGGCGACCACGTCGGTCGACTTCCGCGACCAGACGACGACCCGGTCACCGCGGCCGACGCCGAGATCGCGCAGCCGGCGGGCGAACGCGTCGGCGCGACGGTCGAGTCGCGCGTAGTCGAGCGTGCCGTCGGCCGCCACCACGGCGGGCCGGTCGGGATGCTTGACGGCCGAGTCGATGACCAGGTGGTGCAGCATCACAACCCCAGCTCCTTGGCGATGATCTCCCGCTGGATCTCGGTGGTACCGGAGAAGACCCGGGCGGGCAGCGAGTCGCGCAGTTGCTCCTCGACGCCGGTGCCGGCCAGATAGCCGAAGCCGCCGAAGAGCTGCATGGCGTCCACGCCGTTGGCCACCGCCGCTTCGGAGACGGCGGCCTTCGCCAGGGCGATGGCGCTCTTGTCCTCCCGGCCCCCGTCCAGCAGCCAGCAGGCGCGGTACAGCAACAGCCGGGCACCCTCCAGGCGTTGCTTCATGACGGCAGCCCGGTGCGACACCGCCTGGAACTCGCCGATGCGCCGCCCGAACTGGCGGCGGCGGCCCGCGTGCTCGACACACTGCGCGAGCTGCCGCTCCATCAACCCGAGGTAGACGCCGAACAGCGCGGCCCGCTCCCACGCCATGGAGTGCTGGAAGATGCCCGAGCCCTGGCCCTCCGCCCCGAGCAGGTAGCGGCGCGGTACGTGGCAGTCGGTGAACGTGACCCGGCCGGCCAGGCAGTTCGTCAGCCCCATCTTGGTCAGGGGCGCGCCGAACGAGATGCCGGGCAGATCGGCGGGCACGGCGAACGCGGACAGCCCGAGGAACCCCAGTTCCGGGGCCGTGGCGGCGTAGGTGACGACGAGGCCGGCCAGAGGCGCGTTGCTCGCCCAGGACTTCTCCCCGTTCAGCACGTACCCGTCGGACACCGGGCGGGCCGTCACACCAAGACGCCCGATGTCGGAGCCGGCCTCGTCCTCCGTCATGGCGTTGGCCGCGATGATCTCGCCGGACGCCAACCCCGCGAGCAGCGGGCCGCGGACCTCCTCGGCGGCGAAGTCCCGTACCGGGACCGCGCAGGCCAGCAGGTGGGCGGCGATCCCGAAGGCGAGCCCGGTGTCCGGGCAGCCGCGGCTGAACGCCTCCAGGCCCAGCGCAGTGTCCAGCGCGCCGAGCCCGCCGCCGCCGAACTCCTCGGGCAGGCACAGCCCCGTCACACCCATGCCGGCGGCCGTCCGGAAGCCACGGCGCACGGCGTCCGGATCCCCGTCCCGACGGTGCTCGCCGAGACGAACGCCCGACTCCCGAAGGATTTCCGCGTAGCGTTTCTCCTGTGCGGCCGAGAGGTCAAAGTCCATAGCAGTTAAGGGCCTCATCGTGAGGTGGTTATGAACGGCTGCATGCGGGCTCAGGCTAAATTTGCAGTCGAGGGGTGTCACCCCCTAGCCCGCCCCTAGGCGGAATATCAAGAGGCTCGCTCCGCCCTATGTACTGCCTTTGCCTGAAGGGCAGTTGGGTCCTCCGTTGCCGCGCCCCCTATACGCCGCATTCCGAGTCGCCGGGCATCTTTAGGGGTGTCCAGCCGGGCCGGGAGTCGCTCACTATTTTGAGGCGGCCACCGGCGAGCGACACGTAATGGCGGTGATTCGAAGACAGGGAGAACTCCGCATGGATTCGTTGCAGGCGACCGGCACGGAGGCCGGTGAGCCCGACATCCGCTCCCACCCCTTCCTCGACGGCCGCGTGGCGCACCAACAGCCGCAGTGGACCGATCCGGAGGCCGTGGCCGCCGCCCGCGCGGAACTGGCCGGCCTGCCCCCGCTGGTGTCGTACGCCGACACGGCGCGGCTGCGGGACCGGCTGGCCGACGTCGCACACGGCCGCGCCTACGTCGTCCAGGCGGGCGACTGCGCCGAGGACCCGGAGGAGTGCACGGGCGGCTACGTCGCCCGCAAGGCCGGACTGATCGAGATGCTGGCCGGCCGCATGAAGATGCTCACGCACAAGCAGGTGCTGCGCGTCGGCCGCATCGCCGGCCAGTACGCCAAACCGCGCTCCCGCCCCACCGAACGCGTCGGCGGGTACGAACTGCCCGTCTACCGGGGCCACTTGATCAACGGTCCGGAGCCCGACCCGGCGCTGCGCAGACCCGACCCGGCACGCCTGCTGCTGTGCCACCGGGCCGCCGCCGAGGTGCTGGGCCATCTCGGCTGGTCCCGGGGGCCGGACGGCACCCCCGACCACGCCGGCATCCTGTGGAGCAGTCACGAGGCGCTGCTCCTGGACTACGAGGTGCCCCTGCTGCGCCGCACCGAGGACGGGCTGCTGTACCTGTCGTCCACCCACTGGCCGTGGATCGGGGAACGCACCCGGCAGCCCGACGGCGCCCATGTGGCGCTGCTCGCCGCGGTGGCCAACCCGGTGGCCTGCAAGGTCGGGCCCGACACGACCGAGGCGACACTGCTGGAGCTGTGCGAGCGGCTGGACCCGATCCGCCGGCCCGGCCGTCTGACGCTGGTCGCGCGCATGGGCGCCGGCACCGTGGGCCGGCGTCTCCCGCCGCTCGTACGGGCCGTACGGGGCGGCGGCCACCCCGTGATCTGGCTCTGCGATCCGATGCACGGCAACACCGTGACCGCGCCCAACGGGCTGAAGACCCGGCTGCTGGAATCGGTCCTCAGGGAGATCAAGGAGTTCCAGTGCGCCGTTCGTGAGGCCGGCGGTATCGCCGGCGGCCTCCACCTCGAGATCACCCCGGACGACGTCACCGAGTGCGTCCTCAACGAGTCGTCGTTCGACCAGGTAGGCAGGAAGTACACGACGCTCTGCGATCCACGTCTCGACCCTCGGCAGGCCGACTGCGTCGTCACCGCATGGCGTTGAGCACCCCCCGCGTGAACCGCGACGCGCCTCACAGCGAATGGAGTTCCGCACGATGACTCGCACGACGGACAGCCGCGCCATGGAGGGGAAGGTCGCGCTGGTCACCGGCGCGGCCGGCGGCATCGGCGCCGCGGTGGTCCGCGCGATCGCCGAGCGCGGCGGCGTGCTCGCGGCCGTGGACGCCAACAGCGTCGCCCTGAAGGAGACGACCGAGGCGCTCGCCGGAGAGGGCCTGCGGGTGGAGGGCTTCGTCGCCGACGTGACCCGGCCCGACGAGGTCGAGGCGACCGTCGCCGCCGTGGAGGCACGACTCGGCCCCGTCGACCACCTGGTCAACGCCGCCGGCATCCTCCGCCTCGGCGACGCCCGGACCCTGTCGGACACCGACTGGGCCGACACCATCGCCGTGAACGCCACCGGCGTCTTCCACATGTCGCGCGCCGTGGTCAACCGCATGGTGCCCCGGCGCAGCGGCGCCCTCGTCACCGTGGCCTCCAACGCCGCCGGCACGCCCCGGACACAGATGGCCGCCTACGCCGCCTCCAAGGCCGCCGCCACCATGTTCACCAAGTGCCTCGGCCTGGAGGTCGCCGAGTACGGCATTCGCTGCAACCTGGTGGCACCGGGCTCCACGGACACGCCGATGCTCAGCTCCATGTGGCACGACGACAGCGGCCGGGAGGCCACCGTCCGGGGCAGCCTGGAGACGTTCAAGGTCGGCATCCCGCTGCGCAAGCTGGCCGCTCCGCGGGACGTCGCCGACGCGGTCGTCTTCCTGCTCTCCGAAGAGGCCTCCCACATCACGCTGCACGCGCTCACGGTCGACGGCGGAGCCACGCTCGGCGTCTGAACCCTGTCCGGCACACCTGTAGAGGAAACGCCATGCCAGGCATACCGCCCATCGAACCGTACGCCCTCCCCACCCGGGAGAGCCTGCCCGCCAACACCGCCGGCTGGGCACCCGACGCCGATCGCGCCGCGCTGCTCGTGCACGACATGCAGCGGTTCTTCCTCGCACCGCTGCCCGCCGACACCCTGCGCCGGGCCCTGACCGGCAACGTGGCCCGGCTGCGCGCGGACTGCGCCGCCCGCGATGTGCCGGTCGCCTACACCGCGCAGCCCGGCGGCATGACGCCCGAGGAGCGCGGCCTGCTCGCGGACTTCTGGGGCCCGGGCATGTCGCCCGAGCCGGAGCACCGCGAGATCGCCGACGGCCTCGCCCCGGCGCCGGGCGACCAGATCTTCACCAAGTGGCGGTACAGCGCGTTCCACCGCTCAGGCCTGCTGGAGTGGCTGCGCGCCACGGGCCGCGACCAGCTGATCATTTGCGGGGTCTACGCACACGTCGGGGTGCTGATGACCGCCGTCGACGCCTTCAGCCACGGCATCCAGCCGTTCCTGGTCGCCGACGCCACCGCGGACTTCTCCGAGGGCCACCACCGCTCGGCCCTGGAGTACGCCGCCGGGCGCTGCGCCATGGTCCTCACCGGCTCCGACGTCCGGGCCTCCTTCGAGGGCAGCAGCGGGCCCGTGCCCGCCACCGCGCCGGGAGCGGCACAGTGAGCGGCCGGCCCGCCACCGGGCCCGCCGCCGACCTGCTCGGCCGCGTTCTCAGCGACGACCCTCCGCCGTTCGCCCTGCTGCACCGCCCCGCCGCGAACGGCCCCGACGTCCTCGACATCATCGTCGGCGGCATCGGCACCCACACGACCCTGGCGGACCTGCCGTTGCCTCCGGCCACCGCCCCGCCGCCCGCTGCCGCGGGCAGCACGCAGTCCCAGGTGCTGACCCTCGTCCCCTACCGCCAGATCGGCGAACGGGGCTTCGCCTGCGTCGACGACGGAACGCCGTTGCTCGCCATGACCGTCGAGAGCCACACGACCGCCTCGGTCGCCGAGGTCACGGCCGCCATCCCCGATCTCCCGGTCCGGATCACGGACGGCCACTTCGACGTCGACGACGACACCTACGCCGCCACCGTCCGCCGCGTGATCGACGACGAGATCGGCGAGGGCACCGGCGCGAACTTCGTGATCCGCCGGTCGTACGTCGCGCGGATCCCCGACTACTCGCCGCTCAGCGCGCTGGTGGTCTTCCGCCGCCTGCTGCGCCGCGAGGCCGGTGCCTACTGGACGTTCGTCGTGCACACCGGGGAGCGCACCCTGGTCGGTGCCACACCCGAGCGGCACATCACCCTGCGCGACGGCATGGCCGTGATGAACCCCATCAGCGGCACGTACCGCTACCCGCAGTCCGGCCCCGACCTGCCCGGCCTCATGGACTTCATCTCCGACCGGAAGGAGACCGAGGAGCTCTACATGGTGCTGGACGAGGAGCTCAAGATGATGGCCCGCCTCTGCGAACGCGGCGGCTGGGTCACGGGCCCGCACCTGCGCGAGATGACGCGGCTCGCCCACACCGAGTACTTCATCCAGGGCGCCACCGGCCGCGACGTACGGGAGATCCTGCACGAGACGATGTTCGCGCCGACCGTCACCGGCAGCCCGCTGGAGAGCGCCTGTCGCGTCATCAGCGCCTACGAACCGCAGGGCCGCGGCTACTACAGCGGCGTCGTCGCGCTCATCGGCAGGGACCGGCACGGGGCGCAGACGCTCGACTCGTCCATCCTCATCCGCACCGCCGACATCGACCGCGCCGGTACCGTCCGGATCGGCACCGGCGCCACCCTGGTGCGTCACTCCAGCCCCACCGAGGAGGTCGCCGAGACCCGCGCCAAGGCCGCCGGACTCATCGGCGCCCTCACCGGGGACCACGGCGGGTTCCGAGACCACCCCGAGGTCTGCAGCGCCCTGGAGCGGCGCAACCACGTCCTCGCCGACTTCTGGCTGCGCACCGACACCCAGCGGGCGCGGTCCGACCGGGAGCTCGGCGGGCGCCGCGTGCTGATCGTCGACGCCGAGGACAGCTTCACCTCGATGCTCGGTCGGCAGCTCCAGTCCCTCGGGCTGTCCGTGACGGTACGACGCTTCGACGAGCCGTACACCCTCGACGGCCACGACCTGGTCGTGATGGGCCCCGGCCCGGGCGATCCGCTCGCCACGGACCACCGCAAGATCACTTACCTGAACACCGCCGTGGCCGACCTGCTGGCGGAGCGCCGCCCCTTCCTCGCGGTGTGCCTCAGCCACCAGGTGCTCAGCCTGCGGCTCGGCTTCGACGTACGCCGCCGGGGCACGCCCAACCAGGGCACCCAGCGCGCGATCGACCTCTTCGGCCGCGGACGGCACGTCGGGTTCTACAACACGTTCGCCGCCTACAGCGCGGAGGACAAGGTCGAGTGCCCCGGTGTCGGCGTGGTGGAGGTGAGCCGGGACCGTTCGACGGGGGAGGTACACGCCCTGCGCGGCGGCCACTTCGCGTCCCTCCAGTTCCACGCGGAGTCGGTACTCACCCGGGACGGCGAGGAGATACTCGCCGACATCGTCAGAGAACTGATGCGCGTCTAGCCGCCGCTTCGAGCGAGCGTCCCGGGCAGCGCCCCCGGCGACGGTGCGGCATCGCGCGCCCGGCCGGGACGCAGGCGCCGGTCGGCTGTGGCGGGACCGGCTGCCACGGGTGGTGTGGCCGGGGCCGGTGCGGGTTGGCACGTGCGGAGGCGGAGCGGTTCCTCTCCGCACGTGCCGCGGGTCGGGTGCGCCCGGTCAGAAGCCCTGTGCCTCGCCCTTCGGCGTCTCGCCCACGTCCTCGGCGTACACGGACAGTTCGGCCGGCAGATCCGCCCGGCGCTTCACGCCCAGCTTGCGGTAGACGCGGGTCAGATGCTGCTCCACCGTGCTCACGGTGATGAACAGCACCGACGATATCTGGCGGTTGGTGTGCCCCAGCGTGGCCAGCGCGGCCACCCGCAGTTCCGCCTTGCTCAGCCCGTACCCGGACTGCGGCAGACCGCGCTCCGGCTCGGGGTCCGGCGCGCACCCCCCGGGCACCAGCCGGTTCGCCAGGGACTCGGCACCGGACTCCTGGGCAAGCTGATACGCGCGGCGCGTCAGCAGGTGCGCCCGGCCCGGATCGCCGGACTGATGCTGAAGCACGGTCCCCAGGTCTCTCAGGGCCCTGGCCAGCTCCACCTTGTCACCGCAGGCCTGGAGCAGGTCGACCGCCTCGGACAGGCACCGCTTGCGGTGCTCCGCCGGCACCGTCCGGGCGAGCAGGCGCAGCCCCCGGCCGCGCGTGCGGTGGTCGGTACGCCGGTTGCCGGACAGTTCCTCGTGGATCAGACGTGCCGCCTCCGCCCGGTGGTCCAGCCGCAGCTGTGCCCGGGCCAGCTCCAGCCGCCAGGGCACCAGGCCCGGGAGGTCGAGGCGCCACTTCTCCATCAGGTCCGCGCACTGCCGGAAGTCCTCGCACGCCGCGTCCGGCTGACCGGCCGCCAGATGGTAGCGGCCACGCGCGGCGAGATAGTGCACGCCGAGCGGCGTCTGGAACATGCCCGCCGGCGTCGGGAGCGCCAGCCACATGTCGGCCTCGTGGTGCCGTCCGGCCTCCGCCGCGCAGGTGATGAGCGTGCCCAGCGGCCCGGCCACCAGCACGCCCCAGCCCTGCGGCGTGAGCGACTCCAGCGCCGACCTGGCGCACTGCTCGGCCCTCCCGAGGTCGCCCAGCCGCAGCAGCGCCTCACCCCGGATCCCCTCCAGGATCGCCTGCCAGACCGGCGCACAGCGCACCCCCGCCTGGTCCAGCACGGCATCGGTCCAGGCCACGACCCGGTCCGGGCGGCCCGCGTACAGCATGGCCAGCAGCGCCCCGGCCGGCACACCGGGTGCACCGGTCTTGCCGTCGTACCGCCGGAGGAGCTGCTCGCCGCGTGCCACCACGTCACAGTCCGGCTGTGTCGTCAGCGCCTGGTGGAGGAGGGTCACCGCCTCCAGTTGCGGGCTCACGACCGGCGTACGCGGCGCCCAGCCGTACATCCCGTCGGGGCAGTGGGTGTCCGCCAGGACCTCCGAGCGGCACAGCGCCACCAGCAGGTGCAGCACCCGGAGTTCGGCGGCCTGCGTCTCCTGCTCCTCGTCGAGTTCGAGCTGTGCGAGCAGGTCGTCCGCCTCGCCGACCCGCCCCTGCCACAGCAGCGGCGGCAGCACCGAGGCGATCCGGGGCAGCGACGCCCCGCGCTCCCGGATCGTCTCCAGCAAATCCGGCAAATACGTTTCGGCGGACAGCGGATTGGCCTGCCAGCGCGCCGTCAGCATCAGCGCCTCGATACCCGCGCGCTGCTCCTCGTCGGTCTCCGCCCGCCACGCCTGCCGCAGACACGCGCCGGCGAACTCCGGGCGCCCCGACGCCAGCGCGTGCACCGCAGCCTCCAGGAGCACGGGCGCCGCCCAGCTGCCCTCGACCCAGTCCGCCGCGATCAGATGGCCGGCCAGCACGTTCGGCCCCGCCTCCTGGTGGCGCAGCACCTCCGCGGCCCGCGAGTGCAGCACGCGCCGGTGCTCCACGGTGAGGTCGCCCAGCACGGAGCGGACGATGCGCGGATGACGCAGCTCGTGGCCCTCCACCAGACCGGACATGCGCAGCAGGTGCAGGGCGCGCAGGGCCGACTCCTGGGTCGTGCCGAGCATGGTGGCGAGGACGTCGAGAGTCGTAGCCCGGCCCAGGACGGCCAGCGCCTGTGCCACCCGCCGCACCTGCGGCTCGTGCCGGTACAGGCAGCCGAGCACCGCCTGGTCGAACAGACCGCCCCGGGACGGCGATGAGCCGTCCCCGTCGGCCTGCTGCGCCGGCAGGTCGTCCATGAGGGCGCGTGCGAGGAGCGGACTGCCGCCGGTCACGGTGAACGTCCGTTCCGCGGTCCTGCGGGCATCGGCCGCGCCCGGGTCCGGGCCCGCCAGCAGGGCCAGGGAGTCCTGGGTGAGTGGCTCCAGCGTGATCCGCGAGAAGTGCGGCTGGCTCAGCAGCTCGGCGCGGAAGTGGGGGTGGGGGAGCCGCAGCAGGGGAGCCTCGGTCATCAGCACCAGCATCGGCGAGTACCGCAGCCGCCGTATGACGTAGAGCAGGCACTGCAGTGACGCCTCGTCGGCGTGCTGGACGTCGTCCACGGCCAGCACGAGCGGGCCGCGGTGCGCCAGTTCGCTGAGGGAGGAGAACAGACGGCTCAGGACGGGCGCCTGTTCGACGGGAGAGATCCGGTCGACGGCCGACGGCCGTCCGGACAGCTGTGCCACATCGGTGTGCTCGGGAAGCAGGCCCCGCACGTCCTGGCGGGCCTGCTCCGGTAAGTGTGCGCCGTGCAGCAACTGGCCGATGACGCCCAGCGGTATGTCGCGCTCGGCCTGCGACGCCACGGCCCGCAGCACCTGGGCCGCCTCGCCGGAGAAGTGGTCGGTGAGGGCTTCGAGGAATGACGTCTTGCCGCTGCCCACCGCTCCGGTGATGAGGGCGGCATGGCCTCGGCGCTGCCCGTGGCAGTCCTCGAACGCCGTTCGTATGTGCCTGAATTGCTCCTCGCGCTGGGCCAGAACCACTCGGTACGCTTTCTCGTGGGTGGAAGGTCGGTCGGTGGAGACGGTGTGCCGCAGGACGGCGCCGGGAGGATTCCACGACACCGCGCGCTCCTGGGCCGAAGGCCGATGCGTCACGTCGGGGGCCGGTTCCGGCCGGGGCTGGACCGGTCCGCCGGCGGGTTCGCCGGAACCGAAAGGTCCGCTCGTGTCCTCGCGCCGGAAAGGCAGTCGGCGCGAGGGTAACGGCTCGCCTGTGTCTGCCGGATCCTCGCCCAGGTCGTGGCGACGACCTGGAGCCTCCCGCTGTACGTGCTGATACATCCCCGTCCCCCTGAACTTGGAGCTGTTGCGGGGGCAGGGCCGAGCCGTCTCACAGGCACGGTCGCTGTGCGTCCCCCGACGTTCCAACACGTGCTCACCGTGCCGGTACGACCGACCCGGCACGGTGAAGCCGCTCGCGGCGAAGATCCTTCGGTTCGACGCCCCTGCTGCGGCCTTGTAATGAGATTCGAGTGTGACACACCCGGAACAACTCGGTTACCCCACAATTCATAGGTGAACCAAGTCGATCTAGGGGAATCTAGGGGTTGACAGGACGGAGTTCTGGGCTCACGGAGAGAGCAAGGGCATTCTTTTCACGGAGTGCCACCATTGCGGATTGAATGACTCCGCATTCGGGTGTACGCGGCACCGATTCCGGGGTGCCGGTTGCCCGAGGCACCTGACGAAGTCTGCGACCGGGTATTGGCGCACCGCGGGGCACCTCGGCATAGTGCGGGAGTCGTCGAACACGACGCCGAATCGGCCGGCAACTCCTGTCGGCCGTCAGGTCCCAGACGGAAGGCTGCCGCCACGATGACGAACAATGTCCGGACCGGACAAGAAGAGACGGAACGGCTGCTGGGCGAGGCATCCGGAACAACGGAATTCGAGTTGCTGGGGCTCGAGTGGACCCTGCTGCCCGACGTTTTCGCCCCGTTCCACTCGCCATCGACGGCCAACTATTCCCAGTGGCTGCCCTATCCGGCCGGAGGCACGCTGCTGGAGATGGGCTGCGGCGCCGGCGTCACCGCCGTCTACGCCGCGCTGAGCGGGTGCGCCGGGGTCACAGCCGTGGACATCGTGCCCGCCGCCGTCGACAACACCCGCCGCAACGCCGAACGGCACGGTGTGGCCGACCGCGTCCGCGTCCTGGAAAGCGACATGTTCGGCGCGCTCGGCACGGGTGAACGGTTCGACCTCGTCTTCTGGAACTCCAACGCCATCGAGGCGCCGGCCGACTTCGTCTACACCAAGGATCTGGAGCACTCCGTCCTCGACCGTGGCTACCAGAGCCACCGCGCCTACCTGCGAGAGGGGCCGCGCCACCTCACCGACGACGGCAGGCTGTTCATAGGGTTCAACAGCCGTGGAGACCTCGACCACCTCCAGCGCATCGCGGACGAAGAGGGCCTGCGCCTGGAGAAGGTCGACTCCACGAGCCATGAATTCCCCGACCGCGTCGTCGAGTTCCGCCTGTTCGAAATCATCCGCGCGGGCTCCTGATCCGCCCCGCAGAACCGTCGGCCCGGGCGACTTGACGGATACCGGGCGCACAAATTGACCCGTCTTTTCGTGCGGTGTCATGATCCCTGACATGGAGACGTCAATTCTGGATCAGCGACCCCTCTTCGACATCGGAGCCGAAATCCGCATGGCGGTCGGCGCGAAGGAGATATACGAGGCGGTCAGCGACCTGCCGAGGCACGCGGAGTGGAGCACCGAACTCCGCGGCGGCGAATGGATTTCCGGAACCCCCGGTGAGGTGGGATCCATCTACCGCGGCGAGAACTACCGCGCCGACGACATCGTGGAATGGGCACCCCTGATCCGGGGGATCTGGCACACCAAGTCGGAAGTGATGACCACCGAGCCCAACCGTCGCTTCCGCTGGCGCATCCACTCCAAGACCGGAGAACCGCAGGAACTCATCTGGACCTTCGACATCACCCCCGACGGTGAGGAGTGCGTCGTGGCCCAGAAATTCTGGATGGGCTGGGCGTCCCCCGGGATCCACGAGATCACCAAGGACATGGAGGAGCCGGAGAAGCGGCGGTTCATCACGGAGTGGACCGCCAAGCTGGAGAACGACATCCTGCTGACCCTGGAACGGATCAAGAAGGTCCTCGAAGCGTAGCGGGCAGCCGGGAAAACCGGCCTACGACACCGCTCCCGGCTGCCCCGACCGCGGCCGGGCAAGCGCTTGTACGGCGTGCGCGGCCGAGGCAAGCGTCATGTGCCGGTGCCAACCGGTGAAGGAACGGCCCACGAAGTCCCGGATGCCGACCTGTTCGGAGATCTCGACGGCGTCACGGCTGACGCGCCGCACCAGCTGCGTCAGCCGGGCCAGGTCGGCCGGTGCCGAGGAGACCGAGTCCGTCAGCCACAGCTCGCCCGGCCACTGCTCACCCGGCCCCGCCAGGCCGAGCAACAGCAGGTCCCCGTGCCGGCCCGCCGCTCCCGCACCGAGCGAGGCAGCCGGTACCCGCACCCGGACAGCGGCCAGCAGACCACCGCGCCCGCCCGGTGACACGCCCGGAGCCCGCCACGGATAGGGCCGCCGCAACGGAGCCGCTGCCCGCATGATCTCCCCGGCCGACCGGTACCTGTCGCTGCGCACGGGCAGCGCCGCGTCGGCGGCCGCAAGCCGCAGCCCGCCGTCCACCCGCACCAGCAGCCGGCGCAACCCCGCCGTCCGCAGCCGCCCCAGCACGGCGAGCGTGTCCACCTCCGGGACATCGACGACCACCGGCCGGGCCGTCAGCCCCCAGCCACGCGCCACCCTCACGCTCGCCTGCACCGCACACATCTCCATGGACTCGGGACACGCCCCGGCCGGGATGCCCGCCTGTGCCCGGCGCACCGGGTCGCCCAGCCAGACACCCGACAGCAGCAGCCGCCAGTTCACCGGACACGCCAGGCGCTCCGACGCCAGCCACACGCCGACGGCTCGCTGGGCGTAGAGGGCCGGCGAGGCGTCGCGCTCCACTCCGACGGAGTTCTCCCCGGTCTTCGGAATGACCAACGGCCGCACCACCCAGGCCGCCGGAGGCTCCACCGCGGCCACGTACCCCGCCAGAGCCGCACGCATCGGGTCCCACCGCCACGTCGACCCGCACACGAAGTGGTGCAGGCGCTGTTCGGCGGCCCGCCCCCCGAACAGGGAAGCGATGTTGCGGATGGACTTGCGCCCCCGGGCGTGGATCAGCCCGTGGAGGTAGTCGAGGCCGCGCCCGCGCTGGTCGCTGCGGGGCAACGAGGCGAAGAGGGCGTCGCACAGATCGTGCAGCACCTCGTCCACGCTCCCGGCCCCCGCGTCGAGCCCCGGCCCTTCGAGGTCGTGTCCGGTGATCATGTTTCCCCATCTCGGCCGAGCGGCCGCGGCGGCTCGGCGTTCGGTCCGTTCGATCCGTTCGGTCCGTTCGATCGGTCGCACGGGGGACGACCGAGACGGCTCCGCGAGCGACTTCGGCCAGCCGGTCACCGGCCGGCGGAGGTCCGCTCGCGGACCCGTTTCCAGTGGCTCAGCTCAGCTCCTGGTCGATGAAGTCGAGCAGCTCGTCCGCCGTCGCCGACTCCAGCCGGGCGGTCACCGGAGCGCCGCCGGGAACAGATGCGGCCCCGTCTGCCGTGCTTCGCGTGTGCGCCCTGTCCAGCAGCGACCGCAGCCGTTCCGCGACCCCCGTCGCCGTGACGTCCTCCGCCCGAGCGGCCGTCAGCATCCTCTCCAGACGGTCCAACTCGGCCAGCAGTGCCGCCCCCGCATCGCCGTGGCCCTGATCGGCCCCGGGGCCGCGGACCGGGCCGGGCCCATCGGCCTCGCCGGCGGTGGTGAGTCGGGGCAGCAGGTGGTGGGTGAGGGCCGCCGGGCTGGGGTGGTCGAAGAC
>NZ_WWIQ01000028.1:3256-3499 GCF_009862985.1 Streptomyces sp. SID5464 | reverse complement strand
GGTCGAAGACGGTGGTGGCGGGCAGGGTCAGGCCTGTGCTGGTGGAGAGCCGGTTGCGCAGCTCGACGGCGGTGAGGGAGTCGAGTCCTTGTTCCATGAAGCCTCGGTGGGCGTCGATGGCCTCCAGGCCGGGCAGGGCCAGGATCGTCGCCGTGTGGCGGCGGATGTGGTCCAGCAGGGCGTTGAACCGCTGGGGCGGGGCGAGTGCACCGAGCCGCTGAGACAGCGACGGGCCCTCCTCGA
>NZ_WWIQ01000028.1:1116-3161 GCF_009862985.1 Streptomyces sp. SID5464 | reverse complement strand
CGGCAGCGGGCCGAGCTGCTGTGCCAACTGCGGCCCCTGCTCGACGGAGGCAGCCGACCGCCGATGCGTGCTCAGCCGCTGCCACACCGGGTGCGGTGGGATGTGCTGCGTGTTCAGCGGCGACACCATCAGCAACGGATGCGGCGGTGTGCCGACGGCGTCGAACAGCTCCAGCGCCTCGGGGGTCGACATCGGGCTCAGTGCACTCCGTGCCAGCCGTGCTTTGTCTTGGTCGTCGAGGTGGCTGGTCATGCCGCTNCGAGTGCACCGAGCCGCTGAGACAGCGACGGGCCCTCCTCGACCGTGGCCGCCACCGCCCTGGTCGTCGCGGCGAGCCGCTGCCACAGCGGAAGCCGTGGCAGCTGCCGCTGGTC
Source organism: Streptomyces sp. SID5464 (assembly GCF_009862985.1). Taxonomy (NCBI): domain Bacteria; kingdom Bacillati; phylum Actinomycetota; class Actinomycetes; order Kitasatosporales; family Streptomycetaceae; genus Streptomyces; species Streptomyces sp. SID5464. The sequence goes on along the minus strand of NZ_WWIQ01000028.1, from coordinate 2,787 downwards.
GAGCAGCGCGGTGAGCAGGAGCGCGTGCGGTGGCAGAGCGGCCGCGTCGAACAGCTCCAGCGCCTCGGGAGTCGACATCGGCGCGATGGCGTTGCGCGCCATGCGTGCTTTGTCTTGGTCGTCGAGGTGGCTGGTCATGCCGCTGGTTTGTTGCCAGAGGCCCCAGGCGAGGCTGGTGGCGGGTTGGTTGTGGTGGCGGCGGTGGTGGGCGAGGGCGTCGAGGTAGGTGTTGGCGGTGCTGTAGTTGGCTTGGCCGGGGCTGCCGAGGATGCTGCCGGCGGAGGAGAAGAGGAGGAAGACGGCGGGGTCGTGGGGGAGGGTGTGGTGGTGGAGGTGGTGGGCGGTGGTGGCTTTGGAGGTCAGGACGGTGGTGAGTTGGTGGGGGGTGAGGTGGGTGAGGGTGGCGTCGTCGAGGTGGCCGGTGGCGTGGATGACGGCGGTCAGGGGGTGTTCGGTGGGGATGTCGGCGAGGGTTTTGGCCAGGGCGTGGGGGTCGGTGAGGTCGCAGGCGGTGATGGTGGCCTGGGCGCCGGTTTGGGTCAGGTCGTGGTGGAGGGCGGGGGCGGTGGGGGCGTTGGGTCCTTGGCGGCTGAGGAGGAGGAAGTGGCGCATGTGGTGGTGGTGGGCGAGGTGGCGGGCGATGAGGCCGCCGAGGGTGCCGGTGCCGCCGGTGATCAGGACGGTGCCGTGGGGGTTGACCGGGCGGGGGATGCGGATGACGTTCTTGCCGGTGTGACGGGCCTGGCTCATGTGGCGCAGGGCCTGGGGCAGTCGGGCGAGGTCCCACTCGGTGCGGGGCAGGGGGGTGAGCGCCTGGTGGGTGAAGAGGGTGAGCAGGTGGTGGAGCATTTCGCCGGTGCGGGTCGGGCCTGCTTCTTTGAGGTCGAAGGCGCGGTAGGTGATGCCGGGGTGGGTGGCGGTGATCTGCTGGGGGGTGCGGATGTCGGTCTTGCCCATTTCGATGTAGCGGCCGCCGCGGGGGGTGAGCAGGCGCAGGGAGGCGTCGACGAACTCGCCGGACAGGGAGCCCAGGACGATGTCCATGCCACTGCCGCCGGTGTGGTTGAGGTATTGCTCGGCGAAGTCGGTGGTGCGTGAGGAGGCGATGCGTTCTTCGGGGATGCCCAATGCTGTGAGGGTGTGCCATTTGGCGGGGCTGGCGGTGGTGTAGACGTCGGCGCCGAAGTGGCGGGCGAGCTGGGTGGCGGCCATGCCGACTCCGCCGGCGGCGGCGTGGATGAGGACGCGTTGGCCGGGCTGGATCTGTGCCAGGTCGTGCAGGGCGTAGTAGGCGGTCAGGAACACGGCGGGCACGGAGGCGGCCTGTTCGAAGGACCAGCCCGCCGGGATGGGGGCGAGCATGCGTTCGTCGGCGATGGTGCGCACGGCGAACGCGGCCGGGAACGCGCCCAGTACCCGGTCACCGACGGCGAAGCGTGACACACCGGGCCCGGTTTCGGTGACCACTCCGGCGCCCTCGGCGCCCAGCCCGTCCGCGCTGTCGACCATGCCGAGCGCGACGGCGACGTCGTAGAAGTTCAGTCCGGCCGCGCGGACCTCGATGCGGACCTCGCCCGGTTTCAGGGGGCGGGTGGCCGCCTCGTGCGGGGTCTTGGCCAGCGCGTCCAGGGAACCGGTGCCCTGCGTGGTGACACGCCAGGTGTCACCCGC
>NZ_WWIQ01000028.1:0-1026 GCF_009862985.1 Streptomyces sp. SID5464 | reverse complement strand
CCGCCCGTGAGCGCCCGCACCAGCCTGGGCGCGTGGAGCTGTCCATCCCGCCAGGCCAGCTGCGGCTCACCGGACACCGACAGGGCCTTCAGCAGGGCATCCGTGTCTGCGTGTTGGTGGGGGTCGAGGTCGAGGAGGGTGAAACGGTCGGGGTGCTCACTCTGGGCGGTGCGAACCATGCCCCAGATCCCGGAAGCTGCCAGGTCCACCACGTCCGCGCCCGCATCCGGGCCCACACCGGTGTCGACGGCCACAGCGCCCCGGGTCACGACGGCCAGCCTCGCCCGGGCCAGCCGGTCCTCGGCCAGCCACGCCTGCAACGCCGCAAGCACCGCAGTGCTGACTTCGGTCACGTCCCGGTCCCGGCCCGAGACCGGCAACACCACCACCTGCACGGAGGCGGGAACGTCTTCCAGGTCCGTGACGGCCGGCAGACCCCAGGTGTCTGCCTCGCCGCTGTCCTGGGGCCTCCACACGATGGTGTCGGCGGGCTGGGGTGTGTCGGGTGTGGGCAGGGCGGGCCAGGACAGGGCGAACAGTCCACGCGCCGCAGCCGTCGAAGTCGAGGAGGGCTGCAGTTCCGCCGGGTCCAGGCGGCGGGCGGTCAACTGCTCGACCACCGCGAGGGGTTCACCGGCCACGTCGTAGAGGTCCATCCGCACACTGCCCTCACCCAGCGGGGTGATCCGCACCCGGGCGCGGGTCGCGCCGGTGGCCAGCAGACGCACACCGTTCCAGGCGAACGGCAGCCACACCCCGTCCTGGTCCAGCACCTTACTGAACTGCAGCAGATGCGCGGCCGCGTCACACAAGGCCGGATGCAGCCCGAACCGGGCCGCCTCCTGCACTACCGATTCCGGTAATGCGATCTCCCCGTAGACCGTGTCCCCCAGCCGCCAGGCCGCCCGCACACCCTGGAACACCGGCCCATAGCCATAACCCCGCTCAGCCAACTCCCCATACAAGCCGCTGACATCAATCACCCCAGCACCCACCGGCGGCCAGACACCGACAGGCGGCACCTCA
>NZ_WWIQ01000027.1:0-24852 GCF_009862985.1 Streptomyces sp. SID5464 | reverse complement strand
CTCTTAGCCGAGCTGAACCTGCGCGTCGACCAGTGGGACGAACAAGACGATGCCCGCCGCATCCGGATGCGGCCCCGCACCATCGGTGAGTACTTCGCCGTTGAACAGCCCCTGTTGAAGCCGCTGCCGGACGAGCCGTTCGACACCAGCGGCACTTTCGCGCTGCGGGTGGACCGGCACAGCCGGATCTCGGTCCGCACCAACTGCTACTCGGTGCCGGTGCGCTACATCGGCCGCCGGGTGCGGGCAGTGCTGCACGCCAACGAACTGGTCGTCTACGACGGCAGCACGGAGATCGCCCGGCACGAACGGCTGATCGCCAAAGGCGGGGAACGGCTGGTCTTGGACCACTACCTGGAAGCCCTGGTGCGCAAGCCCGGCGCACTGCCCGGGGCGACCGCGCTCGAACAAGCCAAAGCTGCGGGGAAGTTCACCCCGGTCCACGACGCGTGGTGGGCCGCGGCCTGCAAGGTCCGGGGCGACCGCGACGGCACCCGGGCCCTGATAGACGTGCTCCTGCTGGGCCGGCGCATCCCGCGCGAGCACCTGGTGGCCGGGCTCGCCGCCACCCTGCGGGTGGGCGCGCTGACCGCGGACGCTGTCGCGCTAGAGGCCCGCAAGGCCCAGTAAGCCGACGACGCCGACACCACCCTGCCCGAGCCGGAGCCGCGGCGGCGGGAGCCGACCGTCACCTTCCTGACCGCGCGGCGGCTGGCCCATTTCCCGCCCGACACCCGGCCGCTGCCCTCACCGGCCCCCTACGACCAGCTCCTTGGCCGCCGCACCCGCGGCAACACCGCTGCCAGCAAGGGAGAACAGATGCCATGAACGCCACCAGCCGCCGCCGGATGAGTGAGCAGGCGGCCGAAACCGCCGTGGTCGGCGCCTGCAGGATGCTCCGGCTGCCCACCATCCGCGGGAAATTCCCGGACCTGGCCGAGCAGGCCGCCCGCGAGCAGATGTCCTACCTCGCCTTCCTCGCCGAACTGCTGCTGGCCGAATGCGACGACCGAGCCCGCCGCCGCTCCGAGCGCCGGATCAAGGCCGCGGCCTTCCCCAGGCAGAAGTCGCTGGGGGAGTTCGACTTCGACGCTAATCCCAACATCCACGCCGCCGTCGTCCACACGCTTGCGACCTGCGAGTGGGTGAAGAAGGGGCAGCCGCTCTGCCTGATCGGCGACTCCGGCACTGGCAAGTCTCATTTGCTGATCGCGCTGGGCACCGAGGCCGCGATGGCCGGGTTCCGGGTGAAGTACACCCTGGCGACGAAGCTCGTCAACGAGCTGGTCGAGGCCGCGGACGAGAAGCAGCTGACCAAGACGATCGCTCGCTACGGCCGTGTCGATCTTTTGTGCATTGACGAACTCGGCTACATGGAGCTCGACAAGCACGGCGCTGAATTGCTCTTCCAGGTTCTGACTGAGCGTGAGGAAAAGAACAGTGTCGCCATCGCCTCCAATGAGGCTTTTGGCGGATGGACCAAGACGTTTACCGATCCCCGGCTCTGCACGGCCATCGTCGACCGGCTGACCTTCAATGGCACGATCATCGAGACCGGCACCGACTCCTACCGCCTGGCCCAGTCTCGGGCCAAGGCCGAACAGGCTGCCATGACCTGAGCAAGATGGGGACCGGAACGGCGGGCGTTGCCCAGTGCCCGGTCCCTGCCCTGCTTCAAACGAGCACGTGCTGCGGAACTGCCAGATCGTCATGGGCGAACAGACGTGTCAAGGCGGGTGAATTGTCCTTGGCGCAGGTGTCGGCGACCACATCGATCAGCTGGTCGTAATCGGGACCGGTCTTGCCCTCATAGGCCGCGGTCATGCGGCCCCACTCGTCCCAGTTGAGTGTCTCCTGCTTGCAGAGCGCGGCGAGGTCGCGGACGGCGTTGCCGCTGATCTCATGCGGTCCCCAGGCGTGATCGGTGCCGGCCACCCCGAACAGGGCCGGGTCGATCAACCCGTTGCGATAGTGGAGCCACGCTTCACCCCCGGTGAGGAATTCGCCCGGGGCGAGGTCGTCGGGGCGGTCGACGTAGTTCTTGCCGAGGTGCTCGGTGTCGACCCGCACCCAGCGGTTGTGGTCTTCATCCCAGTACTCGGTGATCCAGTGATCGACGCCGCGGTCCTTGAGGAAGTAGGTGCCGAAACCACACCGAGCTCGGGAGGCGATACCCCGCGCCCGCAAGATCGCACAGGCGATGGTCGCGAAGTGACGGCAGGTGCCGATCACCCGCGTCTCGGGCGTTCGGGGCTGATGAAGCGGCGCAGGGTCCAAGGCGGTCAACGCGGTGATCAGCTTGTCGACCGGCCTGATGTTCTTCTCGGCGATCCGGTCCTCGGGCACCCCTAGCGCCGCGGCGTCTGCGGGCTGGATGACCAGGCCCTGCACGGCGGCACAGACGCCCACGGGGTCCTCCGGCAGTCCCTCAATGAGCCGGAGCTGGGCCGAGTCCAGGCTCGTTAAGAGCCCAGGTCGAGAGTAGTTGAGCACGTCATCGGTCATAACCGGGCATCGTAAGGGCCAGGGCTGACACCGAGACCGGGCTCAGCCCCTGCCGGGCTCTCGTGTTGCTAGAACTCACCGATATTTCTGCGGCCGAGCCGCCTCAAGCGTTCCCCGAACTCACCGTCAGGCGTTGCTGCTTCCCACCGACACAATCAAGACGCCGGAGTACTTCCGCAGCATCCTCGGCAAGATCGCCAAGCCGGTGATCGACGCTGGCATCGAGGAGGAGATCACCTCCCGCGCCTTCGGCAGCGTCGAGGAGTTCCAGGCCGCCCTGCCCGAAGACGTCACGGTCAGCACCCTCCAGTAGGTCCTCTGCATCCGGGGGCGGGTGCACCCAAGAGGTGCACCCGCCCCCGCACACATCCAGGAAGGATCAAGCCGTGCCGTCACTCCCCAAGCCGCATGTGATCATGACTAAGACCCGGGCCGCAGGGCACGGCTCCGGCCTTCCGGGAGCGCGGCACATCCGGTCCTCGCGCAACGACCGGCCTTACCACTACATGGTGCACAGCAAGCACTTCGCATACGAGGAATACGCCCTTCACCTCGGCCAGGTGAGCCCGGTCAGGAGTACGTCGCCTGCGACCGCTCCGGCTACCGGTACCGCGTCGAGGCCTCCCAGCCTGGAGACACCTACGTGCAGGTCACGGTTCTCACCGACGGCATCCGCTGCAAGGTGAAGCCGACCAGCCTGCACACCGACCTTGCGCGCCGCACTGGCTACCTCCTGGCGTCCCTGGGCGACGCCGAATGGGAGGCCGACCCGCGTACGTCCTGTACCGCGCGCAACGGGCACGCATCGCCGACCGAGCGTCCGAGAAGTGGGGACACTGACCTGCGCACACCCGACGACGTCCGCACCCGCGCCGCCGAACTGGAGAGTCGGGTTCCCCCGGTCACTCCGAGCCGCGTCACGGTGGCGTGAGCGGGGGCCAGGGAGCTGACCGCGTCCAGTTCAGCGTCCACCTCCCGCTCCAACTCTTCCCGGGGCGCGAGAATTCACGGCAGGGGTTATGGCGCTCCTGGTTCAGTTCTCGGCGAAGACGAGGTCCTCGGGCGGGTGGGTCATCCGCACCTTGCTGTCGATGACCTCGACGATGGCGTCGAGGCCGGTGGTGGAGTGGCCCGTGGAGATGATCCAGAACTCGTCCGCGGCCTGGTCGAGGAAGGCGGGAAAGCCGGTCAAGTCCGGGTTGTTGGGGTCGCCGAGGTACAGGTGTTCACCAGCCGCCGGAACAGCTTGGGCAGGATCACGGCGTCGTCCTGGAGGGAGTCGATGTCGGTGACGGTCGCGCCGTCGAGCGTGTCGTCGTCCCTCCACAGGCCCTTGTTCTCCTCTTGTGCCTGGCGCACCGCGGCGGTCAGCTCGCCGCGCAGGTCGGGGAAGAGGTTGGTGTAGTACGTCGGGTAGGCCAGGCCCTCTTTGAGGATGTAGTGGTTGAACGTGGTGTGCAGCAGCGCCTCGTCGACGTTGATTTGCGTGCCGCTGGTGCCCGGGGGTGTGCCCTTGCCGGCGAGGGCGATGCAGCGCTTGTCGCGGCCCGCGCCGCGGGTGAGGATCCAGCCGGGTCGGGTGGTGGGGGTGGCGGCGGTGACGGTCTCGTCCGGCGCGCGGTCGACGGTGGTGAAGCCGAGCCAGTTCGTCAGCGCGTCCCGTGCGGCACGACCGTGGAGCCACGGCTGGTGGACCTCGGGGTTGCCGTTGCGTGTGTAGTGCGTCTCCAGTGTGTCGATGGCGTCCAGCCGTAGCTTGGCTTTGCCGGAGGTGTTGTGCTCGACCTTGTGGGGGCCGGGGACGAGGTCCCACTCCGCCTTCTTGTCGGGCTTGAAGTGGATGGTGTCTCCGTCTGACCGGCCGTTGAGGATGTGGTACGAACCCGTGATCAGCAACATGGGCATGGCGATGCGGCTCCCTCACGGTAGGCATGAACGCCGGAACGGACTTTCACTCAGCGTTACAGGGTAGGAGCATTTTCTGTACAGATAGTGAAGCGGCGCGTGAAGTTCGCTCGTTGAGCCCTTTTCGGCCCCGCGGCCGGAATTGAGGCTTTCGGCCTCGGCCGGTGGGGTCTGCTGTCGTGGGGACGACAGCAGACCCCCGTTCTCCTTCCTCGCGCTGGCCCAAGCTGATGGGCAAAAGTTTCGCTTCGCTGGCCGCCGGGTCAGATGCCGGGGCAAACGGCGGCGCCCAGGCCGAGGGCGGCGCAGATGCAGAGGGTGCGCAGGACGCCTCACCGGAGTTTGATAGCGAGGGCGGCGGGGCGCAGCCGCGGACCGCGGTATCACGCTGCCGGTGAAGCAGAGGAGGAGGCTGGTTGCGGAGTGCTCGGGCGCTGGCCTGAAGGATCGTCCCAGACAACGTCTTGTGGAGGTGGACCGGCGGCATCCACGACCGCCGGACCCTGCACGCCGCCCGGCCGGGGAGGTGAGGCGGGCGTTCGCGGAGACGCCGCGGGCGCCGTCCGCCTGCCCGATCGGCGTCGCAAGGAGACGTGCCTACCCCCACCTTGTGGGGTAACTCACAGTAACTGAGCTGTGGGGTGCGTGCGTTGGGTGAGATGCGTGGCCACAGCGGTTGCGCTGCCTGCGGTTTCGTGGACCGGCTCGATGTGTCCGTAGGTAACCAGGGACCCGGTGCGCGGAGTGGGTTTGCTCACCGATAGGGTGTGACGTGCGCCCCCTCCCTGGCTGAGCACCTTCGAAAATGCAGCCAAGGAAGGGAGCGCAGGAGATGGCGTCATCTCCGACGGGGCTGCCAGCCCCGAAGGAGGGTGACCAAGCACCAGCTGGAGGCCAGTCCAGCGGCTTCCGGTAGTCACCGGTCGCCAGGTGCGTGGAACCCTCGCCCCAAGGGCCTCGCGTCTCTTCGTCCTAGGCAGGGTCGGAAGATGCGGGGCCCTCTCCTTATGTGTCCAAGGGTCTGGGAGCCGAATCTGGTGGGATACGGCTTCTGGGCCCATGGGTGGTGAGCCCTCATAGTGAAGGCCTAAGGCCAAACTCTACAGCCCTTCGCCCGCTTGATTGCCAACATGGCTGTTCACGGGTCACAGCTGGCCCCAAAAATCTTGGCGCTGCATCGTGATGGGGTGTCACTAAACTGCACCTACCGTGGTGTTGGGAGGTCGGAATGGCACGAGGGCTCGCCGACATGTTCGACGGGGCAAGGCTGCGCCAGGCACGGGCCGCAGCTGAGGACGGGCGGGGGATCAGCGCTGAGGCGCTGGCGCGGCGTATCGACGCCACCAAGTCCCAAGTGCTCGCGTATGAAAACGGATTGGTCAGACCTGATCCGCGGCGGATCCGAGATCTGGCGCAGGCCTTAGGGATCGAGCCGCTGCAACTGTCAGACGCCAGCCGGGCCCAGGCATGGACCTTGGCCGATCTGCGGCGCGCTCACGGGCTGCGAGCCGCAGACGTCAGCAGAGCGTTGAGTCTGTCCTTGCGGACGTATCGACGTCTGGAGAACGAGGGCATCGTGCCGGCGCACAAGTTCAATCTCATGAGCGAGCTGGCGGAACTGTTTGCGATCACTGCGGGTGAGGTGGAGGAGCATTTGCGCCGGGCTCCGCTTCTGTCACAGCGCTTGGACGAGGTGCGTGAGCCGCTGTCCTGCCTGCTGTCCTTTTACTTGCAGCCGAAAAATCTAGACAAGCCCGATCCGGGTGACGACGAGATTATCGCGCTGGCCGGTCTGTATCGTCGGTCGCCTTTGACGATTGCTCGCATCGTGGGTCACGAGATCGCTCGGCTGAGGGGGATGCGGCGGCGCAAGGCGAAGTTCGATGCTGCAGCGAACTACGGTGCCACCGCCGAGGAACAGGCCAAAGGGCAGGCGGCCGCCCAGGCTGAGGGGCGCAAAATCCGTGAGGTCATCGATGCTCTTCCGCAGAACTTGGACACCTTCTTCCGGTGCATGCTGCCCCTGGACGCCTGGCGTGCCATCGCCCTCTTCCACGCGTTGCGGCCGCTGGGCGGCTGGCTCTCGACCGGGCAACTGAACGCAACCAGCGAGCAACTCGCCATGATCCCGGCCCAACTGCTCGAGCGACGAACCACCGGAAAGGATGCCGCACAGGCGGAGTACCGCATCTCGGAGCAGGGCGCCAAACATTGCGCCGCTTACCGGCCTTGGTATGACGCGTGCTACCCCGCCGTACAGGCTTTCGTCCAGGTCAACGAGCGAGCCCTGGCTGGCCACATGCAGCAGTCCGACCTCCACGACCTCCTCGCCCAATCGGAGGCCGTGCTGTTCAGCTTCGACGGACTGCTCTGTCGGCTGTTCGGCCGCAATCTGCAGACCGTTTCAGAACGCCTGCTGAGCGGAGCGCAGTCGCTGCAGCTGGTCTTGCCACCGCAAACCCCAACCGATCCGGTCGGCATGTTGCGCGCTCTGGTACGCCATGGCACACCAGCTCAGATCAACCAGTTGGACCGACTGCTGTCGCAATTCGAGATGGAAGCCGCGCGACACGTCGCTCCGCTTCCGGGAGTGAGTCAGCTGCTGCGTGCCTTGGCGGACAGCCCTCGGCGCTTGGCCGTGGTCACCGACCACGCCTCCGACGCGGTGAACGTTTTCCTTGAGCGGCTGCCGACCGACATCCCGCCCGGCCGGATCGCTGTCTTCGGCCGCCCCGGTGATCCAGAGCTGATGAAACCCAACCCGCACGGGTTGTCGCAGGCGACCGCGGCTCTGAAGGCTCCGCACGCCCGCGTGCTGCTGATGGGGGAGTCGATCGCCGATGCGCTGGCTGCCCAGACGGCGGGTATCCCGTTCGTTGGTGTCGCCGCCACGACACGGCAGGCTCGGATGCTGCGTGATGCCGGGGCCAGTCGCACTGTGGCCAGCGTGCGCACCATCACCGCCGTGGTCAGAGAGCAGCAGGCTGGCGCCTGACCCTGCCGCATGCGGTCGCAGTCATTCCTCCTTGCTGGAGCGCCCCCGGGTGAAAGCCGCAAGGGCATGTGTGTAGCGACGGGTCTGGGGATGGTCGGCGCCCAGCAGCTGGCGGGCGGAGTCGCAGACCTGCTGTAGCAGCTGCAGTGCCTCGGTGCTGCGCGACAGCGCCTGCAGCACCGTCGCCAGGAGATGAGCCGTCGCCAGCGTTTTGGGGTGACAGAACCCGTAGAGACGTGTCCTGGAATCCAGGACACGTCGGCATTCGTCGTGAGCCTGTTGCATCAGACCCAGGTCGTGCAGGACGCAGGCGTGATTGTGGCGAGTGGTGGCGGTGCTGGGATGGTCTTCGCCGAACTGCTGCAGCCGGATCGTGAGCAGCGCATGGTATTCCTGCCGGGCTGCCTCCAGATCGCCCCGGTCGTGCAGGACGCGTGCCAGCTCGTGTCGCGCTGCGAGCGCGTTCGAGTCCTGCTGTCCTCCGGTGCGCAACCGCGCCCGGTAGACGCATCGCAGATGGTCTTCGGCCCCGTCCAGACGCCCCATGTCGTGCAGAAGCCTGCCGAGCTCATGGCGGGCGATGAGCGTGTCGTGATGTTCCGTGCCGCAGATGCGATCCAGGGAGCTCCACACCTGCAGTCGCAAGGGTTCAGCGTCGTGCAGTGCGCCTAGGTCGTGCAGGATGGAGGCGAGATTGTGTCGGGTGGTGATGGTCTCCACATGATCCGGACCTAGCACCTCACAGCGAATGTCCAGCACCCGTTTGAAGCCGCTCCGGGCTTGGGCGAACAGTCCCTGGGTCTGGAGGTAGCGGGCGGCGAGTTCCGCAGCATCGGCGCAGACTGTCCGCTGAGGGACGGACAATTGGGGGAGACCGTCTCCGGCGTGTTGCAGCAGATCGAGTGCGTGCGGTGTCAAGGCCGCCCATGCGGACCAGGACTTTGGGTCTTCCGGGGGGAGGCGTACCTCGTCCAGCCGCAGGGCTTGCTCTATCAGCGTGACAGCGGTGGTGGTCTCGGCACGGGCGATGTCCCGAATCAGCGGATGCAGTCTCACGCAGGGCAGCCCTCCATTTGTTGCGGATAGGTCTAGAGGATCTACTAACCCCAGTGCGGCAAGTTCGCGCAGCGTGCGCCACAGTGTCGTTCCGTCCAGATCGGCAAGGCCAGGCAGGACGGCCGACACTTTCGCCGGCCGCAGCAGCAGCGTGTATGGAATCGGCGCCTCACCGAAGGCGGACAGCACCGTCAGCAGCCGTCCTGCGTGAGCGAAACCCATCTGATGCAGCAACTCGATCGACATCTGCCAGGCATGGGCGATCACCCGCGCCGGATTGAGGCTGCTGCCGTGCTTGTTGAGTACCTGGTGGTAGGTGGCGAAGTCCAGGGGCATGCCCGCTTCCCTGAGGGCTTCCGGCATCGTGTTGACTTCCGCCAGATAGGAGCCGGCCATCGACAGCGCCAAAGGCAGGCCGCCCAGCCGTCTCCCCAGTGCCTTGGCCGCCTGCACCGTCCCGGCGTGATTACCAGCGTGGTCCAGTAGAACCTGCGCAGCATCGTCGGGCGCCAGGGGGCCCACTGGGTGCAGAACTGCGGCCCCGCCCCACCAGCGAGCCACCCCGTAACGGGTGGCCACCACGACCATCCCGTCGTTACAGGCATGCGGGCGCAGCCAACCTGTCCCCGCGGCCAGCCGGCCGGGGCCGTCCAGCACGGTGAGATCTTCCGCATTGTCCACGATCAGCAGCCAGGGCCGAGTCGAGGCATTCAGCCTCTCCCATAAAGCATCTGCAGCGGCCTCGCCGACCTCGTCCTCGTCCAGACCCGTGTGCCGCGCCACCACCCGCATCCCGGCTACAAACGTTGCCGCGTGGCGGGCATCCACCCACCACACCCGACGAGGGCCAGTCCTGGAGAGCCGATACACCAGCTCCAGGGCGATGGCCGTCTTGCCGCTGCCGCTGATTCCGTGCAGCACGTGCATACGGCCATCGCTGCGTCCCGCGCACAGATGCAGGAGCTTCTCAACCAACTGCTCCCGCCCTCGCAGTGGGTAGCGCTGATCGCGTTCCGCCACTGGTGGTGCCACGGTCACAGCCGTCCGCTCACCCGGCGTCGCTGCGGACACCACCAACTGGGCGACGTCCATTCTCCCGGCCGCCACGGAGCCGAGCTGAGCGATCACCTGGGCCGTCGAGCCTGCGGTGGGGACAGGAATTACGGTTGCGGCCGGTGGGGAAAAGGGGGCGTGAGGTGAACCCCGCCGTCTACTCGAACCACGCCACCTGCCACCGAGCCACCCTCCGCTGTCACCGACACATCGCCTCCCGCCACCAGGCCGCCCGCACCGGCCTGGTGCCCGGGCAGCTGAGGTGACGTACCGGCAGATGCAACGAGCTCACGCAGTTCGGTGACGACCTGCTCACGCTCATCCGGACGCAGAGTCTGCAGGAACACCTCCCAGCGTGTCTGCCATACACCTTGCCAGTAGAGGCGTTGTCGCTCGAGGTCTCCCTCGCCTGTCACGCCGGCTTCCGTTTGATCGAGACGGATCAGCTCAGCCTGATGCTGCTCGGAGTCCCCTCCGCCCAGCATCTGGGCAGCGCGCTCTCGAACACTTCTCCAGGCATCGGTGCCTGCGGCCTGTACGACCGCCAGGCCACCTGCCGTCGCTAAGGCCGCGATCGACTCAGCTAACACACGCCCCCCAATGCGATATGAATATCCCGTTCCGCATACACGTTCGTTGGCCATTGCTAGTCGTCGGGTGATGCTCCATCAAATACTTCCGCTAAATCTGCCCTGTCACCCCTCCCATTTCCACCCCCAGGCAAGGGGTCATAGTGGACGGTGACCGTGCTGTGCAACCACTCACGAGGACCGATGTTCACCTGATCACGGAGTGTGACATCGGAAAGGTCACGGCCACCAGGTGGGACGTGTAGGGTCCGAGTCTGGCCGACGAAGGCCCGCTGCCTGACAGGCAGAAACCCCTCAACAGCCTGGTGCACAACCGAAGGAGGCCTGGCCTTGAGCCGCCGGCGGGCCGAGCAGCGCCGCGACGACGACCCTCAACGCACACATATGCGGCTGCAGTACAAGAGTCTCGTCGTTCCTCTGCAGTTCTACCTGTTCGTCAAGTGTGCAGCCCTGCACCTCGACCCCCGCAAAGTCGCCGACGAAGCCTGGATTTTGGCCTTCTCTGAGCCCCACAGCCTCCGCGGCTACCGTGCCCTGCGCGAGAGGGCGGACGGCATCGTCCAAGAGCGCATCGACGCTGGCGTTGACACGCGGGACGCCGACTACTCCCTGGTGCAAGTGTTCGACGCCTACTTCAAGGGCAAGTACCTCGCGCTGCGCGAAGGCCTGCAGGTGCTGGATGAACTGCCCCTTGACGACCGGCGGGCATACCAGGCGAAGCTTCTCGATCTCCTCGCCAATGAAAACGTCGCAGCGGTCATGGGAGCAGCCGTTTTCGAGAACCGAGAACGCGAGAGGGAAAAACTCGCTAACTTGGCAGGAGCGAACCACGATCTCAGCGTGCTCGAGTCGTTCTTCGCCGACGTGAGGGGGAAGCGCTAATGACGATCAAGACCAATGATGATCTCGTCGTCCGGCTCTACCGATCCTACGTAAGGCTCAAGCACGACGTCCGCGCCGATGACGATCTCGACCGACGCTTCGAACACGCACTAGACGCCGTTGAAACCCAACTCGCCACGCGTCACCCCCATCGCACATGGCGTCCCCGCCACCGTCGTTCCCGTCTTGCTGGCAGCGCCCGCTCCGCTCCGCACCGCCGCACTGCCATCACGACGTCTGCGGTCACCCTTTGCACCACGATTGGCGGCGTGCTGCAAGGCGCAGTAGGAGCGGTGATCTCCCTCAGTGTCAGCCTGCTTTTAGCTTGTACAGTGGCCGTGATCCAGCACGGCCCTGCCCGTCACGACTGACCGTCCGCTCATTCAGAACCGCTCGCGTGGCAGGATGGCTGGCCTCCGGTGCTGACATGCAGTGCCGATAACTGTCTGTCCCGTGAATGATCTACAGCGTGCCGACTGGTCTCGCTACTCCGTCATGAGAGCGGCGGATGCGGCGCGGGCGTGCTCGGGTAGGTGGTAGCGCGCGAAGAGACCCGTGGCGGCGACCGCGGCCGCCAGCTTCGTTGCGGTCGGCCGGTGCCTGCTGGCGCCCCGGGTCGATGCCGCAAGACCCACGCGCTGCCGGGTCGTCGGGTGTGGCGCTAACACCCCGGCAGTTGGCAGCCCCTGCCAGGGCTTGGCCCGACTCCCCACGACTGCCTGCCGGCTGGCTGATCCGCCGCACCACCTCACCGGTTGCCGCCGTGCGGAAGAAGACACCTGCTCAGAACCTCATTGCGCTTGTACGGTTCCAGCCGCGCCTCGTTGCGCATCAATGCCGTGCACCTGGTCGGCGCGATCGTCGGCAGCAGGCCGATACGTCACCTACGGCCGTCTGCTCGCCGTGATCCCTCCTCGCCGTCGCGGCTGATGCCGTCGCCGCCCCGTGGTGCCGGCTCCTTGCTGAGGACACCGCTCACCTGCTCGTCGCCGAAGGTGTTACCGGGCTCTGGCGGCCGCCCCCAGTCGAGGACGTGCAGGCCCGTGCTGTGGACGAGGAGCGGGTCCAGGCCGAGGAGCTGGATGGGGGAGTGGCCGTGGCGCTGCAGCCATGCGCGGCGGCGGCGTTGTTCTGTGCTGCTCAGTTTGTGCCAGTAATCGTGGTGTACTCCTGGAGTGCCGGGGTGTTCGTTGGCCCAGGCGCGGACGAGGGCGGTTTCGTCGGGCGCGGTGTGCAGGGTGATCAGGGCCCATGCGGTGTCATACGGCAGGGCCGGTCCGTGCTGGGCCATGAGCCGGCGGGTGCGCAGTTGCCGCAGAGGTGCCAAAAGCCATCGTGTGGTGCGGTAATTCATGTCGGCGTGCTCCCGGGGTCGTCGCGTTGCTGCCAGCGGGCGGCGGTGTCTTTGAGGTCGTGGTGACCCAGGGCGTGCAGGGTCTGGGTGAGGGCTTGTAGGAAGATCTCGCGCTGCTGTGGGGTGTGCAGAGCGGTGATAAACCGGTCGGTGAAGTGCCTGATGTCGCCGCGCAGATCGTCCTGTGCGGGGTCATGCGGCAGCGGCAGACCTTCTAGTGCGTCTGTCAGTTCCTTGAGCTCGCTGAGTCGGTCGGGGAATTCGGCGATCCACCACACCCTTCTCAGGTCTGGGTCGGCGAGCACGCGCTGCAGATGGGCCAGACGGCGCATCTGCAGCGCGTCCTCCAGGTCCAAAGTTTGTTGCCGGCGCGCATGTTCGGCGGCCAAGTCACGGTCGCGTGCCGTGGCGGTCAGCTGAACCGAGCCAGCTACCTCCAGGCCGGGGATGGGGTGGCTCCACCGCATCAGGGCGGTGTTGGCTGCGTCCTGGGCTGCGCCGAGATCGAGGACGGAGTACTGGCACAGCAGGCGGGTGGCCTGCTGGCGCAGGTGGTGGCGCGCGAGCGCGGCAGGGTCGTGGTGATCTGCCGGATCGGCGTGCGTCCGGCGCCATGCACCGTCGACGCGCACGGTGAAGAAGACGCTGGTGATGCAGCTGGCCATCCGCTCGTCGTTCATGACGAGCGGATGTGCCCCTTGGGTCTCGGCCGCATCGAGGGCGGCAGTTGCGGTTGTGCGGCGCCAGGGGAGGATGCTCACGCGGCCGTGACGATGGCGTCGTTGCCGGGCTCTGCGGCGGATCCGGGCTCCGCGGGGGAGGCCGTGTGCTGGGAGATCAGCAGGTCGAGCAGCAGCCTGCGCCGCATCCTGCCCAGGTCAGAACTGCCGGAGGAGCCAACCAGCAGTTCGGCTGCGCCCCGCTGGCCGAGATGGCCGTGCAGCACCGCCGCTGCCAGAGGCAGGACCTGGTCGTCGGACAACCGGGGGGAGTCCAGCCATGCGGCCAGACGCGCATGGGCCGTCCCAGCCGCATTGGGGTCCTGCAGTGCTGCCCGCCAGCCGCGGACGAACAACTCACCGGCGAGCGTGTCGGCGGCGTCTTCGCCTGTTTCCCGCGCTGCGAGCACCGGGAGAAGGGTGTCGCAGGCGATGTCGGTGAGGGCGAGAAACGTGTCTGTTCCGGCCTCGCGGACATCGCTGTCGGCGGCCTCGGCCCAGCCGACGATTTCCGACAGCACCAGGATGCGCTGTTCAGGAGTGCTCGCCAGACGGCGTACCGCCTCGGCTACCGCCTCGCGGGCCAGGCCGTCGCTGCGCGAGGCCAGCAGACGCAGCCGGGTCAGCGCGATGCGCGGATACGTCTGTCCCAGACGGCCGGCGCAGATATCGGCGACTGCCGTGGCGAGTTCCTTGCTGGTGCCCTTTTGATGGGCCCAGTCGTACAGCTGCTTGCGGACACCTGCGCCCGTCACCGGGTGGAGCGCCATTGTTTCCAGGACCTCAACGGCCAGCTCCCTGTGCGCGGAGCGGCCCGTGGCGATCCAGTCGCTCGCCACCAACTGCACCACCGAGCCGCCGGGCAGCAAGGACAGCTGCACCAGGCAGTCGGCGATGCGACGCAGATGGCGTACGGCGACCCCGTTGGGTGCGCTGATGTGCGAGGCCCACTGCAGCAGTACCCGGCGCAGCTGCGGCCGCTGCCGCCACACGTACTTCAGGACCGCTTCGGGCAGTCCGTGCTGCCGGGCCTCGAGCGAGAGCGCCTCGTCGTCGTCCTGTGAGGCCTTGATGGCGTGGAGCCGTTCGTCCAGGCCCCGGCCGGCCAGCGCGCCACCAGGCGGCAGAACGCCGCCGACCTCCGCGAAGAGCCGGTCCGCAGCATCCAGCACGACGTCAGCCGGCACACCTTCCAGCAGGGCGGCGGCAATCAGGAGCGCTCGCTCACGCAGGTCTTCCGGATTCGAATGCTTTTCGAACCACTTCTGCAGATGGTCCTGCCAGTCGGTGAACTCCTGCTTGACCGCGTCCCGGTTGTCTTCGCCAGCCTGAGCGACCAGCAGGGCCAGACGAGCGGCGTCGGACGGCTCAGCCGATTGGGCGAGCAGCGCGTCCAGGGGAGCACTGGACAGCCAGTCCACCCGGTCGGCTGCGAGGTGCCGCAGGTGGGCCTTGGCGATCTCGGTCGCCGGCGGGCGGATCATGCGCACACTGGGCACGGTCGCCAGCGTCCCGGGATTCCAGCCTTCCGGGGTCGCCAGGATAACCAGGAAGGCTTCGGCTGCTT
Source organism: Streptomyces sp. SID5464 (assembly GCF_009862985.1). Classification (NCBI taxonomy): domain Bacteria; kingdom Bacillati; phylum Actinomycetota; class Actinomycetes; order Kitasatosporales; family Streptomycetaceae; genus Streptomyces; species Streptomyces sp. SID5464. The sequence continues at coordinate 10,226 of NZ_WWIQ01000027.1, read as the reverse complement.
CGGCTTCCTGCTGGTAGTCGGCGAGCCCGGTGTAGAAGCCCTCGTCCAGCCCACGGCAGGCCGTCAGATCCAAGACGAACCCGTGCCCCTTGGTGTGGGGAAGCTGCTCCGTGCGCGGCCGGTCCCAGTCCAGGACCAGCCAGCGGATCCGTTCCCGGGGCACCCCCACACTGTGCAGCACGCGCAGCGCGGCTGCGCGCCGGCCCGTGCCCGTCTCCCCGAGCAGCACCAGCACGTGGCGCCTGCCGTGCGGACGGTTCAGCATACTCACGGCGTGCGCCACCTGCCCGGAACCGTTGCTGCCCAGGGCATCGACAAACGCGTTCTCCACGAGGTCCATCTCGCGGTCAGCCATCCCGACCCCGCGCAGGTACTCCCAGCCGCGCACGTACCGGTGGTGGTGTTCCTCGTAGTCGCGACCGACCTGCGTCACGCGTGCGCGGCCGGACGCCTCGGCCTGCTGGACGGGCACCGCCTCGATGATGTCCGGCCCGCTCATGACTGCTCCTGACCGGTGATGTAGTCGCCGCCGACCTGCACCAGCCGCGCCTTGCCGCTGGCTTTCCCCTTCTGCCTCACACTGGACTTGCGCTCCTTGGCCTCCCGGCCCTTCGCGGCCTGCTGCGCGGCGGAATCCAGCGGCTCGCGTGGTGCTGCATCGCCACTCCTGGCGAGGTAGGCACTGATCACGGAGGGCACCAGCCCCGGGACGAACAGCCAGCATGTCTCCTCGAAGCCGGGCTTGCCGTCCACGCGGGCAGTGGCCTTGAGGAACTGGCGTTCCGTGAGAGCGGGCGTGCGGCCGGCGCGTACGGTACGGCGGAACACGGCGTCCGACACGGCAGCAGCCAAGAGGGCGCCATGGTCCATCGCAGCGGCCAGGGCGTCGCGGACTGCGTCACTGTCGACGAGCCGGCAGGCATCGACGGCGGCGTCACCGCGGTGCTCCGGCGGTGTCAGCGGCCCGACGTGCACGCTCGCCCGCAGCCGGATCCGAGGGGCGCTGGCCAGCCGCGTCTGGTCGTAGCGCTCGAGCGCCTGGCCGAGGTGGCCGAGGAAGGGATCGACCAGCCGCGCTGCGTGCCGGGCGGGCAGCACGAAGATGGCACCGTCCCCCCGGTCCTTGTAGGCACTGTCGAGCGGGGTGATGCTTTCGATCCGGCTCTGTGCGAACACGGTGGCCAAGATGTCGTCCAGATCGGTGCGGGTGGGCGCCATCTTCGCCTCGGGGATCTGGCTGTATTCCTTCATGTCGACGACCAGGAGGGCGTGCTCCGGCGGTACATCGACAGCGTCGGGCGGGACAGGAGAAGTCACGGGTCACCGGCCTTTGGGTCGCGGGAAGTTGCGGTGGCGCCCATGCTGGCCGTGCCCGGGCCCAGGTGGTGCCCAGCAGTGGGCACGGTGCCGGTGTGGTCGGTCACCTGTGGGCGTGCGCGTGTGACTGGATGGAGGTGAGGTCGCGGATGAGGAGCCCGCCGGCAGCCTCCGTGGCCAGCCACCCCCGCTCGCGCCACGGTTTGAGCGCCGTTCCCACGGCATTGCGGGACGCGCCGATCATCTGTGACAGCTCTGTCTGGGTCAGACGCACCACGTGCTCGGCGTGGCCTGCGGATGCGGCATGCATGAGGCGGCCCAGAGCCGAGGCCAGACGCACAGGAACCGGCGCGGTGGCCAGCTCGAGCCGTACCGTCTCCGCTTCGCGGACCCGGGCGATGGCGTGACGCAGCAGCGGAGTCAGCAGCCCGTGCGAGTCGACGAAGCCAAGAAAGTCAACGGCCGGGATGACGTGCACCCGGCAGTCCTCCGCAGCGATGACCGACGCGGTGCGCGGCTGGTCGTCCAGGACGGCCAGCTCGCCCAGCAGCTCTCCTGCGCCGCGCACCGCCAGCAGCGTCCGCTCCCCGTGCAGCCCGGTCAGGGTCACCAGGGTGGATCCGGAAGCCAGCAGGATGACATGCGTGCCGGGATCCCCCTGCCGCAGCAGCACACTTCTGGCCGGACGCATACGAACAGGGGCCAAGTCACGTAACCGGGACCATAAACGCTCACCGATGACCGCAGCATGCGGCTGATACATACTTCCCCCGAGTGTGGCGGCCGTCACGCCGCGATACTCTCAAGCGGCGTGTAAGCGATCAACAACCCAATTCCGGCCAACGTAACGGCGGCTGCAATGAGATCGGCAGCCCGCCTGACAGTGCGGAACTTCCGGCCCGCCAAAGCCGTGAACAGCGCCAGTCGTTCGGCCTCGGCTCGCGCAGGCCCGTCAACGCTCATGGCCGCCACGGCCGACAAGACCTCCTCGGACCGGCTGCAGTCCACAGCCTCCCGCGCGAAAACCCTGAGCCGGCCGCCCCGCGGCAGAACGGGACGAATCGCGGACAAAGCCGCTATAAGCGATAGGCCAAGTAAAACGGCAACGCCCGCCAGGACAGCGGTCAACAAAGCCCCAGCACTGGGCAGAGCCGACACAGCTGCAGCGTCGACGGCCAGCAAACCACCAGCCACGCCACACAAGGCCGCCGCCTTAGTGTCCGCCCGCTGCACCTCGGTGAACATCTCAGCAGCCTTGGCCTCAAGCCAGCCACGGCCCACCAGGCCCGTCGAACCGAAGTCCTCGCCGATGTCAGGCACGTAGCTCCTCCTTCAGGCCCTGCGCCGCCGCTTTCCGTACCCGTTCACCGTGCACGAACCCCGTCAGCCGAAGCGCCCACTGCAGGGCACCGCGCATGCTGAACCCGTCACAGCCACAGCGCGTCCCCCGGTCAAGCAGCACCACTCGACGGTCAGTGACACCTCAGGTGCACCCTCCGGTACCTGCGGTGTCCTGACGTCGGCCCACTACCGGCCACGGTCGCCCCCCAGCAGCCTTCACCGCGACACCCCGCACCCCACCGGGCGCACGCGGACGATGCCCTCACCCTTCCGCCTTTGTGGTCCTGGTAGCCGGTGCCTGGTCTGGGGGCTTTGAGGAAGATCTCCCGCTGCTGCGGAGTGTGCAAGGCGGTGACGAACCGGTTGGTGAAGTGCCCGACCTCGCCCCGCAGATCGTCGTCTGGGGGCCACCCGGCTGGCGCCCGGGCCCGTGGGAGGCGCAACGGCTCAGCGTGTGGAGGTGACATCGTCTGTAGCCGTACGCCTTGTCAGGTCGCCGAACCCGCAAGCCAGTGCGCGAAGGGCGTGCGCACGTCCGGGACGTGCAATGGCGTTGTGTCCGCGCCTGCGCCGCGCGCTGCCTTCAGAACTGCCGCAAGGTCCTCGGTCGCGAGCGTATCCACAGGGCACACCTGGCATTCCGCTTCCTCTGCGCGTCCCGCCGCGGCGTCTGCGAGGGCCCGGAGGTGGGCGAGGGCGTCGAGACCGCGGTCGACGCGCAACGCGTGCCAGGTGCCGCGTTGCGCATCGACCGCGGTCTCGACGCCCGGATACACGGGCAGGCCGATGTGGCCCTCATGAACTCGGACGAGGACGGTCTGGAGGAGGTAGTCGCACAGATCGGACTCGGCCTGATGGTCACCAGACGAGGGTTTCCTCACGAACCCGGGGCCCCACAGGTACTGCGCGGGGAAGGCGGTGGTCGCGCTGCGTGCGTCGAACTCCAGGAGATTGAGGTCGGTGATACCGCCCGGGTACAACACGGCGCGGATCAGGATGTAGGTGGATGCCTCTTCGCCGCGGTCTCGGCCAGTTGGTCGGCGTAGCCGGCCGTGTCTTCTCACCATGGTCGCTCCAGCCGATGGCGACCACGCTTCGACTGAGCGGCGCGGGATACAGCCGGCCTCCTGGTGTCGGACGTCCCGAGGGCCGATCAGGCTGGCGGCGCCGGAGGTCAGAACGGTGCTGTACAGGGAGACGATCAGGGATTCTGGATCAGGAAGTCCGCCGCTTCCCGTGTCCTGTGCTTGCGGTGGAACGTCTCCTCCTGTGCTGCCCACAGTGGCCACATCTGGGCCGTGGAGAGACCATCCCTGGATTCCACGCGTGCGCGGCGCTGCGGCGTGTTTGCCTCCACCCAGATCGTGGAGTGAAGGTACGGCGCCGACTGCAGGCTGTACGAACCGACGCCCTCTACGATCAGCGGTCCGCCGGGACTGATCGTGTGGGTCTCGGCGAATTCCCCCGTGTACCAGTCGTATCTGCGCCAGATTGCCGGGCGGGACTCCGACAGTGGGCGCAGTATCCAATCGACGAGGTACTGGGCACCCTGCTCCAAGCCCGTCCAGCCCGGATAGATGTCGTCCATGTGAAACACGTCGGCCCCGGACTGGGCTGCGATGCACGCAGCCAACGTCGTCTTCCCAGCTCCGGACGAACCGTCGATGGCCAGTACGAAATCCGGTCGGCCAGAGGGGCCATGTACAGCGCCCGCGATCCGTACGGCGGACTCGTGCATCTCCCGGGAGATGCACGCGCAGCCTCTGAGGTGCACGCTTGCCAGCGGTTCCATAGCACTCGACAAGATCCACCTCTTCACCGCGGCCGCCCGGTGGCACCAACGTCCCACAGGGGCCCAGTGTGTTCAAGACGATCCTGATCGACGGCGTAGTGAACGGGCGCCGCTGATGGCAGCAGTGAAGCAGGCGAACAGCTCGACCCGGTCCGCTGGCCGGGAGCCCCGCAGCACCCGTAGAAACCCACAGGTCAACGCTACGAGACGGGCGGTTGCACAAACCGCAGCCGCGATGATCAGCAACAGATTCCACGTATCCACGATCTTGCCCTCCAAGCTGCACCCGACTCCCCGCCCTCAATCTGCCGCTGTCCCACCATCCGCACGCGGCTTGGGACAGCCCCGGATGGCCCAGATATCCGGTGCTGTCGCCGGGACGTGTCAGGATGCCCCGGGCAGCTCACGGATGCCGCCGCTCGGGGCAGTTATCGGGAGAGTGCAGGCGAAGCGGGAGTCACTGCCTTCTCACCGCTTCGACCAACCCCCCGGCACTTGTGCGGCGACAGCCCAGCATCTCGGCGGTCAGAGCCCCATGTTGGGATGTTTCGGAACGCCCTGACCGCGTAGCCCGATACCTATCCGGGGAAGAGCTAATGCGGAACAGGTGCAGGGCAGAGACCGGGGGACGTGGCCAATGGGGGACATGCACCGCACGAGAATGCTGATGTCGTTCATGGACGACCTCTGCGCCATGAAGCGCCTGGCTGGCCTTTCGTACGAGCGCATCGAGCAACTGTCGCAGCGGCAGTTCCACGAGGGAAGGCGGCTTAATTCCCTCGGCTCGACAGGCATGCAGGTGCTTGCTCGCACCACCACTCACCGTATGCTCAAGAACGGCGATGTATCTGTCGCCGACCGTCCCCGCGTCATGACGTTCGTCGCGGTCTGCCTGAAGGCCGCCGATGAGCGAGGCGTCGCATTGCCCGCTGACTGGAGGGACGCAGACCGGTGGGCCCGCAGGTGGTCGATGCTGGTCTCAGAGTCCCTGTCGAAGACCGCCCGCCCCATCGCCAATTGCTGGGGCGACGAACAAGACGACGACGGCTCAGGGGAGGGCGACGCTGCAGGACTGGTGCGGCTGGCCCCAGTGGAGCAACTCTGGCCCGCCCGCAACCCGGAGATCGGGGAGCTGGCCACGGCGATCCGGCATCTGGGACGCTCGGGCCGTCCGGAGGCGGCCGCCTCGCAAGCCAACGAGCTCGTCCAGCGCTGCGCCCAGCGGCTCGGCGGTGACCATCTAGGCACGCTCGCCGCTCGGCAGGCCGCGGCTTACTGGGCCGGGGAGGCGGGTCGAATGAGGGAAGCGGTCCGGCTGACCAAAGCCGTTCGTGAAGACTCCCGCCAGATGCTCGGCCCCGACTCGCCTTACACACGTCTGACTGAGCGGCGGCTCGTCTACTGGGTAGGCACCGCCGGCGACTGGACTGGCGCCTGGCACCACGCCAACAGGCTGCTCACTCGTTGGGAAGGCGATCCGGCTGTGGACGCGCTGGACCTCAGCCTGGCCCGGATCGACGCGCTGTACGCGGCCGCCCAAGTCAGGGGCTGGAACTCCGCGGTCCACTACCTCCGTCATGAGATCCCCGGTCTGTCTGAGCTGTTGGGCCCGCACCACCCGATAGTTCTGTGGGTGCGAGCCAGCGTCGTCGAGGGCCTGATCCGCTGCGGTGAGACGGCGGAGGCTACTGACTGCGCCGTCAATCTGGTGGAGGACACCGAAGGGCGGTTCGGCGCAGATCACCAGCGGGTGCTGTGGGCCCGGGCGGCGCTAATTTCCGTGCTGCGCGGGTCGAAGCGCTTGTCAGAGATGGTCGACATCGCCCGCGTCAATGCAGCGGAGGCTGACCGCATTCTCGGGTACCTGCACCCCGAAGCAGTGAAGATCAAACTCACGTATGTCGAATCGCTACACGACGAGGGCGCTGTCACCGAGGCTCAGGAAATCGGTCACGAACTCCTGGCGACGGCGAACGCTTCCATGGGTTGGGACAGCCTCAGCATGCTGCGCATCCGGCTCGCCCTGTTGAAGACCGGCGATACGGACGTCGGCGGCAGCCGTCCGGTCGTGGATGCCACCCCTGAGAGCTTGTATGCGGACGCCCGTCGACTGCTTGGACCGGACCACGAAGTGACGCTCAGGGCCCGCCTGTTATACGTGTCCCGCGGTAGCCCGCGAGATCGCGATCAGCGTCTCGCCGAACTAACCGAGGATTGTGTCCGGGTGCTCGGCATCGGTCACCCGCTCACCGCGGAGGTACAGATGGCTCTCGAGACCGCGCCCGACGTCCCCTGAGGCCAGGAGTTCGACCCGACTGGAAGTTGCTGCTCGATGCGTCAGACCGCACTCACACCAGTCGGGCCCGCAGGGTCGCGCGCTCGGAGTGGGCGACGACGACCTTGACCTCATCCGTAGGCGACCAGTATTTCGAGGGTGATCGTTGACGGCACCGGGTTTATCGCCTGCGATTGCGCGGGTTGTCTGCTCGGCGCCGGGCAGCGCGAAGGACGCCCCATTCGGCGAACGGGCGGAAACACCACGCACTGCCCGAGCACGAGGACGACTGCACGTGGGACAGTTGCTCCGAACTTCTCTTCCAAGACCACGACGTCCCGATGCTCTTCGGCGCATCCCTTACCGGCATCGAGGACCCAGACAGCCCGACGAACCAGGGCCTGGGAATGGAAGACCTCCGCCTGCTCGCCTGGTTCGACACCCTTCAACAAGAGGGAGGCCCGAAACCCACGCCGAGGCTTCCGCCGCTGACCTTGCCCCCACGCCCGACCATGCCCCGGTCACCTCATACCCGGGGCTCAGGCCCACTTCATCCCGGCGTCACTGAGCTCCCGCACCCGCTCAGGGGCCAGGCGCTGTTTACGTGCACGGCAATTGGCGATGAACACTCCCAGCGCACGGTCGTCGCCGTCCACGGTCTCCACGTGCTGGCGAGGGACGTTCAGGTCCCCTTCCCGCTGCTGGTACTGGCGGGCTGCGGCGAGGTTGTCGGCCCACATCTGCGCCCGCGTCCTGCCCGGGGCAGGGCCTGTCTGAGGCTGCCCCTCGCCCGGCGCCAAGTGCAGTACCTCGGTGAGCAGCCACTGCTGCGCGGGCAGCAAGCCGTCCCATACGGCAACAGTGCGCTGGGCGCCGGCCCAGCGCCCGAGGTCCTCGCCCTGGACGACGAGCTCCCCGGGCTCAGTGGGCAGTTTCCCGCCGCCGTTCACATGGGCGCGGGCGAGGTAAAAGCACCGCTGCCAGGCGATGTCCCAGACCGGGCACCAAGCGGGATCGATCGCCTCCAGTTCCCGCCACCGCCGCGCTCCGTCACGCTTTCCCGATGCCCGGCCCCCGTCGGGACCGTTCTGCACCGCTCGTTCTCGTCGTGCGGCGGCACGCTGGTCACGCAGCCAGATCCCCACGGGGTAGCCCTGCCAGGTTGCCTCGGCGGGGGCAAGGAGGTGCCCGTGCTCCGCCGCCCAGCGGCGTGCGGCGTCCAGGCCTTCGGAGAAGGCCACCTCGCGGTGGGACCACACCATTCCGGCTGCGTCCAGTTCCCTCACCCGTTCCTCGGCCAGGGTGCCCTGACGGTAGGCGATGCGCTGTTTGGCGATCCATACCCCCAGTGCGAAGCCGTCGGGGGCGGTATACCCGTATGGGATCCGCAGGTGCCCGTGATCGGCGGCGTAGGCGGTCGCGGCCTGCAGCCCCCGCCGCCAGTACTCGCCCTCGGGCCGCAGCACACGCGCCCGGATGAACGCCGCCAACTGCACCGGGTCCCGGGCCGTGGAGAACTGCAACAGCCCCTGCGCCGCCCCACTGACCACCCCACCCGCCGTCCCGCCCGTGACCGAGGGAGCCTGCCGGCCGGGGGCCTGGGGGACGGCGAGCTGCTCGACGGCCTCGGCATCGTGCGCGCGCAGCGCGGTCAGCACCTTCACCAGATGCGTGTACGACCGCGAGGCCAGCATCTCGTCCGGCTCCTCACCCGGCTCCAGGAAAACCGGCACCACCAGCGAGGCCACCTTGCCCTCCCCAGGCTGCATCCGCAGCGCCCGGCCCACGGCCTGCACCACATCAGGCGTCGAGCCCCGCGCATCCACGAACACCACCGCATCACACGCCGCGGTATCGACCCCCTCGCCGAGCACACGCGCCGACGACAGCACGCACAACTCCATCACGGCATCCTTCACCACCCCAGCGGAAAAGGTCTCCAGCACCTGCCGCCGGTGCACCGCCCGATGCTCCCCGCACAGCCAGTCCGCCCACACCGCCCCCGGCTCCACGAACGAGGCCGCATCGGCCTCCCACAGCGACGCGGCCACCCGCCCCAGCCCGCCGGCGAAAGCCTCCGCCTCACTCGTACGATGATGAAACGTCAGCACCCGCCGCAACCGGTGCTCCGCAGCAGTCTTCAAAACCGCCGTCTGCAAGGCCGCCAACCGCACCCCCCGCACCTCATCCGTATACGCCTGCGCACCCACCAACTGCACCGCCGACAGCTGCGAGTCAGCGATGTCCACACAGACCACCTGGTACTGCGCGATCAACCCCCGCTCGATCGCCTCCGACATCGTCAGCCGGTACACCACCGGCCCGAAGATCTCCTCATCGTCCATCGACGCCACCAGCCGTCCCGCCCCATCGGTCGGCGCCCCCTCAACCCCAGGCACCTCCCACAATCGTGGAGTCGCCGTCATGTACAACCGCCGCACCGCCGGCAACCGCCGATCGTCATGCACCACAGCCCACGGCTTCCCCAATACCCCCGCCGTCCGGTGGGCCTCATCCACCACCATCAGATCCCACCGACCCACACCGGCCGCATGAGCACGCTCCAGCACACCCAGCCCGGCAGCCGCATACGTGGCGAACACCGTCACCCGGCCCTCATGGGCGAGCCACCCTGCCAACTCATTAACATCCGTGGTGCACCGCACCCCTACAGCGGCCTGCTCCCGTTCGGAACACACCCCGAACAACCGACCACCCCGGCCGCCGGCACGCCATACACCCACCATCTGACCCAGCAGATCGAGTGTGGGCACCAGAACCAGCACCTGTTCGGCACGGAGCCCCTGGGCGGCATAGACCGCGATAAGGCTCTTCCCTGCCCCTGGAGGCGCGATCACCTGCGCACGCACCGCTGTGTCCGCGAGCCCTCTGCTCATCGGAGACCCGAGCGCACGGACCACTGCGTCAACTGCCTCGACCTGATGAGGACGGAGCCGCTGCTTCCTGGGCACGAGATCCCGCCTTCCGATCTACGGGGGCAGTAGGCCCTCAGAGTAGAATCTCTACAGGAGAAATTTATGATGCAAGGCCCCAGAGGCCAAGCCCATCACACGCTATAAGTGAGCATGGCTCATGCCCGACGGGCTCTGCACCCGAACCTCGAAGACGCCCATCCCGCCCCAGCAGTATGGGACAATGCACCCCCTCAAAAATGACGCACCGTCATAGGAAGAACCTGACGAGCGTCAAATACTTCGGTACAAATGCTGCATCACCTGATGCAGGGCACCTCCCCTCGCTGCTCGGGCCGAAGGCCCGTTGGCCGCACCGCGCAGCGGGGCCGGCCTGCGTGGCGCATCGAGCCACGGGGTGGCTGGAGCGCAGCGTAAGCCGCCCTCACGAGGCCGCAGGCCGCAGAGCTCCGGGAGCGCAGCGGACGGAGCGTCACCTGCCTTGCGCAGCAAGGCAGGTGACGCTCGTGCGGAGCACGAGCGCAACACCCGTGCGGAGCACGGGTGTTCGCTTGCCCATCGCGCAGCG
>NZ_WWIQ01000026.1:9654-10083 GCF_009862985.1 Streptomyces sp. SID5464 | reverse complement strand
GGGTCTGCCGCAAGTGGGGCGTGAAGGCCGCCCCGGACGCCGGCAAGCGGCTCGCCGACGGCGTGCGCAGCTGGGGCCCGCACGCCGGACGTGCCGGAGCCGCTGAAGAAGATGGGCGAGCACTACAAGCTGGTGATCCTCTCCAACGCCGACGACTCCTTCCTCGCGGAGAGCGTGCCGGCTCGGCGCGGACTTCCACGCGGTGTTCACGGCGGAGCAGGCGGGCTACTACAAGCCCCGCTACGCCGCGTTCGAGTACATGCTCGACCAGCTCGACGCCTCCCCCGAGGACTTCGTACACGTCGCCTCGCACACCCGTTACGACCACATGTCCGATGCACGACATGGGCTTCCGCAACCTCGTCCTGCTGGACCGCGGATACGACCCGGTCACCCACGGCTACGACTACGTGACGGTGAAGTCCCTGG
>NZ_WWIQ01000026.1:477-9561 GCF_009862985.1 Streptomyces sp. SID5464 | reverse complement strand
ACCCACGGCTACGACTACGTGACGGTGAAGTCCCTGAACGAGCTCAACCAGATGCTGGGCATCTGACGCGCGACGCACACCCGGCTGCCATCGCTCCGCGCTCCGCCGGGACGATGGCAGCGGCATGGACGCGTTCCCAGACAACGGCGCTCACCGGGCGTCAGGCTGGCCATGCTGTGTCCGGGCCCGGTGTGCACGGAGTTCGTCCGGTCCGTCGGCCTGGAGAGCGGCCACTGCCCGGGATCAGCCGAGTGCGCCGCGGAACAGCACCCCGGCCATGCCCGCGCCCCGTAGCTTCCTTACGTCGCAACGCTCATGTGCCGCCGTCACGGTGGCGGCGGCAAGGACGTGGCGGCCAAGGCCCGCAGCGCGGCGACCGGTCTGCGCAGTCCGTAGGCGACCGCCGTCGACGTTCCGTCTGCCTGGCTCCAGGTCAGCAGCGCGCGTCCGTCGGAAACGCTGCCCTGCACCGTGGTTGGTTCGCCGAGTAGCGGCAGGCGGCCGACGATCTTGACGGTGAGACCGGCCACCTCGGTCCAGAAGTAGTCGTCCTGCGCTGGTCCCGGCGGTGGGAGACCTAGAGCGGAGGCCGCCGCGGTCCTGCCCTGGGCGACGGCGTTGGACCAGAAGGGGGCACGCCGGTCGGGCCGGGTGCCGTCGCCGCGGAGGTAGGTGACGTCGCCGGCGGCGAACACGCCGGGCACGGTGGTGGCGCAGGCATGGTCGATGCCGACACCGAGGCGGTCGGCGAGGCCCGTCCCTGCCAGCCAGCCGACGCAAGGTGCTTCTCCGGCGCAGGTGACCACCAGGTCCGCGGTGAGCTCGGTGCCGTCGGGGAGCGCCACGCCGCTCACGGGGTCGCCGGTCAGGGTGGCGAAGCCGGTGGCCTGTATGAAGCGGATGCCGTGTGCTGAGGCTCGTGCGGTGATCTCGGCGGACAGGTGGTCGCCGAGGATGCGTTCCAGCGGGCGGTCGGCGTCCACGACGGTGACCGGGATGCCGCGGGCGGCGCAGGCGCTGGCCACCTCCATGCCCAGGAAGCCGGCGCCGACCACGATCGCCGAGCCGGCGTGGGCCAGGCGGGCGCGGAGTTGGCGGGCGTCGTCGAGGGTGCGCAGGACGAGTTCGCCCCGCTGTCCGGGGGCGGCGAGCCGGCGGGCGTCCGCGCCGGTGGCGACGATCAGCGCGTCGTAGCCCACCTGGCGGCCGTCGGCAGTCGTGACGGTGCGGCGTCGGGTGTCGGCCGCGACGGCGGCCGAGCGGATGACGTCGACGTCGATCCCGTCGAGGACCAGGCCCAGGGTCTGGTCCGCGGCCGGGTCCTTCAGGACCACCTTGGACAGGGGCGGGCGGGAGTACGCGCCGTGCTCCTCGGCGCCGATGATCGTGAGGGGTCCGGTGTGGCCGAGGGTGCGCAGGTGGCGGGCGGCGGTGGTGCCGGCGAGTGACTCGCCGACGATGAGCACCGAGCGCGGTGCGGTCACGACAGGACTCGCAGGGCGGCGACCGGGCAGGCATTGACGGCCGCGCGGGCGGCGGGCTGATGCTCGTCGGGGACGTCGGTGCCTTCGAAGCGGTAGGTGAGTTCGGCGTCGTCGTCCAGGCTGAAGATGTCGGGGGCCTGGTCGGCGCACAGGCCGTGGCCTTCGCAGCGTGGATGGTCGACGGAGATCTTCATGGTGCTGTCCTCAGCTGTCCTCGAACGGGCGAGCGGCGGGGTTCAGGCGGGGATGAGTTCGAGCGGCAGGCGCTCGAGGCGATGGATGACGTTGTTCAGGGACCACTCGGGTGTCCCGGTCGGCTCGATGCGGTCGACGCGTTCGATCAGGGCGCGGAGCATCGCGGAGGTCTCCAGGCGGGCCAGGCCCTGGCCGGCGCAGCCGTGGGTGCCCTGCCCGAAGCCGAGTTGGCGGGCGGCGTCGCGGCGGATGTCGAAGGTGTCCGGGTCGTCCCACTCCAGCGGGTCGCGATTGGCGGAGCCGTAGAGCACCAGCACCCGGGAGCCCTTGGGGAGCGGGACGCCCGCGAGTTCCGTGTCGCGGGCGGCAGTGCGGGAGAAGGCGCGGATCGGGGATTCGTAGCGGACGATCTCGTTGACCGCCTTCGGGACCAGGTCCGGGTCCGCCTTCAGCAGGCGCCACTGTTCGGGGTGGGTGGCGAACAGGTACAGAGCGCTGGAGATGGCGCTGATCGTGGTGTCCAGGGATGGCGCCAGGTAGTCGATCATCATGGTGACGCACTCGGCGGGCATGATCCGGCCCTCGTCGGACGCGCGCAGCAGGTCGTGGCCCATGCTGCCGTCCAGCACGGACCGGTCGCGGACGACACCGCGGGCGTAGCGCATCATGCCGAGGGACGCGGGAAGGGTGCGCACCGCCTGGCGGTTGAACGGGCCCAGCGCGTCGAAGGTGGCGCCGGCCCAGCGCAGCAGGTGCTCACGGCCCTGCTGGGGCCAGCCGACCAGGTCTGGGACGACCGACATCGGCAGCGCCGTGGCGACCTCCACCGCATCCACCGTTCGGCGGGCTGCAGCTGCCTCGACCACGGCGGCCGCCTGCTGGTCGACCGTGTCCTGCATCGTGCGCAGCGCCCTGGGAGTGAGGCGGTGCGCGAGAAGGGAGCGGCGGCGGGCGTGCTCATCGCCGTCACTGAACAGCGTGGTGCCCTGGCCCACGCGGTTGGCGACGGGGTTCAGACCGACGCCGCCCGAGGAGACGAAGGTGTCGTCGTCCAGCAGTACCTGCTTGCACTCGGCGTATCGCGGCAGGGCGTAGACCTTGTGCTTGCTCAGCCAGACCACGGGGCCGAGTGCGCGCAGCGCGGCGTAGTGCGGATAGGTGTCGCGGATGGCCGACGCCGAATACAGGTCGGGGTGGTAGACGGGTATCTCCGTGCGCATGGGCATGAGGAGCCCTCCTGAAGAAACTGTGAGAAGCGTGGACGGCTGACGAGAGCGCAGTCTCGGGCGCAAGGGTGAGTGCCCGTTCCTCATCCCGTTGCGCGGGTGGGCGCCGTCAGTGCAGCAACGCCATAATGAGGAAATACTCAAGCCTGATGGAACACATCGTCAAGGGTTACGACCGAGAAGAGCGATGATTTCATCAGAACTGCGGGTTTCCTTGCCGCTAAAGGAGCGAGGCCGGGTCCGAGCGCCCGGCGTGCTTCTCCTCACCCAGCTCGGCCCAGACCGTCTTGCCCTGCCGGGCGTGGCGCGTTCCCCAGCGCTCGGCGAGCTGGGCGACAAGGAGCAGGCCGCGTCCGCCCTCGTCGAACGCGCGGGCCCGGCGCAGGTGGGGGGTGGTGCTGCCGGCGTCGGACACCTCGCACAGGAGTGACTGATCACGGATGAGGCGCAGGCGGATGGGGGGTCGGCCGTAGCGGATGGCGTTGGTGACCAGTTCGCTGACCACCAGTTCGGTGATGAAGTCGAGGTCCCCCAGCCCCCAGGACGACAGCTGCCGGATGGCGCCCGAACGAGCCCGGGCGACGGCTGCCGGGTCGGCGTCCACGTCCCAGGCGGCGACTTGATGGTCCCCGAGGGTGCGGGTGCGGGCGAGCAGCAGAGCGGCGTCGTCGTGGGGTCGGCCTGCGGGCAGCAAGGCCTGGAGCACGGTGTCGCAGGCGGCCTCCGGGGATGCGGAGGGCTGTGCGAGGGCGTGGCGCAGGAGGGTGAGGCCTGCCTCGATATCGCGGTCGCGGGCTTCGACCAGGCCGTCGGTGTACAGGGCCAGGAGACTGCCTTCGGGCAGGTCGACCTCCGCCGCCTCGAACGGCAGTCCGCCCAGGCCCAGCGGCGGGCCGGACGGCAGGTCCAGAAGATCGACCGTTCCGTCGCCGCTCACTACGGCGGGCAGCACGTGCCCCGCGCGGGCCAGGGAGCAGCGGCCGTCGACGGGGTCGTAGACGGCGTACAGGCATGTGGCGCCGATGTCCCCGGCCATTTCCGTGTCCGGGTCGGCCGAGGCTTCGGCGGACAGGCGGATGACGACGTCGTCCAGGTGTGTCAGCAGTTCCTCGGGCGGCAGGTCGATGTCGGCGAGGGTGCGGACCGCGGTGCGCAAGCGCCCCATCGTGGCGGCGGCGTGGATGCCGTGGCCGACCACGTCGCCGACGACCAGGGCGACCCGGGCTCCGGACAGCGGGATGACGTCGTACCAGTCGCCGCCCACACCGGCCTGACCACCGGCGGGCAGGTAGCGGCAGGCGACGTCGACGGCGGACTGCTCCGCCGTACGCCGTGGCAGCAGACTGCGCTGGAGTGTGAGGGCCGTGGCACGGGCGTGTGTGTAGCGACGGGCGTTGTCGATGGCCACGGCCGCCCTGGCCGCGATCTCCTGCGCGAGGATCAGATCCTCGTCGTCGAAGGGAACCGGGTTGCGGTGCCGGCGGAACCGCGCGACGCCGAGAGTGGCGCCGCGGGCGCTCAACGGCACCACCAGCGTCGAGCGGGCAGGGTGGGTGCCGAAGGCGTCGGCCGGATCCGTCGGCGTCGCCGGGTGCCTGGAGGGCCGGCCGGTGGCCAGGGCGCGGGCCATGACCGATCCGTCCGGACAGGCGCGAACCGCCCCCAGCCCAAGCGTCGGCTCGGGACCGCCTTGCGCCGACGACGCCTGGGCGACCCGGTGCAGTACGAGGGGGCCCGGCGCCGGGGTGCCGTCCCCGTGGACCACGGAGTCGAGCAGGTCGACGGTGACCAGGTCGGCGAAGTGGTCGAGGGCGAGGTCCGCCAGCTCCTGGGTGGTGCGAGCGATGTCCAGGGTGGTCCCGATGCGCAGACCGGCCTCGTTCACCAAGGACAGCCGCCACCGCAGTCGCCGGTCCCGCTCCTCCTGGAACGCCGTGACACCCTGTTCGGACGCGTCGTCCACGTATCCGTTCGCCATCGCGAGCAGGAGGCGGGTTGCCGCGCTGATCAACTGCGCGTCTTTCGTCAGCCGCGGCATCTCGGCGAGGAGTCTGTCCAGGACGACGCCCTGACCGAGCCGGAAGGCCCGCAACAGCGCGGTGACCGGCGTGCCGTACCGGGCCAGCCGACGTGCACGTTCCAACTCGGCGGGCGGCGGATCTATCTCGCTCGGCTCGATGCCGTGTTCCAGGCCGGCCAGCACGCCGACGACATGCTCGGCGATGTTCTCGGACGTCATGCGGACGAGATCCGGGTTGCTCCACAGTTCGGGAACCTCACGCCGCAGGCACCGCACCACATCCGCGATCACCTCGTCCGCCATCGGCCCGAGGTCGCCGGCGACACGGGACACAAGGCTGGCGGCCGTGTACTCCACACTGTCGACGGTACGCCGGACAGGAGGCCCGTGAGTCGTCGGGCATCGACGGCCTCCCGCTCGACGCGACGCACACCCGGGCCGTCAGCCGGCGGTGATCGCCGCCCCGGCGTACGCCACCGCCGTCAGTGCCAGTACGGCGGCGGGCAGGGCCCGCACGGGCGGGTCGCCATGGCGCAGGTGAACCACCACGGCAGCCACCATGAGCGCAGCCAGCCCAGCAGCGGCGGCCAACCCGAGCGGGGCCGAAGCCAGGCCGAACAGCAGCCCGGCGGCTCCCGCCACCTCCAGGGTGCCGATCACGCGGTACAGACCCGGCGACATGTCGAGATGCGCAGCTGCCTGACGCATGAACGGCACGGTGGCGATCTTCGCCAGTCCCAGGGGGAGGAAGACCAAGGCCAGTGCGACGGCGAGGGTGGTGTGTGCGGTTGTCATGCCGATCTGTCCCTGCGCTCAGCGCCCAGGCGGGCGTAGTAGTCGATGAGGTCCGGGGCATCCACGGTGGCCAGGTTGACGACCTGCTCGACCGGGGCGCCCTGGAGGAGGCGTTTGACGGGGACTTCGAGTTTCTTGCCGGTGCGGGTGTGCGGGATGCCCGGTACTGCGAGGATCTCGTCGGGGACGTGGCGGGGTGAGGCACCGGTCCGGATGGCGTCGCGGATCTTCTCGCGGAGGGTGTCGTCCAGGGTCACCCCGGCGGCGGGGACCACGAACAGCGGCATCCAGTAGCCGCCGTCGTCCTCCTCCGCGCCGATGACCAGGGCTTCCGCGATCTCGGGGAGGCGCTCGACGACGTCGTGGATGTCGGCGCTGCCGAGGCGGACACCGTTGCGGTTCAGCGTGCTGTCGGAGCGGCCGTGCACGATCACCGAGCCGTGGCCGGTGACCGTGATCCAGTCACCGTGCCGCCAGACGCCCGGGTAGGAGGAGAAGTAGGCGTCGCGGTAGCGGCTGCCGTCGGGGTCGTTCCAGAAGTACAGCGGCATCGACGGCATGGGGCGGGTGACGACCAGCTCACCGACCCGGCCCACGACCGGGAAGCCCTCGTCGTCGTAGGCGGCCAGCGCGACGCCCAGGTGGGGTGCGGACAACTCGCCTGCCCACACAGGGGTGTTGGGTGCGCTGCCGGCGAAGCCGGACACCACGTCCGTGCCGCCACTGATCGACGCGAGCAGCACGCGGTCGCCGACGTGGTCGCGGACCCAGGGGTACGCGGAGGCCGGCAGGGTCGATCCGGTGCAGCCGACCACGCGGATCGACGACAGGTCGTGCACCGAGGGGTCGATGCCGAACTTGGCCATGCCCAGCAGGTACTGGGGGCTGGTACCGAAGACGGTCACCCGGTGGCGGGCGGCCAGCTCCCACAGGACGCCGGGCTTGGCGAGGGGCGCCGGGCTGCCGTCGTAAGTGCAGGTTGTGGCACCGGTCAGGAGTGTGGAGGCGACCAGGTTCCACATCATCCAGTGGGTGGTGGTGTACCACAGGAGCCGTTCGCCGGGGCCCAGGTCGGAGTGCAGGCCGAGGGTCTTCAGATGCTCCAGCAGGACGCCTCCGTGGCCGTGGACGATGCCCTTCGGCAGGCCCGTGGTGCCCGAGGAGAAGACGACCCACAGAGGGTGATCGAACGGCACCGGCGTGCAGGTGAGTTCCTCGGTGCGGGTAGCGGCGTCCTCCCACGGGACGACCAGCGACGGGTACGCCCGCGACGGCCACGGCAGGCCCACATGGCCCACCAGCAGCGTCGCCTTCAACGTCGGCAGCGCGTGGGCGAGTTCGAGGGTGGCGTCGCGCCGGTCGTGGGCGGTGCCGTTGAACAGGTAGCCGTCGGCGCCGATCAGGACGGTGGGTTCGAGCTGGGCGAAGCGGTCGGCGGCGGCCTTGGGGGCGTAGTCCTGTCCGCACACCGACCACACGGCGCCCAGGCTCGCGGCGGCCAGGAACGCCACGATCGCGTGCGGGGTGTTGGGCAGATAGCCCACCACCCGGTCGCCTGGCCCCACGCCCAGCTCGCGCAGGGTGGCCGCGACCGAGGCGACCTGGGCGCGCAGGCGGCTCGCGGTCACCTCGTAGCAGGAGCCGGTCTCGTCCAGGGCGATGACCGCCACGGCATCGTCGGCGAGGTTGCGCAGGGCGTGGTGGGCGTAGTTGAGGGTGGCGCCGGGGAACCAGCGGGCTCCAGGCATCCGCTCCTCCGCCAGCACCCGCTCGTACGGCGTGTCCGCGTCGATGTCGAAGTACTCCCACACCGCCCCCCAAAAGCCCTCCAGGTCGGTGACCGACCAGCGGTACAGGGCGTCGTAATCGGCGCCGGACATCCCGACATGGCGGGCGAAGTCCATGAGGTTGCTGTCCGCGACGGCCTGCGGATCCGGCGTCATGAAAGGTTCGGGCACACTCATCGGGTGACGCTCCTCAGCAGGCTGATGTCGACGGTTCGTCGCGGCGGGTGGGGACTGCGGATGCTGTGCAGAAGGGACGCCCAGGCGGCGGTGCCGGTGAAGTCCTGGCCCCCGGCCGGGACGACGTCCAGGACGACGCGGTCGGGGCGCAGCAGTACGGCGTCCGCGCGGCCGGCGCGCAGCCAGGCGGCGAGTGTGCCGTCGTCGCCGAGGCCGGTCACGGGGATCGCCCGGACGCCGAGCGCGTGGGCGAGGGCGTTCAGCGAGGGCCAGGGATCGGCGGTGGTCAGGATGGTGAAAGAGTCGCCGAGCACCTCGTCGAGGCGGCTGCGCCGTCCGTCGGCGGTGATCCATGGTCGGGGGCAGTGCGTTCCCGCAAGGCCCTTGCGGAGGCGGCGGCGTACGAGGAGTCCCGTGGCCAGGGGCGGGCTGAGGTCGCGGCCGGCCGCCGTGGTGAGCCGGGGGATGCGGCAGGCCGCGGCCAGGAGCCTGCGGCGGATCGCGGCGGCACCGTCCTGGCCGCCGGTCATGGCCCAGCCCAGGACGACCGCGAGCCGGATCACGTGCCGGGCGTGCGGCTTGCGTTCACTCTCGTAGGTGTCCAACAGCCGCTCGTCACCGCCCTGTCCGAGCACGCGGGCGAGCTTCCAGGTGAGGTTGTAGGCGTCCCGCAGACCAGAACACAGCCCCTGCCCGATGAACGGCGGGGTGAGGTGGGCGGCGTCGCCGAGACGAAGACCCGTCCGATGCGCCAGCGGTCGGCGACGCGGGCCCGGAAGGTGTACTGCGCCTCGCGGATGACCTCGAAGTCCCCCTCCTGCGAAGGCGGCAGCCACGGGGCGACCAACTCGCGGACCGGCTGCTCCGCCCCCTCGCGCAGCCGGAACTCCCAGCGGTAGCGGTCCTCGCCCACCCGCATGAAGGTGGCCGGGCGGTCAGGGTCGCATACCTGGTCGACGCCTTCCCAGCAGCGGACGTCGGCCGTCGTGCGGACGTCGATGACGGTCCAGCGTTCCTCGAAGCGCAGGTCCTCCCATCCGGCTCCGATGGCCTCGCGGGTGAGGCTGCCCGCGCCGTCACAGCCGAGCACCGCGTCGGCCCGGTGATGCTCCCCGGCGTCGTCCCGGTAGGTCACGCGCACGGGGCCCTCGGTGTCCGGGCCGATGCCGGTGACCTCCACGCCACCCCTGAGCTCGCACTCCGGGC
Organism: Streptomyces sp. SID5464; assembly: GCF_009862985.1. Classification (NCBI taxonomy): domain Bacteria; kingdom Bacillati; phylum Actinomycetota; class Actinomycetes; order Kitasatosporales; family Streptomycetaceae; genus Streptomyces; species Streptomyces sp. SID5464. The sequence continues at coordinate 671 of NZ_WWIQ01000026.1, read as the reverse complement.
GCCGGGCCAGGGCGTCGCGCAGCACCCGTTCCAGCTCGGGCTGGTCGAACATGCTGGTCTGCGGGTAGCCGTGCAGGCCGTGCTCGGTGCGGCGGAACTCGGCCATCACCCGGTGCCGGGCGTCCAGCAGCCGCAGCCCGTTCGCCGGGCGGGCGATCGCGGCGAACTCCTCGCCCACGCCCGCGGCCTGGAGG
>NZ_WWIQ01000026.1:0-246 GCF_009862985.1 Streptomyces sp. SID5464 | reverse complement strand
GAGGATCCTGCGCACCTCGTCGTCGTAGGCGCCGGCACGCGGGAGCGGGTAGATGTCCCTGTGGCGTTCGAGGACGACGCTGCGGACTCCGCGCCGGGCCAGGAGGAGGGCGGCGGTCACGCCCACGGGCCCGGCGCCGACGATCACCACGGGTACGTCTGCCCCGTTACGTTCGAAGATCATGTGCTTCGGGTCTCATTTCGCGTCCGTGACGGGGGTGCGCTGCTCGCCGAGGTCGATCCGGCC
>NZ_WWIQ01000025.1:0-6002 GCF_009862985.1 Streptomyces sp. SID5464 | reverse complement strand
GGTGCTCGTGCTGCCCGATCCCGATCCGGATCCACAGGCGGTCAGGGTGAGGGCCGCGACGCCCGTGCACGCGGCGACTCGGAGCAGGGAGGAGGGGAGACGAGAGGTGCGTGACATGAACGGCTCCAGCGGGATGTCGGGCGGGTGGCCGGCAGCGAGGACTGCCGTCCCGCGATGTCAACGATGACTGATGTCATCGTTGACACTGCTTGGCGAGGATGATGGACTCCGCTCACCGGCAACGTCAATGCCTTGCACTCGTCACAAATCGGCAACGCCCCTGGGCGGCTGCCCCGCCCCGAAGCCGTACACCGGCGTGCCCGGGTCATGCCCGTTTCCGCTCCGCGCGTCCCAGAGAAGAGCAGCCCATGAGCCGGATCACCGTCCTCGGAGAGTGCGTCGCCGACGCGTTCACCGAGCCCGCACCCGCACCGAACGAACTCGCCCTGCGCGTCCTGCCGGGCGGCGGGCCGGCCAACACGGCGGTGGCCCTGGCCCGCCTGGGCACCTCTGCCCGCTTCCTCGCGCGGCTGTCCGGCGACGTGTTCGGCCGCCTGTTCCGGGCCCACCTCGCCGCTTCCGGCGTGGACCTCTCGCACGCCGTTCAGGCCGCCGAACCCAGCACGCTCGCCGTCGCCGAACTGGACGCCCGGGGCCAGGCCGCGTTCTCCTTCCACGCCCAGGCCACCGCCGACTGGCAGTGGACGAGCGCGGAACTGGCCGGGGTGGACCTGGCCGGCACCGCCTGCGTGCACACCGGTTCGCTGGCCCTGGTCAGGGAGCCGGGAGCGGCGGTGGTGGAGGACTTCCTGGTTGCGGCCGCTCCCCGGGCCACCATCAGCATCGATCCCAACGTCCGCCCGCTCCTGGTGCGCCCCGAGGTCTACCGCGCCCGGCTGGCGCACTGGTGCGGCCTCGCGGACGTGCTGCGGCTGAGCGAGGACGACTTGGAGCTCCTCCTGCCCGGAACACCGCCCGAGCAGGCGTGCGACACCTGGCACGCGGCGGGGGCCCGGCTCGTGGTGATCACGCGCGGCGCGGAAGGAGCCCTGGCCTCACTCGACGGGGAGCGCGTGCGTGTGCCGGCGGTGGCGACGCCGGTCGTCGACACGGTCGGTGCGGGGGACTCCTTCACGGCAGGCCTGCTGCACCACCTCGGCACCCACGAACTCCTCGGCGGCAGACTGACGGACCTGCGCCTCGCCGACGTCGAGGCGGCCTGCCTGTTCGCCGTGCGGGTCGCGGCCCTGACCTGCTCGGTCGCCGGCCCGAACCCGCCCTGGCAGGACCAGTTGCCGCGGCTCACGCCGGGCGCCCGCGCGGTCCGGCACCTCGACTCCACCCGCTGAACCCCACCGGCAAGGACGGAAGACCATGACGAAAACCCTGCTCGCCGAGTTCACCGCCCGCGAGGGAGCGGAGGGCCAGGTCGCCCGCCTGATCCAGGAGTACGCCCTGAAGGTGCGCGAGGAGGAAGGCAACCTGGCCTTCGACGTCTACACCAAGACGGCCAGCCCCCGCGCCTACTGGATCTTCGAGGTCTACCGGGACGAGGACGCCTTCCAGGCACACCTGAACGCGCCGTACGGCGGCCCGTTCAACGCCGCGCTCACTCCGCTGATCGAGGAGGACGCCTCCGTGCTGACGTTCCTCGATCCGCTGGCCACGCGTCCCTGACGGGTGCCGGCCGAGGCCCGCTCGCCGGAGGCCCCGGGGCGCGGCGTCGTGCGGAAAACTCCGGTGCGTCGCCTCGCGCACATCTGCGACCATCCCCGAATGGCGCACACTTTCGAATCGCTGGTCATCCGGCACACCCATCGCCTGCCCTTCCCCAGGGGATCCGCAGGGGAAGGCGCCACCGCCGCCCGGCAGTTCGACGCGGCGCTGACCTCCGTGGGCTTCAAGCTCTCCGCCGAGCTGCTGGAGCGGCTGTCGGGGCTGTCCGAGGCCGCGGTCGTGCACACCGCCCGGCGAACGCTGGCCACCGTGAGCGAGATGGTGGGCGACCACGTCCGGCACAACTCCTACTTCATCGACTTCCCGGCGAACGTGCCGGACACCGAGGAGTTCTGGATGGGGTGCGTGGCGAAGGCGCTCGCCGACGACACCTCGCGCGAGAACGTGGCGGCGCAGCTGAAGCGCGGGGTCCTGAACCTGCTCAGCCTCCCCACGTACGGCCGCTACCAGCACACCTACGAGGAGATGCTCGCGGCGCAGGACGAGCTGATCGCCTCGGCGGGCGACCGGGTGACCGTCCTGCACCTCGGCCGGGACCTGGACGCCGAACTCACGGACCTCTACCTGGCCCTGGCGGGCAGCACGACGCCCCTGGGCGAGGAGCACCTGCGCGACCTCAGGATCCTCGCCGAACGCTGCGCCGACGGCCCCCAGCCGGAGTCGATCCCCGTCCGGGAGAACCGGGCGGTCGTCAACGAGGCCCGCCTCGGTGTGGGCGCCGGCCTCCTGCTGGACACCGTCACCGACGTGCTGCGACTGGCCTGCGCCCTGTCGGGCGGCGACGTGACGCTCCAGGAACCCACCCGGTTCCGGACGCTGCCGCGGCCGGTCCGCCGGGGGCTGCTCGCGGGCCTCGACGCGGTGGTCGCGGCGAACCCGGCGAAACTCGCCGACGTGCACGCGTACCGGGAGCCCTTCAAGCGCCTCGGCGAGCGTCTCCACCCGCACGAGTACCCCCGCTGGCCGCACGCCGCCGAGGTGTTCGCCGTGGCGCGGGGCGAGAAGGAGGCCCGTTCCTTCGACAGCCGCGTCGAGAAGCTGCTCGACGAGTACGACGTCACCGGTGCGGTGAAGCTGCTGAAGTCCGCTCCCGGCAAGCTGTTCCGCGCCCTGGACCTCCTGCTGCGCGTCGCCGCCGGCCAGGAGGAGCGGGACGCGGTGGTGGCCGCCGCGATGGAGGTCGCTCCCGAGGTCTCCGGCCGGGTCGTCCTCTCGGTCCGCGAGCACTTCCACAACCGGGAGCGGGAGACCGACGCGCCCCGCATCTTCGTCAACCGCCGCGGCCGCGCCTGGGTGACCCGCGACGACCGGTTTCCGGTGCCGGCCGCGGACCGCGATCGCCTGATCGCCGCCCTCGACGCGGAGGTCCGCCGCCGCCTCCCGGCGCCGCGCCGGCTGCTGCTCGACCCCGAAGTCCTCGACGTGGCGCTCCCGCTCAGCGGCAGGGCGACCACGGCCGGGTTCGGCGTACTGCCGCGGGGCTCGCTCTCGCGGGTCGACGGCGAACTGCTGCGCTTCTTCGTGTACTGGAAGCAGACCGAGGTCCGCACCGACTACGACCTGTCGGCCCTGCTCCTGCACAGCGACTACAGCACCGACTGCTGGCTCTCCTACACGTCCCTCAAAACCGTGGGGGGCCGGCACTCGGGCGATGTCACCGAGGCGCCCGACGGGGCCTCGGAGTTCATCGATCTGTCCCTGGACCGGGTGCGCGGCACCTTCATCGTTCCGCAGGTCAACATCTACGCCGGCGAGGGCTTCGAGGAGGCCGAGGAGTCGTTCTTCGGGTTCATGCTGCGCGACCGTGCGCAGAAGGGCCGCCCGTTCGAGCCGCGCACGGTGCGGATGAAGTCGGAGCTGCGTGGCGTCGGCCGGGTGGCACTGCCTCTGGTCTTCCGACGCGGGGACGACGGCAGGTGGAGTGCGAAGTGGCTGCACCTGTATCTGAAGGGCATCTCGGAGGCGAACCGGGTCGAGGAGAACCAGGTGTCGGTGTCCAAGGCGGTGCGTGCCCTCGTGGAGCGGGAGCAGCTGACGACGAGGTACCTGATCGACCTGATGTCCCACGACACCACGGCCGTGGACCTGTGGGACGGCGGGCCGGTCCCTGAGGAGCCCGTGACGTACATCGGTCTCGAACGGCCCGAGGGGCTGCACCCGGACTCCCGGATCATCACCCTCGAAAATCTGCGCGACCTGATCCCGGCCTGAGTGCTAGCGTTGCCGACGGCGAGGCCATGAAGGGGCTTCCTTCTCATTCACTCCAACTGACTCGAGTTCCTTCGCTCTCCTCGCCCTCGACTCCGGCCGGGAGGCGCCCGCGTGGCGCCTCCCGGCTTTCGTACGCCGACCGCTCGTCAGCGCCAGATGGACTTCAGCCGCCACGCGCGGAGGCTGTCGAGGGTGGCGGTGCCTCCTTCGGCGAACACCTCGACGCCGGTGCTGGAGGGGTAGGGGAAGATCTGGTCGGTGATCACGGACTCGCCGCGGCCGCCGAAGACCTCCACGGACGACCAGTCGACGAGGATCCGCAGTCTGACCTTGCCGTTCTCGGCCTTCAGAGGTGCGCTCTGCACGCCGGGGAAGGTGCTGTTGAAGTCCCCGGCGCCGGATCGGCTGCGGTCGACGTACAGTTCCTGGGAGGCGGTGTCGTAGCCGATGACGGTCTCCTCGCCGCCCGCACCGGTGCGCACCTTCAGGCCGAAGCGAGCCGCGTCCTTGAGGGAGAAGGTCGCCTCGATGTCGAGCGCCTTGCCCTTGGCCCCGAGGCCGGTCAGGGACTTCGAGGTGCTCTTGACGCTGACACCGGACGCCGTCGCCGGCTCCGTCTGCCGCAGGGACTCCAGGCTGCCCACCGGCTTGCTGGTCAGCCGGATCCGGCCGTCGAGGGTACGCAGGGCCATCTCCCTCGGGACGCTCTGCACGCCGCGCCACGGGGAGGTGGGGACGGACTGGCCGTAGTCCCAGTTGTTCATCCAGCCGATCATGTAGCGCTTGCCGCCCGGCGCGTTCTCCCAGGACACGGCCGCGTAGTAGTCCTTGCCGTAGTCGGCCCAGCCGGCGCGCTGCAGAACGGACTCGGCGGGCTTGTCCGCGGCTGTGAACCGGTCGGCCAGTACGTGGCCCCAGCCTCCGGTGTGCGTGTCGACGATCCGGATCTGCGCCTTCTTGCCGACGTAGGGGCGCATGTCGAAGGACGCCCAGTCCATGGCCTCACTGTCGGTGCCGGTCACGCTGCGGACGACCTTGCCGTCGACGATCAGGTTGACGGACGTCTCCTGGGAGGCGCGCCGGACCGGGGTGTCGGACATGACGATGTGGTCGGCGTTGACATGGCCCCAGCCGCCGGTGTTGTCGTCGACGATCCTGATCCGCGCCTTCTTTCCGGCGAGGTCGCCGACGTCCCACGAGGCCCAGTCGAGTGCCTCGGAGTCCTTCCCGGTGGCGCTGCGCACGACCTGACCGTCCACGAGGAGCTCGACGGCGGTGCGGTTGGCCGCGTCTGCCGGGTGGTTGCCGCCGCCGATGAGGAAGTTGATGTGCTTCTTGCCGACGGTGAACTCGGGCGAGGTGAGGGTGCCGGTGGTGGAGTCGCCGCTTCTGAAGGTGTTGACCAGGCCGCTGCCCAGGTATCCGGAAACCTGTTGCTGTCCGGGGAGTGTGCCGGTGGCCGGTGCCGTGCCGAAGGCGTCCCCAGTCGCCGTCCAGTCGCCGTAGCCGCCGCCCTCGAAGTCGGCGAGGACCGTGCCCTCGGGCGCGGTGCCGTCCAGGACGGTACCGGCCTGGTGCGGATGCCGCCCGCCACCGGTCTTGAAGTTGAGGTACGGGCTGGTCACGGTGAAGGAGGGGGAGGTGAGGGAGCCGGTGGTGCCGTCACCGCCGTGGAAGCTGTTGGCGAGGCCCTTGCCGTCGAAGCCCGAGACGGCTTGCTGACCGTCCAGCGTCCCGGTTGCCGGCCCCTGGCCGAACGCGGTCCCGGTCGCCGTCCAGTCCCCGAAGCCGGCGCCTTCGAAGTCCTGCACGACGTCGCCCGCGGGCGGTGTGTAGGTGCCCTTGTCCTCAGGGGTGAACTTCTTGCCGTCGAAGTCCCCGACGAAGTACTGGGCGGCCGAACCACCCGCGATGCCACCGGGGTTGAGGTTGACCACCAGAACCCACTTGATCCTCTTCGGGTCCCCGTCGACCGCGAGGGGGAACAGGTCGGGGCACTCCCACACGCCACCCGTCGCACCGGCCGGCCCGAACTCGCTCTGCAGCTCCCAGTC
>NZ_WWIQ01000024.1:443-14866 GCF_009862985.1 Streptomyces sp. SID5464 | reverse complement strand
CCTACAACCTCACCTGGAAGCTCGCCCGCGTCCTCCAGCAGGGCGGGAATGAGCGGTTGCTGGACACCTACGAGAGCGAACGCAAGCCGCACGCCCGGCACGTGATCCGGTTGGCGGTCGCCATGGGCTGGGCCATGACCGGCGGACAGGACAGTGCCGCCGCGATCCGCCGAAGGCTCCTGGCCGCGGCCTGCCGCATACCCGGCCTGACCGGGCTGGCCGGCCGCGACCTCAGCCCGCCCCTGACCACCGGACCGCTCGTGCGGCGCGGGGTCCGCCGAGGCCTGGCGGGCACGCACTGCCCGCAACCGTGGGTGAGCGTCGACGGACGGCGTACCCGTCTCGACGAGCTGCTCGGCGATTCCTTCAGCGTCTTGACCGCCACCTCACCCGGCCCCTCACTGACCGCGCTCGCCCACAGCCTCGGCATACGCGCGCTCTCCGTGACCGACCTCGGCGACGACGGCACCCTCGCCGCCTGGATGCGCGCCGGACGCGCGGACGCCGTACTGCTGCGCCCCGACCGCGTCGTCATGGACGTCGTCCCGGCCGGTGGACCCGACTTCACCTCGACCGCCGACTGGGCGGCCCTGCTGCACACCACACGAAGCCCTGCTCTTGCCGAACGGACGGCCCCGAGAAGCCTGTTGAGGAGTACGACGCGATGAGCACGCCCTTCTTCCCACCCGAGCCAGAGACGGCGGCCGCCAGTCGGATCGCGGAGTTCGCCCGGCGCCAGGGCATCGACCCGGACGACTACGCCGCCCTGCATCAGTGGTCGGTCACCCACCTGGAGGGGTTCTGGGGCGGTGTGGAAGTACTTCGACATCGACGCCGACACCCCCTACGAGCAGGTGCTGGCCGAGGAGAATCATCGCCCTCGACGAGACCGGCACCGGGTACGAGGTGACGGGGGAGCGGCTGAGCGCGCGGTCGCCTCCCTCGCCGCGGACAGACCCATCGGCACGCTGGAGATGGCCGGAGCCGCCGGGCTGCTGCTCGGACTGGCTGCACCGTTCAACATCCGCGGCGGCGACCGCTACTTCTTCTCGCGCCCCGGCAGGAACTCCTGCACCTTCGCCTTGAAGCCCTGCTTGACCATCGATCCCCGGTCCGCGTCGCCCTTGAGGATCGACGCGGCGGTCGCCTCCATCTGCTCCCAGGTGGCGTGCGGCGGGATCGGCGGGACGGCCGGATCGGTCAGGAACTCGACCACCGCGGGACCGTCCGCCTCCAGCGCGGCACGCCAGCCCGCCTCGACGTCCTCCGGCTTCTCCACCCGGATGCCGGTCAGCCCCAGGGAACGCGCGAACGCGGCGTACTGCACGTCAGGGATCCGCTGCGACGGCAGGAACTGCGGCGCGCCCTCCATGGCCCGCATCTCCCACGTGACCTGATTCAGATCCTGGTTGTTCCACACGGCGATCACCAGCCGCGGGTCCTCCCACTGGTGGCGGTACTTCGCCGCCGTGATCAGCTCCGCCATCCCGTTCATCTGCATCGCCCCGTCGCCCACCAGCGCGATCGCGGGCCGGTCCGGGTGCGCGAACTTCGCGCCGATCACGTACGGCACCCCACAGCCCATCGTCGCGAGCGTGCCGGAGAGCGAGCCCCGCATGCCCGGCCGCATGGTCAGGTGCCGCGCGTACCAGTTCGCCGTCGAGCCCGAGTCGGAGGCGACGATCGCGTTGTCCGGCAGCAGCGGGTCCAGGGCGCGGGCCACGTACTCAGGATTGATCGGATCGGCGTCGAGTCCCGCCCGGCGCTCCATGACGTCACGCCAGCGCGTCACGTTCGCGCACACCGTGTCGTACCACTCGCGCCCGCGCCCCTCCTCGATCAGCGGGATCAGTCGCTCCAGCGTGGCCTTCGCGTCGCCGACCAGGTTCACCTCGTACGGGTAGCGCATCCCGACCATGTGCGGATCGATGTCGATCTGCACGCCCCGGGCGCTACCGAACTCCGGTAGGAACTGGGTGTACGGGAACGACGACCCGATGGTGAGCAGCGTGTCGCAGTCCCGCATCAGCTCGTACGACGGACGCGTGCCCAGCAGGCCGATCGAGCCGGTGACGTACGGCAGTTCGTCACTGAGGACGTCCTTGCCGAGCAGCGCCTTGGCGACACCGGCGCCGAGCAGCTCGGCGATCCGCTCCACCTCGGCCCGCGCGCCGGCCGCGCCCTGGCCGACCAGGATCGCCACCTTGTCACCGGAGTTGAGGATCTCGGCGGCCCGCCGCACCGAGTCGTCCGAGGGAACCGCCGTCCACGAGCTGCGGTCCAGGCTGGAGGGCACCATCTTGAACTCGTGCGTCGGCGGCGAGTAGTCGAGCTCCTGCACATCGCCGGGGATGATGACCGCGGTCGGGCAGCGGCGCGCGTAGGCGGTGCGGATCGCCCGGTCCAGCACGTTCGGCAGCTGCTCCGGCACGGTCACCGTCTCCACGAAGTCGGAGGCGACGTCCTTGTACAGCGTGTGCAGATCCACTTCCTGCTGGTAGGAGCCGCCCATCGCGGTGCGGTGGGTCTGGCCGACGATCGCCAGCACCGGGACGTGGTCCAGCTTGGCGTCGTACAGGCCGTTCAGGAGATGGATCGCGCCCGGCCCGGACGTGGCCGTGCACACTCCGAGACGGCCGCTGAACTTGGCGTAGCCGACCGCCTGGAACGCGGACATCTCCTCGTGCCGCGACTGCACGAAACGCGGCTGGTTCTCGGCCCGGCCCCACGCGGCGAGCAGGCCGTTGATGCCGTCGCCCGGATAGCCGAAGACCTGCTCGACCCCCCACTCGCGCAACCGCTCAAGGACGTGGTCGGAGACCTTGGTGCTCATGTACGACCTCCCGGACGTATGGGGACAGAGCCAGCAGTACGAGTCACCCTGCGCGACGGCGGAAAACCTCTCCGGGTTTGCGGGCGGGGGCCGGGGGCAGGCGCACCTCAGTGCTTCGGACAGGAGGCACGTCCGTGGGAGCGGCGACTCGCGCCGCCACCGGCGCTCCTGGTCCGCACCAGTGATGCGCTCCCACGGTGACCGTCCAACCCAGAGCACCTGTAAGGGAATTGCGACGCATCATGCCGATCCACACCAGCGCGAAGCAGCACCCCCACGACGACGCCCCCGACACCGCCGACGCCTTCCGCAGGCTCGCCGCACTGCCCGCCGGACCGGAGCGCGACGCGCTCCGCGACGAGATCGTCGAGGCCTGGCTGCCCATGGCCGACCGGCTCGCCGGGCGTTTCCGCAGCCGCGGCGAGAGCTTCGAGGACCTGCGCCAGGTCGCGGCCCTCGGCCTGGTCAAGGCCGTCGACCGCTACGACCCAGAGCTCGGCAACGCGTTCGAGAGCTACGCCGTGCCCACCATCACCGGCGAGATCAAGCGGCACTTCCGCGACCACATGTGGACCCTGCACGTACCTCGTCGCGTCCAGGACCTGCGCAATCGCGTCCGGTTCGCCTCCCAGGACCTGTCCCAGACCATCTCCGGCCGGCGGCCCACCGTGGCGGAGATCGCCGAGCACGCGAAGCTGAGCGAGGAGGACGTCAAGACGGGCCTGGAGGCGCTGGAGAGCTTCACCGCCCTGTCCCTGGACGCGGAACTGCCCGGCAGCGAGGACGGGTACTCCCTGAGCGACGCGCTCGGGTCGCCGGATCCGGCGCTGGACACGGTCGTGGACCGTGAGGCGGTGAAGTCGCGGCTGGCGGCGCTGCCGGAGCGGGAGCGGGCGATTCTGTACATGAGGTTCTTCGGGGACATGACGCAGAGCCGGATCGCCGAGGAGCTGGGGATCTCGCAGATGCACGTGTCCCGGTTGATCAGCCGGTGCTGCGGGCGGGTTCGGGAGCAGGTCATGCGGGATGTGGCGTAGCGCCGTGGGGGTGTCGCCGGTTTTGCGGGTGCGGGTCCGTTGGGGCTTGTCGCGCACACGCGGCGGAGCCGCACATCGGTACAGCCCCGCGTCCTGAGGCGTTGCGGTTCACCCGGTTGGAGGGCACCGTCCCGCTAATGGGGCCCGGGCGCGCGCGGCGTTCCAGGGGGCGGGCTGTGATGGCAGAGGGCATTCTGCCGTCGCCCTAAGGAGTCCCCGCCATGCGCCGCACCCGCCACGCACTCTCCGTCGCAGTCCTGGCCGGCTCGGCCCTGACCGGGTTCGCTCCGGTCGTGGCCGCCGAACCCGCCGCCGAGGTCAGTCCGGCCACCGTGGAGCCCGGGGGGACGCTCACCATCTCCGTCAGCTGTGATCCGACCGGGGGGCCGCCGCCCGACACCATCGACGCGACCTCGCAGGCCTTCGACGAGGGCACCGTCCCGTTGCGCAAGGTGACCGGCAACGACGACGAGGTGTCCGGCCCGGCCTACCGGGGCACGGCCCGCATCGCACCCGCGGACAACTTCGAGGATGACCCCGACGCCCTCGGCGAGGACTCGGCCTGGACCGTCGACGGCACCTGCCCGGCCGCTCCCGGCGCGGAGGGCAAGGAGTGGAGCGCGACGTTCACGGTGGCCCACGGCGGAGGGGCACATCACAAGCCGTCTCACGAGCCGACCCACGAGCCCTCCGGCCGGCCCTGCCCCGACGAACCGCACGACGAGCCGCGGCACCACTCCACCGAGTGCGGGGGAGCGGTCGTCCAGCGGGGGGTGCGTGCCGGTGACGGCGGTGCCTTCACCGACTCGGTGCCCGCACTGGTCGCGGGCGGAGTGCTGATCGCGGGCGCGTTCGGTGCCGCCGTGCACCGGCTGCGCCACCGGGAGAGCGACCCGTACCGCTGACCCCCCGGCGCGCGCCACCGTCCCGGAAGCCCCCGGCTTCCCCGGCCCGGCCCGCTCATGCTGTGACCGTCACAACCCGCCGGGCGCCCATGGGGTGGCGGCGCCGTGGGTACTCAGTGGCCGAGGACACGGACGAGGGCGACAGGACACGGCACCAGGCACTGCGGAGGTACGGATGCGGCGGACCGACCCGGAAGGTCACGGCCCCGTCCGGTTCGGGCCCCCGCTCCCCGAGGACGGACTGCCCGTGCTGCCGGAGCTGTCCGCCGTGCTCGCCGCCGCGGCGTCCCGGGGCGATCCCGAGCCGGTCGGCGGGGGACCGGCCCTGCGGGAGGCCGCCTGCGGCTACTGGGACCGGCGCGGATTGCACTGCGACCCCGGCCGGGTGGCCGCCGGACCCGGCGCGCCCGCGCTGCTGCTCGCCCTGACCGCAGCCCTCGGCGGTGACGTCCTCGTGCCGAGACCGTGCGCCGCCTGGTGGGCGCCGTACGCCCGGCTGCTCGGACGCCCCGCCTTCCGCGTGCCGACCCCGCCGGAGAGCGGCGGGGTGCCCGACCCGTACGCCCTGCTGGAGACCGTGCGCCGGGTCCGCGCCGAGGGCGGCGACCCGCGCCTGCTCGTGCTGTCCGTCGCCGACGACCCCACGGCCACCGTCGCCCCTCCCGAGCTGCTGCACGAGACCGTCGAGGCCGCCCAGGGGGAGGGACTGCACCTGGTCAGCGACGAGACCTGGCGCGACACCCTGCACGACCCGCACGACACCGTGCTGCTCAGCCCCGCCGAGATGCTGCCCGACCGGGTCACCGTCGTCACCGACCTGGCCGGTGCCTTCCTCCCGCCCGGCTGGCCGGCCGCGGTGGCCCGTTTCCCGGCCGGCGAGGATGCCGACGGCCTCCACGCGCGCGTGCTCGACGTCCTCACCGCGCTCGACGCCCGGGTCGCCGCTCCCGTCGCCTCGGCGGCCGCCTACGCCCTGCGGGAACCGGAACCGGTCACCGCGCGCGTCGCCGCCACCGTGCGCCTGCACGCGCGCTTGGCCGCCGAGGCGCACGCCGCCGTCGTCGCGGCGGGCGCCCTCGCCCGGCCCCCGCAGGCCGGCCGCCACCTGTACGTCGACCTCGCTCCGCTGCGTCCCGCGCTGAGTGCGCACGACGTCGGCGACGCACAGGAACTGGAGGACTTCCTCGCCGCCCGCCTCGGGATGCCCGCGCCCGGTGGCCACCGCTTCGGCGACGAGCTCGAAGCCCCGCGCGTGCGGCTGTCGACCGGCGCACTGCTGGCCGGCTCCGAAACGGAACGCGCGGAATGCCTCACCTCACAAGCGCCGTTGGAACTGCCGCACGTGCACCGCGCGTTGATCCAACTGAAGACGGCCTTCGACGATCTCCGCGACGACGCTCAGCGATGGGAGCCTCCTCGATGACGCAGCAGTCCGAGTCGACCACGAGCACGACCACTCGGGAAGCCGGCGACGCGGCCCTCCCGTCCCCCGTCGCGCCCCCGTACCCGCCGCTGGCCGAACCGAGACCACTGGCCGAACACCGGGTGTGGCCGCGCACGTTCCACGACCGGCTGACCGCACCGCTCCCCGGCCTGAAGGCCATGGCCCGCTTCGCCCGCGAGGGCGCCGTGAGACCCGGCCCGGAAGGCCTCGCCGACATCCCCCGGCTCCCGTACGCCCCCGGCCCCCTGCCCCGCGCCGACGCCCGCACGGTCGCCGTCACCTGGGCGGGACACGCCAGTTGGGTCCTGCGCATCGGCGGGCTCACGGTCCTCACCGACCCGGTCTGGTCCCGCCGGATCCTCGGCACCCCGGCCCGCATCACGCCCGTGGGCGTCCCCTGGGAGGCCCTGCCGCACGTCGACGCCGTCGTCATCAGCCACAACCACTACGACCACCTGGACGCCCCGACGCTGCGCAGGCTCCCGCGTGACACCCCCGTGTTCGTCCCGGCCGGCCTGGCCCGCTGGTTCCACCGCCGTCGCTTCACCCGCGTCACGGAGCTCGACTGGTGGGAGGCGGCCGAACTGGACGGCGTCCGCTTCGACTTCGTCCCGTCCCACCACTGGTCCAAGCGCACCCTCGTCGACACCTGCCGCAGCCTGTGGGGCGGCTGGGTCCTGACCGACCGGGAGGGACAGCGCGTCTACTTCGCGGGCGACACGGGCTACGGCCACTGGTTCTCCCGCATCGGCCGCCGCTACCCCGGCATCGACCTCGCCCTCCTCCCCATCGGCGCCTACGACCCGCGCTGGTGGCTCAGCGACGTCCACTGCGACCCGGAGGAAGCGGTCCGGGCCGCCCAGGACCTCGGCGCCCGGCGGATGGCCCCCATGCACTGGGGCACCTTCGTGCTCTCCGCCGAACCGGTCCTGGAACCGCTCACCCGCGTCCGCGCGGCCTGGGAAAAGGCGGGCCTGCTCCGCGAGGACCTGTGGGACCTGCCCATCGGTGGCTCACGGGTACTGCAGCACACCTAGGGGCGCGGGGCTGTGCCGATGTGCGGCTCCGCCGCGTGGGCGCGCCCAGCCGCCTGGGCCCCGCACTCCGCTGCGGGACATCACCTGGCCGATCGAACCCGCTTCCAGAGACTCGGCGTCGCGCTGATCAGCAGGGTCAGCGCGATCGCCGCGACCACGCCCTCCCACGGCTCGTCGAACAACGACCCCCCGAGAATCCCGATCAACTGGTACGTCACGGCCCAGGCCAGACAGGCCGGCAGGTTCCCGCGCCAGAAGCGGCGCATCGGCCACCTCGCCATCAGACAGGCCAGCATCACCGGAATCCGCCCCGCCGGCACCAGCCGGGACAACACCAGTACGGCAACACCGTGCGCGGCCAGTTTCTCCTGCGCCTGCGTCAGCCGGTCCTCCGGCGCTCGCGCCCGGATCGCCTCCAGCCAGCGCGAGCCGTTCTTCGACTTCATCCCGCGCCGCCCCAGCCAGTACAGCGCCGCGTCCCCGAGGAACGCCGCCAGCGACGCCGTCACGAACACCATCGCCAGCGAGAACGGAGCCGTCTGGTGGAAGGCGACCACGGCCGCCGAACTCACCAGCGCGCCCGTCGGGATCACCGGTACCAGCGCCCCGATCAGCACCAGCAGGAAGAGCGAGGGGTAGCCGATCGCCTGCTGCGTGGACTCCGGCACGACGGACGCCGGGGTGACGGCCGACGCGGCGAGCAGAGGCACGGCGGCCTGCGCCCCGGGCGCGGTCCAGATCACCGCGCGACCTCCAGGCGCACGCTCTCCCCGTGCCCGAGCCGGTGCACCGCCACGCCGGGCGCGTGCCGCGCCGCGAGGCGCACGAACTCGTCGCCCGGCGCATGGAACTCGTGGGGGCGCACGGCGTCCATCCCGATCGGCCAGTACGTGCCGTAGTGCACCGGCACCGCACTGCGCGGCGCCAGCCGTGCCAGCGCCTGCGCCGCCCGGCCCGCGTCCAGGTGGCCCTCGCCCAGGTACGGCCCCCAGCCGCCCACCGGCAGCACCGCCACCTCCACCGGCCCGACCTCCTCGGCCATCCCGTCGAACAGCCCGGTGTCCCCGGCGAAGTACGTCCGGGCCTCGCCGGCTATGACGTAGCCGAGCGCGGGGGAGCGGTGCGGTCCGAGCGGCAGCCGGCGTCCGTCGTGCCGCGCGGGCACGGCCCGAACGACGATGTCGCCGACCGGGGTCTCGTCCCCGGGCGCCACCTCGCTGACCCGCAGGTGCGAAAGCCGGCGCAGTCCCGGCACCGCCCGGCGCGCGCCCCGGGGCACGAGCAGGCGCGTGCCCGGAGCGAGCCGCATCAGCGACGGCACATGCAGGTGGTCGGCGTGCAGATGCGAGACCAGCGCGACATCCGCCTGGTGGGCGCCGGGAGGCGGCAGGTCCCCGCGCCGGCGGCGCAGGTGCGCGAGCCGGCGCGCGAACAGCGGATCGGTGAGCACGCGTACGTTCGAGTCCTCGACCGTGCAAGTGGCGTGACCCCACCAGGTGATCTCCACCGGCACTTCTTTGCCTCCTTCGCGCGACTCCCCGAAGCGTACGTGCAGGAGTAGGGTCGGCGGCGAAACCGGAGGTGAGGGGGGACGCCATGGTGCCGGTCCGGGTCACGGCGATCGCGAGTCTGACGCCGCTGGAGGAGCTCGACGACGATCCGTTCCTGGTCGACTCCCGCAGCCAGCACGCGATGTGCGCCCGCTGGGCCAGCGAGCGGGGCTATGTGATCAGCCGGGAGTTACTGGTGCGGGGACTGCGTCCCGACCACTGCGCGCTGTGGGACGGCGTCCGCCCCGGCCTGGACCTGTTCGTGGCACCCAGCCGGAGAGTCCTGGAGAGCGCGCTCGCCTCCGTCGAGGAGTTCACCGCGGAGTGCGCGCGGCGCGGGGTGCGGGTCGAGACGGTCGGGCAGGCGGAGCCGGCGTACGACGCGGCGATGAAGGCGTGCGTGCACCGCCGGCTGTCGATGCCCACGGCCGGCTACGACGGGCGCTGACGCGACGGTACCGGGGACACCGGGCGTCCCCGGCGCGTTGTGGCACTGTGGGTGAGGGTCCGTGGTCGCGACGGGCCGGGACGTGAGGTGGCGGGGCGTGCGGGGCGTGCGGTGGCGGCGGGTCGCCAGTCAGGTGGGGCGGAGCGTCGCCGTGTGGGCGGTCTCCACCCTCACCATGCTCGTGCTCGCCGGGATCCTGCCCGACTTCCGGCTCCGCTCGGCCGACGGTGACAGCGCGACCGACATCGCCGTCACCGCGGCCTTCGGCGCCGGCGCCTTCGGGCTGCTGTCGGCCGTGGTCTGGCCCTTGCTCGTCCGGCTCCTGCTCCTCGTACCGGCGCTCGTGCTCGGGCTGCTGGTGTTCTTCCTCAACGGCGCGCTGCTGCTGCTCGCCCTGCGCCTGGACCCCGGGGAGCGCGGCACCGTCGCCCCCGAGACCGCCGTCGTGGTCGCCGCCGTGATGTCCGCCGTGGCGTCCGCCACCGGCGCCGCCCTGGCCGTGCGCGACGACGACGCCTACCGCCGCCGGCTGTACCGCCTCTCGGACCGCCGCCGCAGATCCGGACCACCCTGCCCGGCCAGCCCCGGCACGGTCTTCCTGCAACTCGACGGCGTCGGCCACGACGTCCTGCTGGACGCGGTCGGCAAGGGCCTGATGCCCACCGTCGCCCGCTGGCTCGACATCGGCGACGGCGGCCGCCCCACCCACCGGCTCACCCCCTGGCGCACGGACTGGTCCAGCCAGACCGGCGCCAGCCAGCTCGGCATCCTGCACGGCAGCAACCACGACGTCCCCGCGTTCCGCTGGTACGAGAAGGACACCCGCGAGGTCGTCGTCTGCAACCGCCCGACCAGCGCCGCCGAACTCCAGCGCCGCGCCGTCGGGTACGCGGGGCACGGCGGCCTGCTCACCGTCGACGGCGCCAGCCGCGGCAACCTGTTCAGCGGCGGCGCCGAACAGCAGGCCCTCGTGCTGTCCATCGCCGCCCGCCGCCGCAGCCGGGAGAACCGCTCCCGCGCGGGCTACTTCGCCTACTTCTCCGACCCGGCCAACGCCGTGCGCACGGCCCTGTCCTTCGTCGCCGAGGTGGGCCGGGAGATCGGCCAGTCGACCCGGGCCCGCCTCGGCAAGCAACGCCCGCGCGTCTCCCGCGGCGGCCTCTACCCGCTCGTGAGGGCCTTCGCGACCGTCGTCGAGCGGGACGTCGTCGTGGCCGCCGTGACGGGTGACATGCTCGCCGGCCGCACCGCCGTCTACGCCGACCTCGTGGCCTACGACGAGGTCGCCCACCACTCCGGCCCGGCGAGCCGCGACGCGCAGAAGGTCCTCGAACGCCTCGACCGCTCCCTCGCCCTGATCGAGAACGTCGCCGAGCACGCCCCGCGCCCGTACCGGCTCGTCGTGCTGTCCGACCACGGCCAGAGCCCCGGCGAGACCTTCCGCTCCCGCTACGGCCTCACCCTCGGCGACCTGGTGCGGGCCGGCTGCGGACTGCCCGTGCCGCGCCGCGCGGAGCGCACCCGCAGCGGGGCGGAGGCCCGCGCCGCCGTGCGTGCCGCCCTGCGCATACCGGTCGAGGAAGGCGGCGAGCGGCACCGCCCCACGCGCCGCTCGGAGCCGATCGTGCTGGCCTCCGGCAACCTCGGCCTGGTCTCCTTCCCGGACGTCACGCACCGCATGAGCAAGGAGGAGATCGACGCCCGCCACCCCGCGCTGCTGCCGACCCTCGCCAACCACCCCGGCATCGGCTTCCTGCTGGTCCGCAGCGACGAGCACGGCGGGGTCGTCCTCGGCGCGTACGGCGCCGAGATACCGCTCGCCGACCTCGACGACAACCCGGGCCCCCTCGCCCCGTTCGGGCCGGGCGCCGCCGACGCGGTACGCCGTACGCACTCCTTCCCGCACACCGCCGACATCATGGTCAACTCCTTCCACGACCCGGCCGACGGCGAAGTCCTCGCCTTCGAGGAGCAGATCGGCTCCCACGGCGGCCTCGGCGGCGCCCAGGGCAGACCCTTCCTGCTGTCGCCGCTCGGCTTCTCCGCGCCGGTCGACGAGGGGGAGGAACTCGTCGGCGCCGAACACGTCCACCGCGTCCTGCGCCGCTGGATGCGCGAGTCGGACGGCCCCCAGGTGCCCTTGGAGAGCAGCGAGGAACGCGCCGCCTGACACCGGCGGCGTCCGCGACGGCGCGCTGCCGCTCGCCGCCAGAGGGCCGGTCTTCCGCGTGAGTTGAGCGGGAGTGTGATCGGATGGTGCCAGGAACCCGGTCACGGTTCCGGATACTCATCGAAAGGATGCGTCATGGCAGCCACGCGCTCCGCACACACCGTGTGGGAAGGCAACCTGTTCAAGGGCAACGGCGTCGTCACCTTCGACTCCTCCGGCATCCTCGCCGAGCAGCCGGTCACCTGGGCGGCACGCACCGAGGAGCCGGGCGGGAAGACCAGCCCGGAGGAGCTGATCGCCGCAGCCCACTCCAGCTGCTTCTCGATGGCCTTCTCCAACATCCTCGACAAGGCCGGCACCCCGCCGACCAAGCTGGTGACCTCCGCCGACGTCACCTTCCAGCCCGGCGAGGGCATCACCGGCATCCACCTCACCGTCGAGGGCACCGTCCCCGGCATGGACGAGGCGGCCTTCCTCGCAGCCGCCGAGGAGGCCAAGGTCGGCTGCCCGGTCAGCCAGGCCCTCAAGGCCACGCCCATCACCCTGACCGCCAAGCTCGCCTGACCTGCCCCACCCACGTCGCGCGGGCCCGCCCGCCAGGGCCGGCCCGCGCGGCGTCGTCGGTTCGTCGACCGCCCCCGGGGTATGAACCAGACGCTCTGCCGCCGACGGTCCGGAAGGAACGCGATGCTGCCGGGAACGTCCACCAGCGCGACGGCGCTCGACTCCGCCACCCGCGACCGGACCCGCGTCCTGCTGCTGTTCAGCCTCTCCGGCCGGCTCCGCCCCCGGGACACCGCCCTCGGCGCCCTCGTCGACCGCTACGACTACGGCCGCTTCGCCTCCCACCTGATGACCAGCCAGGACGTCCTCCCCGTCCCGATGCTGGACGAACAGATCGCGCCGCGCCGGCTGCGGCTGCCGCACGGTGACCACGGCCTGGGCCTCGCGTCCCTGCGGATCCTGGTCGTCACCACCCCGCGCGGCGACGCCACCCTCGTCGTGGACTGCGCCTTCGCGGGCGAGACCACGGCGGGCGACCTCGCCGCGTGGCTGGCCACCACCTGCTTCGACCGGGAGCGGATCGAACTCGACGACCGCCCGCTCCTGACGGCGCTGACCGAACAGCTCGGCGGCCGGCCGCTCGCCCTCGGCCAGAACGTGCACCAACTGGTCTTCCCAGGCGGCCGGTTACAGCGTGAGCTGCTCAGCGCCGACGAGGCCCGCAAGGCGATCCTGCTGAACGAGATCGTCTACCGCGGCCGAATGCCCTGGAACCCCGCCACGCCCCACGACGCGAGTCTTGCACCGCACCTCAGGAACCACGGCGTCACCCTGTCCGCCCTCGGCCGGGGCGTCTCCGTCCAGGCGGGCTGGGCCCCGCACGTCGAGAACGGCCTGATGCTCGTCGCCATCGGCATGATCTCCGCCCTGGCCGCGCTCCAGCGCACCCGGCTCGCCGCCTTCGCCACGATGAGGGCCAACGAGCAGGCCCTGACCGACTCGCCCACCGAGATCCGCTCCCTGATCTCCCGCCTCTCCGCGGGCGTCAACGAACTCCAGCTGGACCTCGCCTTCGGTGTCGAGGCCTACGTCGACAGCCTGCTGATCCCCGAGATGGTCATGGAGGCGTTCCAGTCCTCGCTGCGCGACGCGCTCGGCATCCGCGACAGCCTGGAGAACTCGGCCCGCATGGTCGAGCGCCTGACCTCGGTGATCAGCGCCCGCTCCGCCGCCCTGGACGCCGAACTCGCCGAGCGCGACGACCGCCGGGACCGCACCGTCTCCGGCCTGGTCGCCGCCGCCACGCTGATCGCCCTGCCGCCCACCCTGCTGCTGGCCTTCTTCGGCGTGAACGGCACGAACGTCGACGACCACCGCTCCATCCTCGACCTGCGCGCCTACGGCCCGGCCTACGCGCTGGCCTGGCTCCCCTTCGTGATCCTGGTCCTGATCGGCTACGTGCTGCTCAGACGCATCAGCACCCGCTCCGGCTCGCTGCTGCCGGCGCCCGACGACGACGCCGTACCCCTCCCGCCTCCCCGCTCGCCCTCCGGGAGCCGACGACCATGACGCCACGCCCCGCCGTCTCCGCCCACCGGGGCGGCTCCGAGCGCGCCGGACCCGCCACCTGGCAGGCGTACGAGGACGCGCTCGAGTCCGGCGCGGAGTACGCCGAGTTCGACATCCGCCGCACGAAGGACGGCGTCCTCGTCGTCTACCACGACGCCCGGGCCGGGCACACCGGGCCGCCGCTGGCCACGCTCACCCATGCCGAGCTGAGCGAGCGGGCCGGCTACGACGTGCCGGTGGTGGACGAGGTCATGGCGCTGATCGCCGGGAAGCTCGTGGCGCACCTGGACCTGAAGGAGGTGGGCTACGAGCGGGAGGTGATCGACCGGGCCCTCGCCCTGCTCGGGGCGGACGGGCTCGTCGTCACGTCGCTGGAGGACTGTTCCGTGGCCGCCGTCGCGCAGGCCTTCCCCGGAGTGCGCACCGCGCTGTCCCTGGGGCGCGACCGCAGGGAGCTGGCCCTGGCCCGGCTGCCCGGGACCCGACTGAGCGAGCTGTTCCCGGTGCGCCGCATCCGGGCCTGCGGGGCCCACGGCGTCGCCGTGCACCAGCGGCTGGCCAGGACCACCGTGCTGCGCGAGGCGACCCGGCACGGCCTGTTCACGATGGTGTGGACGGTCAACGACGACACCCTGATGCGGGCCTTCCTGGCCCACCCGCGCGTGGACGTGCTCGTCACCGACCGGCCCCGGCGGGCCGTGGCGCTCCGCGGGCCGGTCACCCCTTCGCGCCATTGACAACAGCGCACTCAAGTTTTGTGCTGGAGAGTGAGAGCGCCCTGGCGGAAGGGGACAGCGATGGGACGTGCGGTCGGGATCGACCTCGGAACCACGAACTCGGTGGTCGCCGTGCTGGAGGGCGGCGAGCCCACCGTCATCGCCAACGCGGAGGGGGCCAGGACCACACCCTCGGTCGTGGCGTTCGCC
>NZ_WWIQ01000024.1:0-220 GCF_009862985.1 Streptomyces sp. SID5464 | reverse complement strand
ACCGCACCGCCCGCTCGGTCAAGCGCCACATGGGTGACGCGCACTGGCGCTTCCCCGACCACGGCGACATCGACGGCACCCGCTACCGGGCGCAGGAGCTGTCCGCGCGGGTGCTCCAGAAACTGAAGCGGGACGCCGAGTCCTACCTCGGCGAGGACGTCACGGACGCGGTGATCACCGTCCCGGCGTACTTCGACGACCACCAGCGGCAGGCCACCAA